>JBCCQY010000009.1:0-98556 GCA_039208735.1 Myxococcota bacterium | reverse complement strand
GCCGAACTGATCCTGCACATGGGTCACCAGCAAGCGGTAATGGGCCGGGCTCTTCACTTTTTTGCCAGAGCCTCTCGAAGCACCGCCTTGTCGAGACTCAGCTCGGCCACCACCTTCTTCAGCCGCTCGTTCTCGCGCTCGAGCTCGCGGAGCCGACGCGAACCCCGCCTCACGCGTTGACCCGCCTGTTCCGTCGGGAGCTCGGAACCACGCCTCACCAGTACCAACTGATGGTGAGGCTCTCGAGGGCGCGGGGGGACCTCCGGCTGGGGATGGACCCCGCGATGGCCGCCATGCGGTGCGGCTTCTACGACCAATCCCACCTCGGTCGCCACATGAAGAAGCGCCTCGGACTCACGCCAGCCGTGTACGCCCGAGGCGGTTGAACGCCTAGAGCCTTTCGAAGAACGCCTCGATCTCCGGGGCGAGAAGGTCCGGGACCTCCCACTCGCCGAAGTGACCGCCCCGCGGCAGGACGGTCCACCGATCCACCCGGGCATTCCGCTCCACCCAGTGGCGCGGCGTGGGGAACATGTCGGCAGGCAGCATCGCGTAGCCGCGCGGCACCTCCGAGCGTCCCCAGGCGCCGGGGGCCCGCACCGTCTCCGCGTACAGCCGGATCGACGAGCCGATGGTCTGCGTAGCCCAGTAGATGGAGAGGTTCGTGAGCAGCCCGTCCCGATCGTAGGCCGCCAACCCGCCGTCACTCCACCGCTCGAACTTCTCCAGCATCCACGCGGCCATGCCCGCGGGAGAGTCGTTGAGGGCCGGCGCCAGGGTCTGCGGCTTGGAAGACTGCTGCATGGCGTAGCTCATCTCGGTCTGCATCCACTGCTGGGCCTGCTGAACGAAGGTCTCCTCCTCCGGGGTGAGGTCGTCGGGGACCTGCGGCACGAAGGGGTTGGTCCCCGACTCGTGAGAGCCGATCACGGCCTCGGGGAACGACAGGCACATCGCACCCGCGACGCCCGCACCCAGATCGCTCGACCGCAGGCCGTAGCGGTCGTAGCCGAGCTCGGTCATCAGCTGGTGCATCAGCTCCCCGATTCGACCGACGTGCATGCCCAGCTCGGTGGGCCGCGACGAGAACCCGAACCCCGGAAGCGAGGGGATCACGAGATCGAAGCGCTCGGAGAGCCGCTCGCAGATCGGCAGCATCTGGACGAACGACGAGGGCCATCCGTGCAGCAACATCAACGGCCGCCGGCCCTCCTTCGCCTCTCCACGCACCTGCACGAAGTGGATCGTGGTGCCGTCCACGTCGGCCCGGAACTGGGGGAACTGGTTCAGCCGCGCCTCGGCAGCTCGCCAGTCGAACGCCTCCCAGGCGGCCACGAACTCCTTCAACACGTCTAGATCCATGCCGTAGCCCCACCCGGGGGCCACGGCGTCGGGCCAACGCGTGCGCCGGAGCCGGTCCTTCAGGTCGTCGAGGACCGCATCCTCGATGTCGATGGTGAACTTGTCGTGGCTCATCGGGCGTCTCCTCGTGGGTTGAGCGCGGGCGCGGCGGTGTGCCAGGCGAGGCCCACCGCGATGGCGGTGAGCAGAGCAAGAGCGGCGGAAGCGACGAAGGCAGCTCGGTAGCCCGCGACGAGGGCCTCGAGTCCCGTCGGGTCGGCCGCCGAGCGCGTCGTAGCGACGGCGAGCCCGCTGAGGGCGGCGACGCCGACTGCGAAACCGACCTGATTGCTGGTGTTGAGGACGGCCGAGGCGAGCCCCCGGCGCTCCGGGGCAACCCCCGCCGTAGCACCCTCGGTCACGGCGACGAAACCCACGCCGAGACCGAAGCCGAGATGCCGAAGCCAGGCGCGAGATCGAGGGCCGACCAGGCGGAGTCGACCCCCACCAACAGCCCGAGGCCTCCTCCCATGACGACGAGGCCCGTGACGAGCGCCCCCCGTACCCCGAGGCGCCGAACCACCATGCCGGCCAGGGCCGATCCCAGTGTAGCTAGGATCGTGACGGGCAGAATCGCGAAGCCCGTCTCGACCGCACTGCGCCCGAGCACCCGCTGCAGGGTCAGGGATCCGAAGAAGTTCTGGGCGGCGATCAGCGCTGCGATGATCGCAGCACCGAGGTTGGCGACGCGGGGCAGGGTCGGGGCGAAGAGGTCCAGGGGGACGAGGGGATTGTCGACGACCCGCTGGCGTCGCACGAAGGTGATCAGCAGGGCAGTGCCCACGAGCATCGCCCCGCCGCTCGATGGGCTCGCGAGCTCTCTCGACTCCACCTCCGTCAAGCCGAAGGTCCACGCCCCGAGCCCCAGCGTGACCAGCGCCGCGCTGATCGCGTCGAGAGCGACACCGGAGGACCTGCGCTCGGGCAACCAGATCGCGGTCAGTCCAGCCGCCGCGAGGCACACGGGGACGTTCAGGTAGAACACCCACCGCCACCCGACGGTGTCGGTCAGCACGCCGCCGAGGACGAGTCCGGCGGCCCCCCCTGCGGCCGAGACCGCCCCCCAAGCGCCCAGGACCGTCGCCCGTCGATCCTCCTCGCCGAACAGATCGACGACGAGCGCCAGGGCAGCGGGTGATGCCAGGGCCGCCCCGACGCCCTGCATCGTGCGGCCGGCGAGCAGCGCCGTGGCGTTCGCCGCGAGGCCGCACCCCATGGAAGCGAGGCCGAACAGCGCGATCCCCAGCTGCAGGAAGCGCCGTCGCCCGTACAGGTCCGCGGCTCGGCCACCGAACACGAGCAGTCCGCCGAACCCGACCGCATACAGCGACAAGGTGTACTGTAGCAAATGATCGGGCAGGGCCAGGTCGGCCCGCAGTTGCGGCAGGGACACGGCCACGATCGATGCATCCAGGACGAGCACGAACTGAACCGTGCACAGCAACCCCAGCGCACGCCAGGGGGTGTGGGTCGACATCGGCGGCTCCTTTCCTCGGTTGAGTGCCCCGGTGCCCCCCCGTCGCGCTGGGACAAAACCCACGACGTTCGCGGCCGTCGGGATCTCGCCGCAAATGGGCCATGGCCTGAAGTCACTGCGTGAAGGTCTTAGCTACCTGTTTCGCACAGCTTCAGGCCATGGCCCAAATCAGCCCCGTTTAGTGCTTTAGTCCAGCACATTGGAAGAGAACGGCCCCTCATGGCACGGTTGTTACTTACGGGCCTTGTCCAAAGGACTGTGGGCAAGGCGTGAAGCGGCTTGTCCAGGCACTGAACACCCTCGCGGGCTCGGGAGCCCCTCCCATCCCAGGAACGGGGACAGAGTCAGGGTTCGCCCCATCGCCACCTCACCAGCGCGTACGGTGGGGTCCTTTGGGGTTGGGGGTGGTCCTCCTGCTCGGGCTCGTGCTGGTCGGGTGGCTTTGGATGACCACGCATTCTTGAGCCCTAAACCTGCTACCGCATTTGGACCTTCTACCGTTTGCGGCTCCAGGCCCTGAAAACGGCGTGACTGGCGAGCCCTATCGCCCGCAATCCGCCAATATGGCCCCTCGTGGCACGGTTGTTACTCCCGGGCCAACATTGCGCGCCACCAGCACAACGCCGAGGCCCCGCTCGGAGAGTTGTTGCGCGATGGACCGCCCCATCCCCGACGATGCGCCGGTGACGACCGCCCAGGGACCGTAGTGTTCTTCGAAGGTCATCCATCCCCCGGATAGACAGTGTCTAGCAACGGAGACCTGACAGTGTCAAGTGCGTAGGACGACGATACTTGGAAAGCAGGAGGCCAAGGGTGGAGAAAGGGCTGCGGGAGCGGATTGTGGATGCAAGCGTAGCGCTGGTGGCCGAGAGCGGAGTTCATGCGCTGTCGTTTCGCGAGGTGGCCCGTCGCGCCGGGGTCAGCCACCAGGCACCGTACCACCACTTCGGCAACCGACTTGGGATCCTCCAGGCCATCGCAGCGGATGGCTTCACGTCGTTGACCGCGGCGGTCACGCAGGCGGCAGATGCCGCGGGGCCCGACCCGGGCGATGCGCTCGAAGCCGCAGGGCGTGCCTACATCGCCTTCGCAAGGACTCACCGAGGGCACGTTCGGGTGATGTTCGACCGCGCGATTGTGACGGCCCACGAAGCGACAGAACCGCCCGATGCGACCACCGACACCTACGGCGTGGTGCGGCAGTTGGCACAGAGCGCCCACGATGCAGGGCTCGCACCGGGGATTCCATCCGAAACCCTCGCCCACCTTTGCTGGTCGACGGTGCATGGGTTGGCCGTGCTCGTTGTCGACGACGTGCTCCCTGCCAAGGGCGGCGACGCGGACGTCGTCATCGACGAGGTGGTTCGGGCCCTGTCGAAGTTGCTGCGGCCTTAACGAGCGCCAAACGACCGTGCGAGCGCCTCGGCCCCCGTCCAATCCGGCTCCCCACGGCCCCACAGGTGCTGCACCGAAACGGCAAGGAGGGCCAACGAGCGCCAATCGCCGGTACGGCGGGCTCGGTCCAGTTCGTGGGGTCCGAGAACCACGACGTTGCCTTTCACCGTCGACGAGGTCCCGCCCAGGAGCACCACGATGCGCGAAGGGCTTGGTCCGAAGCGCTCCACCAGGGCATCTCGGGCCCCGTGCAGGGCCGCGAAGAAGGGTTCCACGTCGCGTTCAACGCTGCGGTGATGAGCCCAGACCGTGAGCTGGGCGTTGGACCGGCAACCCGGGTCGGCAACGAGGTCCCGCCCCCGAATGCGCGCCCAGGCAGCTCCCGTTGAATGGTCGGCTTTGTGGTCGAGCTGCAGCAGAACCGATCGTCCCCCGCCGACGAGGGCCGTGGCATGCCCCCACCCCGTGGCACGCCGACTTTCCGCCTTGAACGTTGCACCTGCCGCACTCGAGCGTCCCACCACCCGCGGTACGTCCGCGCCGCGCAGGTTCCCTCCCGTCAACACGTCGAGGGCCTGTCCGCGAACCGGACGATGCCCTGCGCAGACCGGAGTTCCATCCAGCGGAATCGCAACAGCATCGTCGGGCACATTGCGAGCCCCATCCCACCAGCCGTCGCCATCGGTGTCGAAGCGATGGGGGTTCGTGCCCGCAAGGGTTTCAGCCAAGGTTGGCACGCCATCGAGGTCGGGGTCCGACAGGGCTTCCCGCTGGGCCACCGGGCCTCCGTGCAGGGCAGCGAGGATGGCTTGGCCGCGGGGTCCCGCGGCGTTGAGCGCAGCCTCGAAGTTCGTCCAGCTCAGCCCTTCGGCCGGCCAGAGCTGCGACTGATCGAGCACCTCGGCCACCGTGCGCAGCAATCGGGACGCGCCGATGTAGGCGTCGGTACGGATGGCACCCAGCGATTCAGGCTCGTGTTGGTCGGGCGGCGCCCACGTGCGAAGGTCGGGCAGTCCCGTAAGGTCGCGGCCATCGTCGTACTGCAGCGTGGCCAGGCCCGGGTCTTGGGCGACGATGCAATCGGCCAGAAGTTCGGCCGCGCCTTCCACCAAGGCCAAAGGTCCATCGGAGACCCACGCGTGGGCAACCTCATGCACCAGCACTTCGCGGTAGTGCCCACTCGTCTTGTCGAGGTCGATGCGTACGAGTTCGCCGTCGGAGGTCGTGTGGGCGATGCCCAAGAAACCGCCAGGAATCGTCCGATGTCGAATCTCGACGTCGCGGGCCGCATAGCCTTCACGGCCCGAGCAGACCTTGGCCGCTTCCCAGGCCCGGGTGGCGCGGGCCACATCGTCGGGGGGACCGTGAAACGCTGGAGTGGCCAGCACGATCTGAGGCAAGAGCACGATCGGTGTCAGCGCGACCTCCAGCCCGCATCGTAACGCACCAATCGGCCACCCTGCGCTTGGGAGGGCACGCTACTCCACACCCTCGACAATCCAGCGCTGGCCGAGGTCGTCGACAACGCGGTCATCAACCGAAAACGTGACAAAGGCTTCACCGATGCGATGGGCGGGGTCGGACGCGACCAGGGCCACCTCCCATTGCCCCGCTTCAGCCGTCCGCCAGCTGGCCGTTGCGTGGTTGCGTCCTGGGTCATCGAGGCGCAAGTCGCTCAACGAGGGCTGTCCCCTCAATCCCGACAATGTCCAGGTGAGGGCAAGGTCCGAGATGTCGTCTGGGCCATCCCAGACCGAGAACTCAAAGTCGATTCGGTCGCCAATCTCGAAGGTCGAGTCAGGGGCAGGCGACAGCAGTTCCACCTCGGGGGTGTACGTGACGGCGCCCGAATCGGTTGCGCCCGCTTCGAGCGCGCTCTGATCACAAGCCAACAGCAGGGACAAGGCAATCATCGTGTCCTCCGACTCGCCTTTCGGCGCAATGCCGAAGGCGTTTCAGAGACCAGCGATGGAGCGAGGAGGCCTTGTGGCTACCGTCGAGACCGTTCCTTAAGGGCACGCACAAGGCCCACCAGGCCGTCGCGCGTGCCTGCCGAAGCCACTTCGAACTTCACGAGCACTTCCCACGGACTCGACGGCGTGCGACGCGTAGAGCCTTTCACCCGTCCCTTGACCACCTCGGAGCCGCACGCGAACGGCAGGCGAATCCAGACCGTGGCGAGATCTGGAAGCGCGTGTTCCACCTGCACGATCGAGTGATCGACATCGAGCAGGGTGATGAGGGCGCGGGGATTTCCCGTCAACATACGAAGGGTGACGGGAATCGCACATCGGACGGCGGACGACGGCGAACGCAGCCCTTCGATCTCGAAACCCGATTCTTCCTGGAGCGTCGTGTTCGACGGGCTCTGGTCGATGAGTTCGGTGGGCTGATCTTCGGGCGCAACCCCGAACGACGGATACTGAGTTGCATCCACAAAGTGATTTTCGGGCGCGGCGCGGTCACGGGTGGTGGCTCCGCGGAGCCGAACCCAGAAGGACGATGACTGCTGCTGATACGCCATGGTAACCCCCTCGCACCCATCATCGGCCGAGGGGAAAAAGACTTGAGGTCTTTTCCGTTACCTGAGGTATAAAACACGAGTCCTGGCCTGAAAGCTGGGCCATTGAACGATCGCTCGCGATCTCATTCGGCGGCGATGAGGAGCTGACTGGTCGGCGGCTCGGCCAACCCATCCGCCTGCTGGACCCGCGACAGGAACGACTGCATGCGGTCGCCGTCGAGCACCTCTTCGGTGAGGAGTACTCCTGACATTTCTTCGAGGATGTTCATGTTCGCCAGGAGAATGTCGCGCGCTCGCTGATGACAACTCGACAGAAAATTGTGCACCTCGCGCTCGATCTGCTCGGCGGTCTCGGGGCTAGCATCCACCAACGGGCCCGATGCCGTACCCATCCCAAACGCGTTGGCCCGCGCTTCCCCGCTGTAGTCGACCGCCCCAATCGCGGTGGACATGCCGTACTCCACGACCATCCGACGAGCGAGGTCCGAGGCCTTCCGTATGTCGTCGTGGGCGCCGGTCGTCACATCGCCAAACACGATTTCTTCGGCGGCACGACCGCCATAGAGAATCGTGATGCGGTTCAGCAGCTCCGACTTGCTCATCAGGTAGCGGTCTTCGAGGGGCAGCTGCATCGTGTACCCAAGTGCGGCCATGCCTCGAGGAATGATGCTGATCTTGGTGACGGGGTCGGCGCCCGGGCTGGCCGCGGCACAGATGGCGTGGCCGCACTCATGATAGGCCACCGTTCGCTTTTCGCGCTCGGAAAGCCGACGATTCTTTTTCTCGAGCCCCGCAACCACACGCTCAATAGCATCGCCCAGGTCGTTCGCCTCGATGCGGACATGGTCCCGTCGGGCGGCGAGCAAGGCAGCCTCATTCAGGACATTGGCGAGGTCGGCCCCCGCGAATCCTGGCGTAAGCTTGGCGATCTTCTCCAGGTCGACATCTTCAGCGAGGATCAGCGATTTCGCATGGACCTTCAAAATGGCTTCGCGACCCCGCACATCGGGCCGATCCACAACGACCTGTCGATCGAAACGACCCGCCCGGAGTAGGGCGCGGTCCAGGATTTCAGGCCGGTTCGTCGCCCCCATCACGATGATGCCCTTGCGGTTGTCGAACCCGTCCATTTCGACCAGCAGCTGGTTCAGCGTCTGCTCGCGCTCTTCGTTGCCCGCGGGGCCCGTCCCCCCCCGAGCCTTGCCGACGGCATCGAGTTCGTCGATGAAGATGATGCAAGGCGCATGCTCGATGGCGTTCTTGAAGAGGTCGCGAACGCGTGCGGCGCCGACGCCCACGAACATCTCGACGAACGCAGACCCGGAGATGCTGAAGAAGGGCACGCCGGCTTCGCCCGCAACCGCACGCGCCAACAGCGTCTTGCCGGTTCCCGGAGGACCAACGAGCAACACCCCCTTAGGAGGACGCCCGCCCAAGCTCGTGAACTTCTCGGGCGTACGAAGAAACGCGATGACTTCCTGCAGTTCTTCCGCGGCTTCTTCCACGCCCGCAACATCTTCAAAGGTGACCCCGGTCCCTTCCTCGGGCGCCATCGAAGCACTGCTACGCCCAAACGCCGCCATGCCGCGAGTCGGACCGCCTTGGCGCGTGATCATGACCCAAAACAGCGCCAGCATCATGAGTGGAATGATGAGAAACGTGAGGCTGCCGGACGCACAGGGGTTGGGCTGCACCGCCGTGTACTCGACGTTGTGCGCTTCGAGCAGGTCGATGAATCCTTCGTCGCCGAGCACCCGGGTGACCTGGACCATCTGCGTTCCAGGGTCCCCTGCCTCGCCCTTCTTGAGGGCCCGCACCCATTCGCCTTCGAACGTCACCTTCTCGATCTGGTCGTCTGCGACGAGCTCCTTCAGCTCCGTCCACGATGTGCCTTCGTCCCGTTGATTCCACGCAAACTGGGTCAATCCGACCACGACCACGAGAAACACGAGCCCCAGCGCAGGGATCCACCAACGCGAGAAGTCGTTGCCGTTACCGCCTTCTTCGGGACCACCGTCGCCATCTCTCGCCAACGCGACACCTCCTCATGGGGTTCGGTAACGACCAACACCCCACGCCCGGTGTTGAATTTAGCTGCGGTCACGCCGGGCGGGGTTTTCGTTCGCCTGTCTCTTCGGCCAGGACCTGCAACGCCTGACGGTAGAGAAAATTCGCCTGCTGGGGATTGTCACCAATCGCCACGATCCCCATCTTGCCGTACTCCGACAGGGCTCCAATGAGGTGAAAAACCACCCCTCGTTCACTCGGCCCGTGAAAGTGCATGTCGTGGTAGACGGCGATGTCAATGAGATCCGAGGGAGACAGGCCTTTGTAGCGTTCGGACTGTAGCGTATCGGTCGCGTAGTAGTACTTCGGCTTGCCGGACGGAGCGTAGAACAAGCCATCGTCGTGGTTGTAGGCACCGTTTGTCAGGAATTTGAGGGTGAGGAATGGATGCGTGGTTCCGCCCTTGCGCAGGTTGACCTCGATGGCGTAGTGTCGCCAGCCATCGGGCACCTTGACGCTCACGTAGTCGATGCCAAATCGCCCAATGACGCCTTTGGTCGCCAAGACATCCGCCACCTGACGCCCGGACCGCTGAATGTCGAGACGATAGTCGTCGACGGCAGGAAACGTACACCCCATGAACACCTGGCCCGAGGGGCCGCCCAGCACCTGGTCGTGCGTACTGATGACCTGTGGCTCCCCCATCGCGTTGACCCGACACTGGGCCGAGGGGCTGGTCTTCACCTCACCGGAGACAAAAGTCTCAACGACCCCCTGCATCTCGGCAAACTTCCCCAGAAAGCGCTCGCTCGTTTCGTCGGGCGTCGCGAACTCAAGCACCTCATGGAGGCGCGAGCCGATGGAACGACGAAGATCCTGGCCGGTCCGCGTTTCATCGTCAGGGTCGTAGCGGAAGATCGCGTTGCCTTCGCCCGAGAATCCGTCGTTGAGCTTCACCACGGCCTTGCGAATGGTCCGGTCCCGCTGTTTGACCTCCATGAGGCCATCGATGACCTCGTCGAGGCTCGAGAGCCGCTCAAATCCAAACGGGAAGTCGATGCCCGCTTCGCGAAACACCTCGCGACACCCGCTTTTCGTACCGAGATCCGAGAGCAACGGATCCACCGAATGCAGGGGAATGCCAAGCCGGACCGCAAGGCTACGCTCCCAGGGCGTAGAGTTGAAGCACATCAGGTGCGCCCGGTCCCCGTCCGCAATCTCGTTGCAGATCCGCTTCACCAAACGAGGACGCTCGACGATCTTCCGCGATAGCGGCCGCGTGGACCGGTCGTTGCAGTCCAACATCACAAGACGCGCCCGTGCGTGCGCGTAGGGAATGCCCTGCAACATCGACAAGTAGTAGTCGACCACGAGCGGATCAAGGCGGTGGCTCGTCACATAGACGAGCTTGGTCCTCGGTTGCGCCAACAACATGAGGTTGACGAGCATGCGCTCTTCGTAATGGTAGAAGCCATGGATTTTGGCTAACTCTCGAGGATCCATCGATAAGCTGGGGACGATGACCACCGTCTGGTGACCCCGTCGATCGCGGGCCAGTCGCCGATACATGTCGGGAATGCGAGCTTGGAGCGCAGCAAAGCGTGCAAGCTCTTCAGGCGAGCCCACACCGACGGCTTCAGGCGGGAGGTTCATGGCGCTCCTTGGTCGGCCCGTTCACTCTGAACGTCGCGCAGGTGATGAAGCGTGCCGATGATCAGCTGCCGGACCACGAGCAGGACCACGAGCCCCACGAGGTAGCCAACAACGTCGGACAACAGCGAATAGTCATCGGACGCTAAGGCGGTGCGCTTCGTTGCGGTGAGTCCCCACAGGTTCTTCCAGCTTCGCTCTACGAAGAACTGACCCACGAACCAGGCGCTAAACCAGCCGGCCGTCCAGCCCGTACCGGAGGCCAACACCTCTTCCCCCACGAAGCCCGACACCGAGCGGGCGTCAGGTCGAGAGGCCGAGACAGAACGGCCCACGGCGGTCCCGAGATCCCTAAAGAGCATGGTCGACTCCGAAATCCTCGGAAGCATAGCGCACAGGTCGGCCAGCGCGCGGTATGTCAGCCGCATGTGGTGCATGATTTGGTTGTGGTGCGGGTGCGGAAGCTTCGGTGGGGCCAAAGAGCCCGATCCACCCACGATGGTGCCGGGCACGCCTCCGGCCGCAGAGGCACCTCCTCCGGTGGCCGAGCCCCCACCAGCCCCGGCGCCTCCGACCCCCGACCTCGCCACGCACCAGCGGCCGCCCCCCAAGGGGTGGGTCGACCTACGAGTCGCCTTGCCCAACGCACGGTTTGACGTCCGCTACCACACGCCCGACAACTTCACGGAAGCCCCGTTGCCCGGCTACGGCGTGCCCGGCGCCTGGCTACGTCAGGAGCCCACCGAAGCCTTGAAACGGGTGCAAGCGAAGCTGGAAGCCCAGGGCAAGTCCCTGCTCATCTACGACGCCTACCGACCGCTGCGCGGCACGTTGGGCATGGTGGCCTGGGCCAAGCGCACGGACCAAGTGCACCTGCTCGACGGGGGCTACATCGCACGTCGTTCGGGCCATAACAAGGGCAACACCATCGATCTGTCGATCGTCGATGCCGAAACCGGGACCGAGATCGACATGGGCACCCCATGGGACACGCTTTCCGAGGCGAGTCACACCCGCAACGCCAAGGGCGAGGCCTACAAAAACCGCATGCTCCTTCGCGAGACCATGCATGCCGAGGGCTTCAAGAACTACTGGCGAGAGTGGTGGCATTACAGCTTCCCCACCGAAGAGAAGCTGCCCCACCGCGACGTTCCCTACGCGTGCTTCGAGCCCGATGAAGGCGCCTGGAAGGCCCCCGGGGGGTGGGACGCCGCAGGCTACACGATGCCCGCGAGCTACGACGTCACCGACTGTCAGCCCAAGAAGTAGCGAGGGGCCACGAACGACCAACCCGCAGGTTGGCCAGCGACCGCAACACGAACGTCCAGCAGCGAACCTGCCGCCTCAACGATCTGCCGACTCGTGAGGATCGTGGCGTCTTCGAGGATGAGGGACTGTCCAATGCCGGGGACGTTCTTCTGACCCAACGCCATCGACGGCGTGCCGGGCAGCGCCTGCACCACATGGCCCTGGATGGCCCTCGAAAAGCCCGCGAACTCACGATCTTCTGCCGCCACGATGATCCGGCCGGTCCGTCGGGTCGATGAAATGCACAGGTCGAGATCGGGAGGAACGAGGGTTCGCAGGTCGATCACCTCGGCCGAGATCCCCTGCTTAGCGAGCGCTTCGGCCGCCTCGAGTGACGTCCACACCGCCCGACCCCACGACACGATGGTGAGATCGTTGCCAGCTCGCCGCACAATCCCCTTGCCGAACGGAACGCGAACGTCGGGCACGTCCGGCACGTCACCGCGCATGATCGACTTCTTAAGGGTCGCGATAGCATCTGCGTCGGTGGGTTCGTTGGGGAACGCGGGCCCCAAGGTCTGCCGGTACATCCACTTCGGTTCGAGACAGACGACAGGCCCATCGTAGTCTCCGGCCGTGAGCAGCAGTCCGTGCACATCGAAGCTCGTGGACGGCATGATGACCACGAGTCCTGGAATCGGCGTGAAGTAGCCATCGACGCTCATGGAGTGGTACACCGCCCCCCCGCCAAACGGGTCCACGGGCATGCGCAATACGAGCTTGGTGCTCGATCGTCCCACGTTCGTCCACCGCACCGTGCCCAGGTAGACAAGCCAGTGAAAGGCATTCAGGCTGTAGTCTCCAAACTGCACCTCGGGCAGAGCCATGAGGTCAGGGTGCAGGGCCAAACCGGTCGACGTGCCAACGATGAGCGGCTCGTTGAGCGGCGAGTCGACGATGCTCCCGGGGTAGGCCTTCTGAATGCCTGCCGTGGCCGTCATGACGCCACCCAGACGCCCGACGTCCTGGCCCATGATGTAGCCATTGCGGCGGGACACGAGCTTGCCTAGCGCCGCACGAATCGCCCCGGCGTAGCTGATGTTGGTGGTGCCTTCGCCCGGCGCGGTCTCGGGATCTGTGGGGAAGGGAGCGTAGATGTGCTCTTCCACCTCGGCCGGATCGGGATGCGGCTCTTCCCGAACCTGGTCGATGAGACCCCGCACTTCCGCGTTGATCGCCTCACCCACCTTGCCCAACTCATGGTGAGCAAAGAAGTCGCGGCCCTTTCCGACTTGCCGCCGCATCACGTCGTTCTTCGACAGGTGGCCATCCGCAACCAGCTGCTCCCCAAACGCGATCAACGGATCGTCCTGGGTCAGGTCGAAGGTGACGTCAGCGGCCGAGGAATGGCCGTTGAACCGCGGCAGGCTGTGCACGTACAGCACGCAGCCCCGCTGCTCGTCGCGGCAGTACTGAGCCGCACGCGCCATCGTCTGGTAACAATCCAGGAAATCGCGCCCATCGCAGCTTTCGTAGTGCAGCCCGAAGCCCTTTGCGTAGGCCTCAAAGTCCACGATGCCTCGGCCTTCTTCGGGCAACGTACTGATCGCGACGCGGTTGTCGGTCACCATCACGATCGTGGGCAGCTTCCACACGCTGATCGCGTTCATGGCGTCGTGCATGTCGCCTTCGGCCGTGGTGCCATCGCCGACGATGCCCATGGTTACGGCATCGTGGATGCCCTTCCGTTGGTAGCCGAGGGCGTAGCCGGCGGCCTTGCCAAGCTGCATGCCGACGGGCGACTGCACCGGCAACACGCCCGCCTCGGGAATGTTGAGGTGGTAGACCATTTGTCGGCCTCCACTCATCCCGTCGGTGGACCTCGAAAATTGCTGTCGCATCATGCGAAGGGTGAAGTCGGTGACCCCGTTCAGCTCACACCACAACGAGGAAAGCGCCCCCGAACGGTAGTGACCGACGAATCCGAAGTGCTGGGGATCCACCACCTTGGACAACGCGAGGGCACAGGCGGTACCGTGCACTTCCTCACCGGGGCCCCAGATGGCGAACTTCACCTCACCGCGTGTGACAAGGCGCACGATGTGCTCCTCGGCCAATCGTGAACGAAGGCCCACGCGATAGGCGTGGCGAAGCTCGTCGGCCGTCGGCAGGGGCACGACGGGCCCGGTCGAGGTCGTACGGCGCTCGGTCACTTCGGGCTGGGTGGACATGGATGCTCCTGGTTGGCTTGGGAGCCAGGATAATCAATACGACCGCCGGCCGACGGCGAGAGGGAGCGACACTCAATGCGCGTGGTTGTGATCGGGGCAGGCATTTCGGGGACGCTGGTCGGGCGAGAACTGGCTCAGGCGGGCCACGACGTCACCGTCCTCGAAGCGCGGCATGTGGGGGCCGGCTCGAGCAGTCGAACCGCCGCAGGCATCCGCCAGCAGTTCTCCACCCCAGGTACGGTGCAGGGCATGCGGTATAGCGTGGCGTTCTACAAAGCTTTTGCACAACAGACGGCCGATGGGGTCTCGCCGATCGTGCAAAATGGCTACCTCTTCCTCCACGGCGACGACGCGGCCCTCGACGGCGCTCGGGCCCGGGCGGCGATGCAACAGGAAGCAGGCCTTACCGAGGTTGAGGTGTTGTCTCGAACCGCGATTGCGGATCGGTTTCCCTGGCTCGCCGCCGACACCCTGGCCGGCGCCACCCACTGCCCGAGCGATGGCTTCTTGCTCCCGCAGATCATCTACCAAGAGGCGGCCCGTCATCTCACCGAAGCAGGCGGGCGGCTCCTTCAAAACGCTCCGGTCACCGAAGCCAGGTTCAACGGTCGGCACCTGACTCAGCTCCTCACCCCCAAAGGCACCTTCGACTGCGATCTGGTGATCGATTGCTCCAATGCCTGGACCCCCAGGCTCGGTCGGATCTTGCAAGGCACCGAATTGCCCGTGTTCGCCCGCAAACGGTACCTTTGGTTCGTCAAACGCGACGCGGGCTTTGACGCCGCCACGCTCGCTCACATGCCGCTGACCATCACCCCCTCGGGGACGTACTTTCGCCCCGAGAACGCCGACACACTGATGTTTGGCCACAAACACGACGCCGAAGCCGAAAACACCTTCGACTACGCCGATCAAGACTTCATTGAGCCCGCGTTCTCCCACAATGGGGGAATCGACGCACGGCCGTTCGAGCTGTGGGCCGGACTCGCCGAAATGTTCCCGGCCGTCGGCGAGTTCGACGGTCTCGTGGCGACGACGAGCGGCTACTACGCCGAGACGCCCGACCACAACCCCTTCCTTGGCTACGATCCCGCGGTGGGCAACCTGATCCGTCTGGTGGGGTTCTCGGGCCACGGCGCGATGATGGGACCGTTCACCGCCCGTGTCGCCCACGCCCTCGTCGACGCGGGGCACAACCTCTCCACCGTGGAACTCGAGGACGGCGTGGTCGTCTCGCTCGACGCCTTCGCGTTCGATCGGAGCTTCGAGGCTCGCGAACAAATGGTGATTTGACACCGCTGTCGCGATCGAACCGTCCCCCAAAACCACGATCCCCATCTCCCCGTCGTCACACGGATGGATCGCAGATTGCACAGCAGGTGCCTGCGGCTCGCCCGTACGATGTGGATCAACCGATCCACGCACGACCCAGGGAGGTGCTCATGATCGCAGTCCTTTCGACCCTTCTGATGCCAAGTGACGCGCTCGCGTGCGGTGGATTCTTCTGCAATCGGGATCCGGTGAACCAGGCCAGCGAAGACATCGTGTTCAAGGTCGACAAGCAGACCAACACGACGACCATGCACGTCCAGATCGCGTATCAGGGGTCGGCCGAGGAATTCGCTTGGATCGTGCCGGTGGGAGCAGTGCCGGAGCTGCGCCTGTCGACCGATACGATGTTCGAGGAACTGAAACGGCGTACCGCACCGACCTTCAACCTCGAAGCGATCGCGGTCGGGGACTGCGAACTCCACCCCTACAACTACTACTACGACTACGCCTTCTCCCCGACGCCCCCCGTCGCGGATAGCGGCTCCTCGGCCGAAAGTGGCGTGGCCGTCATCGCGGAAAAGACGGTCGGCCCCTTTGAAACTGTCGTACTCCAGGCCCAGACCGCTACGGCTCTGCTCGACTGGCTGCAGGCCAACCAATTCGATCTGCCCGACGAACTCAACTCGGTGCTGAAGCCCTATGTGGCGTCGGACTCGTACTTCGTCGCCCTTCGGCTCGGCAAGAACAACGACGTGGGCTCGCTACAGCCCCTTGCGATGACCTACCCCGGCACGGCCATGTCGGTCCCGATTCGCCTCACGGCCATCGCGGCGAACGACGACATGCGCATGCAGGCCTACCTGCTCGGCGACTCCCGGGCCGTGCCTGAGAGTTACCTGCACGTCGTCGTCAACGACCTCGTGGTCGATTGGTTCAACTTCGGATTCAACTACCCCGCCGCCATTACGGCGGCCGCGGACGAAGCCGGAGGCCAGGCCTTCGCCACCGACTTCTCGGGCGATGCAGCGATCATGGACGAATCCCTGTTCCGGGAGGACCAGTTCGACACGGGAACGCTTGCCTACGCCGCAGATCCCGCCTCGTTCTTCGACCAGCTGGAGTCTCAAGGGTTCCGAGGGAGCAGCTTGCTCCTCGAGCTGTTCCGCACCTTCGTGCCCATGCCGCAGGAACTGGTTGACCAGGGCCTCGACGAAACCAACTTCTACAACTGCCTCCGTTGCTACGAAGAGTACATCGTCGGCATGCCGTTCGACGCGCCGGCATTCGCCCAGGCCATCGAGGAGCGCATCGTCCAGCCGCTCGCCGAAGCCCAAGCGATGTTCGACGACACGAAGCACCTGACGCGGCTCACGAGTAGCGTCTCACCGGTGGAAATGACCGTCGATCCCACGTTCGTGTTCAACCGCGACATGACTCAGAACGTGTCCCGCGAACGCGAAGCCGAGCTGGAGTACTACTGCGAGGATGGCCTGGAGACGTCGGAACTCCAGCGTCGGCTCGTCCTCGCCGACGGCCGGGCGTACCGCCTGCCTCCACAGTCGTGGTTCTGGGAGAACAACACCACCGAGTACGAGTACTTGTCCGGTCTCATGGACGACTTCGCCCTCATCGTGGAAGAGACCTCGGCCGAAGGGCAGCCCAATCCCATCTACAACGGTTCAAAGCGAGCCTTTGATGCTGCGAACGCTCACAATGCTGGCTTTGATGACCTCCTCAATGCGGCGGCCTGTGGCGGCTGTTCGTCGACGGGCCCCCTGAGCGCCTCGTTTGGCGTGGCCGGCCTCGCAGGACTCGTGCTGTTGCGGCGGCTTCGCTCGTGAGGGTCGGGGGTGCCGTTTTCGGCTTGGTGGTCGCATGTAGTGACGGGGAGCCTCCCGTCTCGCCGCATCCCTGCGCCTCCGACGAAACGAGCCTCGAAGTCGCTCCACCCGATGGGGAGTACGGGGACCTCGCGCGAGGCGGAGCGTTCGCAGCGGGCATTCCGCCCCAAGGCGGCGCCCCCTATTCCCCGCTTCGATTGCGGGTGACCGGCCCGGGCGAACTCTTCGATGGCATCGATGTCGACATCGCTGTCTTCGAGGACGGCGCCCTGCTCACGGAAACCCAACTGCCCATGCGATTGACGTGCGCAAACGTAGGAGACAACGCCGGACGTTGGGTAGGCGCGGAAGTGCACCTCCGCTACTTCGGCTTGGAACTCGAAGAACTCGACGGGCGCGACGTCACCGTCGAAGTCACGGTCACCGCCCAGACCGCTCCCGACCTCGTGCTGACCGATGCCGGCGATGTGACGTTGGTCGTCGATTAGGACTTTGGCGCCAGATCCGCCATCCTTGCAAGGATGGCGGAGGTGCCGATGTTGGGTCGATGGGTCGGATTGGGGTGGGGAGCCCTTGCGTGTAGCGGGGATGAGGTGCCAACCACCGAGGGCAATCCTCCACCACCCGCCCCCCCTGCCGACACGCGCCCCGTCGATACGGGCACCGTGCCTAAGCCCCCTCCACCCAAACCGAAGTTTGGTCAGGTCACCGTGCGGCTTGGCCAAGACCGTCTGTTGCCCGAAGTCCGGCTGATGATCGCGGACGCAGACGGCACCTTTGTGCGCACCGAGGTGACGACCGATGCGGAACTCACGATCGAGGACGTACCGATCG
Organism: Myxococcota bacterium; assembly: GCA_039208735.1. Classification (GTDB taxonomy): domain Bacteria; phylum Myxococcota_A; class UBA796; order UBA796; genus DRPG01. The sequence continues at coordinate 80,676 of JBCCQY010000009.1, read as the reverse complement.
AGGGGTTTGTGACCGAGGTCGTGGACGCTTTTTCGGGCCCCCGACTCACCACAATCCGAGGCGTGCGAGATGGGGACCGTCTCACCTTCCCCAACTCGGCAGTCCAAGCGCCGGTCGACGTGGGGTCCTACACGCTTCAGATCCCCGACAGTCCCGACGTCGACTTCGCGATCTGGGAACTGCAGTCTGCCTGCATAGCCCTCGCAAATGCGCCCTTTCCACTCAATCAGACCATTCCACTCTCGTCCTCGTGTCACACCGGCACCACGGTCGATGCCTTTGCCTGGGCCCTAAGCCCAACCCTCGAACCCCTGGCCATCGCGTTTGTGGCCGGATCCTCGCTGCAGGGGATGCCCCCCGATCTGTCGGGCACCGTGCAGATGGGGCCTTGGCTCGAAGATTACGGCGAGTACGACGTTCAGTACTTCCACCAGGGACCCGATAGTTCGGTCGACCTTAGCGTCGAGGCCCGTCGAGGCGGACGGCCGTTCCCCCAAGGCTTGGCCAAGTTCCAACTCCTCTCGGACCAAGGCATCTCGGGCCTTCGCTCGCCCGCCGATGCCGCGTTCCACGACGAGATCCAGGTCCGCATTGGCGTGCAAGAGACCGGGGTAGCCGCCCGTGTCGAGCGCATCGATGCAGTCCGGAGCGTGCCCGGCGGCGGGCAAGTGGCAGGGTTGCAGCGGGAGCGCGACGCCCTTCCCGTCGTTCCGGAGGGCTGGACCTTCGATCTGTCGAAGACCGTCTTCGAACTTCCCTTGCCAAAAGACTGGGTCTGCGATGGCCGTGGGGGCAACCTCATGACCATCACCGTCGGCAATCCCCAAGAGGCCACGACATGGACCCTCGTGGGCGCGTTCTCGCGGACGGTTGCGCTGCCGGAACTGGACCCCGCCTCAGATCCAACCCCAACCTCGGGATGGACGGAAGGCGAAGCGCAAGTCCATTCCATGGAAGGCGGTTTCGATGCACTGCGCAACGCACCCGAGCTGACGGAGCATCCTTCGACCTGGCTTTCGGCAACGGGAAAACCGGGCGCCGTCTGCACCTCGGTCGAGCGCTTCTGATCTACACCAGGCGCCACTGCTGACGCACATCGTCGAAGCGGTGAAGGGCATCGCTTAGCGGGCCGTGAGGAGTGTCGTAGCGGGCTGCCGCCTCTCGAAGGGCCTGCTGCCGATCTGCACCCGCATCGCCGGTGACGATGAGCACGTCGTGCCGTGGCATTGCGACCATCCGTGGCCCATCGAGTAGCGGCGCCATGGCGTCCCAAAACGTCTCGAGGAGAAGAAACGCGGCTTCGTGAACGCCCGACCGGCGCACGGTAAACAGCGGCCCGTCTCCCACGATCCGCACCAGCGGGAGCTTCGCGAGGTTGTCGAGGGCCCGTGTCCACCGGTGGGCCTCGTCGGGTTCGATCCGGTTCGCCGCATCCACATCCAGGCGGCGGACGCCCGCATCGGTGTCCTCGACGTAGACGATGGCGAGGTCCTCACCGATCGGGCGCGTGGCAAGGGTGACGTGCGTTTCGTCGCCCTGGTCGTCGAGGGCACGAGCCAGCAGAGGAGGGGTTCCACGCACGATGCGCGGCAGCAGTCGTGGCCGGGTCAGGGGCGTGGGCATCGGCCACCCGACCAGGGAGGTGGGGCGGTCGGAAGAGGGATCTCGCCCAAACGCCGCGAGGATGGGATCGTCGGGGTCGGGGATCAGCATCAGGGCAACCCGCTCCCGCACAAACGCTCCTCCGGGCGGGGTCACGAAGCGGCCCACCAGGCCGCGGGGCGTCGGATGCAAGCCCCCGCTGAGGACGTAGGTTTCCCCCTCCACCACGAGGGTGCCGCGGTCGCCCACAGGGGAGCGTTCAATCCGCGACGCCCCCCCTTCGAGAACCCATTGCCCAGGGTGTTCTTCGGTCAACGCGAGCCCGTGCTCCAGCACGTTCACGCGTCCGTTCAGCCACACCATCTCGACGGCCACCGTACCTCCGCACGGGAAGCCGTATGGTGGCGGGGTGCCTTAGAACTGCTCGGCTTCCGTCGAACCCTCAAGCGCACCGGTCGACGCCTTGCCGGCCGAGAGCACCTGGCGCACTTCGTCGAAGTAGCCCGTGCCCACTTCCCGCTGGTGCTTGACCGCGGTGAACCCTGCGTCCTGAAGTTCGAACTCCCGCTCCTGCAGCTTCGAGTAGGCCGCCATTCCTTCATCGGCGTAGCCCTTAGCCAATTCAAACATGCTCGTGTTGAGGGCGTGAAAGCCTGCGAGCGTCACGAACTGGAAGCGGTACCCCATCGCGCCCAGCTCCCGCTGGAAGTTGGCGATGGTGGTGGGGTCGAGGTGACGGCGCCAGTTGAACGACGGCGAGCAGTTGTAGGCCAGCGGCTTGCCGGGGAATTCGGCGTGGATCGCTTCGGCGAAGCGCTTGGCTTCCCCAAGGTCTGGCTTCGAGGTCTCACACCAAAGCAAATCGGCGTACGGTGCGTAGGCCAGGCCGCGCGCGATCGCCTGATCAAGTCCGTTCTGCACCCGGAAGAACCCTTCCGCGGTGCGCTCCCCGGTGCAAAAGGCCTGGTCGCGCGGATCGATGTCGGAGGTCAACAGTGCGGCGGCGTTGGCGTCCGTCCGGGCGATGAGCACCGTCGGCACGTCGAGCACGTCGGCAGCGAGGCGAGCACTCACCAGCGTCTGCACGAACTGCGACGTGGGCACGAGCACCTTGCCACCGAGGTGGCCACACTTCTTTTCCGCGGCCAGCTGGTCCTCGAAGTGCACGCCAGCCGCACCGGCCCGGATCATCGACTTCATCAACTCATGGGCGTTGAGCGCCCCCCCGAAACCGGCCTCGGCATCGGCCACGATCGGCGCAAACCAATCGCAGGTGGTCTTGCCTTCGGCGTGCTCGATCTGATCCGCTCGCTGCAGCGCGGCGTTGATGCGGGCGACCACCGAGGGCACCGAGTTCGCCGGGTACAGCGACTGATCGGGGTACATCTCGCCCGCCAGGTTGGCGTCGGCGGCCACCTGCCATCCCGACAGGTAGATCGCCTCGAGACCGGCCCGAACCTGCTGCACGGCCTGGTTGCCCGTAAGCGCACCCAAGGCATTGACGTACGGACGCTCGTGAATGCGTCGCCACAGCTTCTCTGCGCCGACCCGAGCCAGCGTGTACTCGATGTGAAGGCTACCGCGTAGCCGCACCACATCTTGCTCAGTGTAGGGACGCTCGATGCCCTTCCAGCGGTCGGAAGACCAGGTGGGCGTCGGGTTGGGGGGAGTGGGGTTGGGCAGGGTCATGCGGTCTCCAGGGGTCGTGCGATGGCGTAGGCTTCAGTGGTCAGGAAGGGGGCCAGCACCTCGGCGGTGCACAGGCGAACGAAGAGGTCCGTGGCCGTGCGGATCGTGGGCAGTGGGTGCTCGGCGTTCTCACGCACCTGTTGAGCGAGGCGGCTCACCAGATCGGCATCGATGACCGCACCGTCATCGAGCGTGGCGCCGTGGCGCACCCACTGCCAGATCTGGGCTCGGCAAATCTCGGCCGTGGCGGCGTCTTCCATGAGGTGATGCAGCGGCACACAGCCCTGTCCGGCAAGCCAGGCGGCGAGGTACTGGATGCCGACCTCAACGCTGTGGGACAGCCCCGCTCGCGTGCGAGGGCCCAAAGGCGTCGCCAACAAGGCGGCCGCATCTTCGTGCGCTTCGATCTGCACTTCGAGCTGATTGGTCTGGCCCTGCAGCACGTCGTTGAACGCCGCCTGCGCCACCGGAACGAGGGCGGGGTGCGCGACCCAGGTGCCATCGTGGCCGTCGCGGACTTCGCGCTCCTTGTCGGCACGGACCTTGGCCATGGCGGCGGCGTGGGCCTCTTCGTCGTGCTTGATCGGAATCTGGGCGGCCATTCCGCCCATGGCGAACACCCCCCGACGGTGGCAGACCGCCACCTCACGCTGGGTGTAGGCACGCATAAATGGCTGCTGCATGCCGACCGCCGAGCGATCCGGCAGCACCCGGTCCGCGTGGGCTCGCGTGACCTTAATGAGCGAAAAGATGTAGTCCCAACGCCCGCAGTTCAAGCCCACGGCATGATGGCGCAAGGCAAACAGAATTTCGTCCATCTGGAAGGCTGCGGGCAGCGTTTCAATGAGTACGGTGGCTCGGACCGTGCCCACCGGCAGTCCCAGCGCATGTTGGGCTTCGAGAAACAGCTCATCGAACCACAGGGCTTCTTCGAAGGCTTCCATCTTGGGCAGGTAGAGGTACGGTCGCGTTCCGTGGTCCACCAACGCCCGGGCATTGTGGAACAGGAACATGCCGACGTCGAAGATCGTGGCCGGAACCGGCTTGCCGTCCAGCGTCACGTTGCGCTCAACCAGGTGAAGGCCTCGCGGGCGCACCATGAGCCGCGCCGGATTCGCACCGACAACATATTCCTTGCCGGTCTTCGGATGAACGAAATGCAGCTCGTTGCGGACCGCATCGTGCAGGTTCTGAAGCCCTTGCACCACGTTCGCCCACGTGGGCGACATCGAATCTTCGAGGTCCGCCATGAAGACATTGGCGCCGCTGTTGAGGGCGTTGATCATCATCTTGCGGTCCGGAGGACCCGTGATCTCCACCCGACGGTCGGTCAACTCGGCGGGCAGCGGAGCGCACTTCCAAGCCCCCTTGCGAATCCACGCGGTGTCATCCCGGAACGTGGGCAGCTCGCCACCGTCGTAGCGAGCCTGGGCCTCCTGACGCGCCTGCAGCAGCTCCTCCCGCGCCGGCGCGAGCCGTTCCACCAGGCGCGTGACAAACGCCAACGCCTCTGGCGTGCACATAGTCGACGTCGCAGCCTCGCGCTCCGTGCCCTGTTCGAGTCGTAGTCCCGCCATCGCGCCTCCCGACTGTTCGATCGTCGACCCCAAAATGCGAAGATCACGGCCTTTGGGCAATGGGACGGCGGCGTGCCGGTTGTGAACCCGTCGTGCAACGTCTCCGAATCGCTGTCACGTTGTAAACGTTGTAAAGATGAGCGGGGATTCGGAGGACGCATGCAGCTCGGAGGCAAGGTGCGCGCGCTACGGCGGCGTCGGGGACTTACGCAAGCGCGAATGGCCGAACAACTTGGCATCTCCGCGAGCTACCTCAACCTGATCGAGCGCGACAAGCGGCCGTTGACCGCACCCGTCCTCATCAAGATCTTACAGACCTATGAGGTCGACCTCACCTCGTTTTCGACCCACGAAGACGCCAGGTTGACCGGCGACCTCATGGAGATTTTCGGAGACGACCTCTTCGAATCGCACGACCCTTCGAACCATGAGATCGAAGAGTTGGTGTCTCGCCTCCCTGGAGTGGGGCGCGCGGTAGTCGACCTCTATCGCTCCTACCGAGACGCAACAGAGCAGCTCGCCACGCTGCGTCGAATGGTCGACGACCAGCTCCCCGCGACCGACCTCCGACTTCCATCGGACGAAGTCACGGCCTTCATCGAACGCTACGGCAACCATTTTCCCGAACTCGAGACCGCAGCCGAGGCGGTGTCCGATGAACTCGAGCCCCAGGACCGCTACCCGAGGCTCGTCCGCCGCATGGCCCGGCATGGCGTGGTCGTTCGCATCGCCGATGCCCCCGGAATGCGCACCTTCGACCCAGACACGGGCGTGCTCACCCTCGCCGAGGGGTTGCCTCCAAGCACCCGGGATTTCCAGCTCGCGGTCCAGCTTGCGCTCATCGAAGCCGGCGACGCGATCGATGCTTGGGTGGCCAAGGCCAAGGGCGCGTCACCGCCCACACGAACCCTGCTCCGCATTGTGCTCGCTGGGTACTTCGCGGGAGCGGTGCTCATGCCCTATTCGGCGTTCGCACGGTCGGCGCGACAAATGCGGCACGATCTGGACCGTTTGGGCCACCGTTTTCAGGCGAGTTTCGAACAGGTGTGCCATCGATTGTGCACGTTGCATCGTCAAGGAGATGAGGGCATTCCGTTCCATTTCGTCAAGATCGACCTCGCCGGAAATGTGTCGAAGCGCTTTTCGGGTTCGGGGATTCGATTCGCAAGATTTGGCGGAGCATGTCCTCGTTGGAACGTCTCCCGTGCCTTCTTGCGGCCTCACGAGTTGCGGGTGCAGGTGTCTCGGATGCCCGACGGCGTGCCGTACGCCTGCGTGGCCCGCACCGTGTCGCATCGGCATGGGGGCCACGGCACCGAGGAGATCGTGCATGCGGTCGGCCTCGGGTGTCGTCTCGAGCACGCCAAGGACTGGGTGTACGCCGACGGGTTGGACCTCACCAACCCCGACGACATCACGGTTCCGATTGGAGTCACGTGCCGGTTGTGCGAGCGGCACGACTGTGGTCAACGGGCCTTCCCCTCGCTTCAGCATCCGCTGCGAATCGACGAGAATGCCCGGAACACGGGGTTCTACACCACGACCAAGACCTCGTGAGCACGCTTGCCTTCGGCTACCGAACCCGCTGGATCGGCAACTCCTCGGGAATGCGGTAGCCCGATCCCACCCGCTCGATCACCGTCGACCAGCCTTGGCGACGCAACCTCGAAAGGGCGACCCACAGCCGATTGCGTAACGCCACATGACCCGACCGATCATCAGGCCAGCCCGCCGCAATGAGGGAGTCCGCCTCGACGACGCCGCCCGGCTGTTCGAGGCGTGCGTCCACGAGCTTGCCGATAATGCGCTGAAGAACCGGGCGTTTAGCCAGATCTAGGCGGGCGCTCTGCGGCGCTTCACACCACCTCAGGTCTCGACCGACTCGAAGAATGGCCGGTGAGACATCGGGTTTGAGCTCGGCCAGCGGCCATACGGCTCGGACCGACAGGTAGGGCGGGACCGACCGATCGCTGCCCAAGCCAAACGCGGACGGTGGCAAGGCAAGCCAGCGAGCCGCCACTCTCACCATGGCCACGAGGATCGACTCCACCCGACGGGACTGCCGACACACCGCACGCGCCCGGGCTCGGGCAAACCCGATCTGGGCGGCCGAGGTCTCGCCCCGCCACGCCGCGACAAGGCCTTGCAGCCCTTCCTCGAGGGCTTGGTCCACCGCCCAGAGGCTTGGCGGCGAGGCGCCATTCGAAACCACGGCATCGGCCGCTTCTGGATCTGCCTGCATGAGGTGCGACACCCCAAGCATCCACCGCAGTCGGCTCCCCAATCGAGGGTCCGACATCGCCGATTCAGGAAGGCAGCCCAACGCTTCGACAGAGCGACCTTCCGTGAGGGCCAGCTCCCACTTGAGTCGAACCAGTCGATCATAAATGCCGGCTGCGAACTGATGGGTCTCGGAAATCACCGTGGCCCGCGCGAGGTGTTGATGGGCGGCTTGCACATCGTCGGTGGCGAAGGCAAGGTCGGCGAACATGACCTCCAACATCAGCGCTTCCCGCGGCTGGTCAGGGGACGCTTTGTGTTGGAGACGCTGAAGGAAACGCCGCGCTTCGACAAACCGAGCCAATTCGATGAGGAGCGCGGCGCGGTGCACCAACCAGCGATTGGCAAGGCTCGGATAGCGCTGGGCTTCGAGCGACGAACGAATCACCAGGTCGAGGGCCGTCCGCCGAGGCAGCAAGTAGATGTTGCGCTGGCGAGCGTCGTGGGACCACAACATCGAGACCAGACCATCGGAGGTTCGCGCGAGCCGACGGGCCGCCTCGGCGTCGAAGGCGGCAGGTGCATTCGGGTGGCGGGCGAGCCAATACCCAAGTTGAGCCGCGCCCTCAAAGTCGCCCTCCGCCTTCGCCGTCGTGTAGCTTTCAAAGAGCGCTTTGGGGGTTGGCCTCTCCATCAGTGCCATCGCTCCGAGGTGGGCCTGCAGGAGTCGGGCGTGCGGAGGCGGGTCGGAGGCCACGTCGTCCAACAACGCGGTGAGGGGTCGGTAGCGGTCCGAGGGCTGACCATGGGTAAGCGTGGCAAACACCCCCAATGCGGCCCGAATCCGACGAGAGGCGTCGAGCAAGGGCTGTTCAACGATGCTTTCCAGTTGCGGCAGGTGCGCGGCCTCGGGGCCCGGGGGCTCGCCGTCCAACACCCGTTCGAACAGCGCGCGGGGCGCACAAAGGGGGGCACATCGTTCGAGAAAGTGGTCCGCATGCCGACGCAATGCGCGCTCTCGGTCCGTTTCGGATGCGCCCGCCAACAAGGCACGTCGCACCAGGCCCAGCATCGCGAGGCCCGGCGTCGCCTCCGTCCGATGCAGCACCCCCACCTGAAGTAGGTGGGCGAGCGCCTCGAGTCCGTCCACGTCATCGGCCTCTACAAGCGACTCTGCGGTCTCCGCACTGAACTGACCCGTCACCGTCGCGAGCGTCAACGCAGCTTGTCGGTACGCCGAAGGCAGATGTCCCACCGACCACTGCAAGACCTCGAGAAGGCTCGCCTGGCGCGAACCCGCCGTCGCGCGTCGCAGACACTGCAGTCCTTCGTCAAGACGTACCGCGAGTTCGCGGGGGGTGAGCGTCCCAAGCCGACGTGCCGCCAATTCGATGGCGAGTGGAAGGCCATCCAAACAGGCAAGCAGGCGTTGGGTCCCTTCGGGATCGCGTTCAGGCCGAAACGAAAGGTCCTGTTGCTGGGCGCACACCCGCATCAAGTGGGCCGAGTCTTCGGGAGCCAACGGCCCCAGCACAAGCCGGCTCTGGCCCGCCACCACAACGGGTAGGCGAGACGTCACCAACAGGGAGAGTCGTGGTGCGGCAACGCGGGCCGGCGCCAAGATTTCGTTGCCGCGGTCCGCCAATCCTTCAAATGCATCCAAAACCACTCGTACGGGACCCTGGGCCTCAAGCGTCGCCCACAACGACCCCAAATCGGCAATCGGCGGGGTGCCGAGCACCGCTTGCGCCGTCTGCAGGAGTGCGGTGGCCTCGGTGGCCCCGTCGAGATTCAATCGAATCACGGGCTCGGTTTGTTGTCGGGCGACCTCGGTGGCGAGGCGGGTCTTCCCAATGCCTCCCAATCCCGTCACTACGGTGAGTGATCCGTCTTGCTTCAGGGCATCTACGAGCACCTGAATTTCAGACTGTCGGCCAATGATCGAATCGTGCACCCACGCAGCGTACCAGATGGGCCTGAATCGAATCGAGGGCGCCCCGCCAAGGCCGGCGGGACGCCAAGGTTCTACTCTTCGTCGTCCGCCCACTCGAGGATGCGGATCTCAACGCGGCGGTTCTTCTCCCAGGCCTCGTCCACATTCCGTTCGTCGAGAGGCTTGGATTCTCCAAAGCCTGCGCTCTGCAAACGTTCCTTAGCGATGCCGGAATTCACAAGGTAGGTCATGACGGTCTGGGCACGACGCGCCGACAACCTCTGGTTGGCCGCCTCATCACCCCGATTGTCGGTGTGGCCTTCGATCGAGACCTTGATGATGTCAGGGGTCTTGTCCAGGATGCCTGCGATTTCGTCGAGCAGGGGCAGGGATTCCTTCAACAAACGGTCCGAGCCTGTCTGGAACTGCACCGTCTCGGCAAGCTCGATGCGGTCCTGATCGACCACGATGCGCTGGCTACTGGGTTCGAGAGTCACATTGAGGACCTCGGCCGGCCCATTCACCACATCTTGGGTGACGGTGACGGGCTTGTAGCCAGGCGCCGTGACGTCGAAGGTCCACGTTCCGGGCTCCAAGACCAGCGCATGCTGGGGGCCCTTCGTAACGACCGGCTCAGCATCTTCGCCAGGCGGAGTCCGCGTCAGGGTGGCTCGACGAAGCGGACGCTCATTGGGGCCCAACACGCGAACCGCGACGCTCGTATTGGGATCTGGGCAGCCGTCGTCGTCCTGGTAGGTATCCAGATCTTCCGCTTCGTCGGGACAACCGTCCTTTGAATCGACCACGCCATCGCCATCGGAATCGACGGGCTCCGGCTCTTCGGTCGTCTTCGGCGAACCTGGGAGCAAGGCGAGGCCTGCAATGATGCGCAGATCGGGCGACCCGACCCCCGCCGTCAGACCGCGACCAATCGCACCGCGTAGCTCGAGGTTGTCGGTCAGGCGGCCGTAGCCCCCAACAAGGCCTTCAAACGGCGATCCCGCCCGATTCGCAATCTCGGCCGAGTAGTAGAGCAGTCCCGCAAACTCGAGCGAAATGCCGCCGCGGTCGTTGAACGCATAGGCTCCTCCGAACCGGTACTCGAATGCATCGTTCAACTCGATGTTCTCAAGGACTTCGGTGGGATTGATGCGCGTGCCCGCATTGGCCAACAGCAACAGATTGCCCACGTCGGCGCTGGCGACAACGGCGATCTGGCCTGCGAGATCCGGGGCGCCCAGTGCGGTATTGACCGTCGCGGTTGGAACAAACAGACGTCCCTGTAGGCCGATGTCGACGGGGGCATCGACCGGCGCACCCTCTCCGAAGATGGTGACGCGACCGTCGAGGCCGATGTCACCGATGCCCGCTTCGGGGTCTGAAACCTCGCCGTCCGCCAGCAGATAAATCGGCACGTCGAGACCGAGGCGAACCGGTCCAATGCCCCAACCGCCAATCGCGTTGGCCTGCAGGACGTTGCGAACGATGCGGGTTTCCTCGTCGCCCTGGCGGTAGACGAGCGGATTGTGGTGGTAGGACAGCAGCACGCGACCCTGCGCACCTTCGAGAGGCATGCGGGCATCGTCGAGCCAGAAGGTCCGAGCGGCGTCGATCGCCGGCCGGAACCGCTGCGCATTCAACTCGGGGATTTCGCCTCCCGACACGGTCTGCGCCATGGCGGAAGTCCCGATGAACCATCCCAACGAGATCATGATTGCACCTCACGGCGTCGGGCGCCGATCAAGAAAAGGACCGCCACAAGGCCCCAACCGGCCTGCGTGGGGCTGCCCGAGGTGCACCCCGCACATGCACCACCCAGGTACTCGCCGGGAGGCCCCTCGGGCAGCGGCACGTCGTCGCTCGGGTCAAGGGGGTTGGTCTTGGCGATGATTTCGTCACCGTCCGAGACCCCGCCCCCGTCGGTGTCCGCCAGCAGAGGATTCGTGCGGTGCGTATTGATCTCTTCACTGTCGGACAGGCCGTCGCCATCGGTGTCTGCCACCGCCGGATCCGTGCCGTGCACGTCGAGTTCAACCCCGTCATCCAGGCCATCACCGTCTGAATCGGTCGCCGTGGGGCTGGTGCCGAACACATCGAGTTCAACCCCGTCAGGCACACCATCGTCGTCGCTGTCCGCGTCGTTCGGATCCGCACCCTCGGCGGCTTCGCGACCATCGTCGACCCCATCGCCATCGCTGTCGGCCCGCCGGGGGTTCGTCGACCCCGAGAGTTCGTCGGCATCGTTGACGCCGTCGCCGTCGGTGTCTTCCGCGAGGGGGTCGGTGCGGCTCACCTGCAGCTCAAACCCATCCAACAGGCCGTCCAGGTCGGAATCGTCGGACTTGGGATCCGTACCCAACGCCGCTTCTTCTGAATCGCTTAGGCCATCGCCATCGCTGTCGACGTCGTTGAGATCGTCACCGCCCACCAGCGGATTTGTGCCATCCTCGACTTCAGCCCCATCAATGGTTCCGCCAAAGTCCGTGTCGGGGTTTCGAGGCTCGGTGTTCGCCACCAGCTCTTCGCCGTCATCGAGCCCGTCACCATCGGTATCCGCAACGAGTGGCAGGGTGTTGAGCTGGAGTTCGAGACCGTCTTCAAGGCCATCACCATCGGTGTCGCCACGCAGGGGGTCCGTGCCAAAGACGCGAACCTCGATCCCATCCGACAGCCCATCATCGTCGCCATCGGCGTTGAGAGGGTCCGTGCCCAGAACCAGGGCCTCTTCACCGTCGGTCAGGCCATCGCCGTCGGTATCCGGATCGAGGGGACTGAGACCCTCAAATGCCTCGGCACCGTCATCAATCCCGTCCCCGTCGGTATCCGCCACGAGCGGCTCGAGCCCGGCGGCGACTTCGCTTCCATCCACGATCCCGTCACCATCGGTGTCCAGGACTTCAGGGTCCGTTCCGAGCAGCGCTTCAAGGGCGTCCGACAGGCCGTCCCCGTCCGTATCGGGGCTCTTGCCATCGTCGTCGGACACGAGCGGGTCGGTGCCGGCTTCGAGTTCAGCCGCATCGGATACCCCGTCGCCGTCGCTGTCGGTCGCACGAGGGTCGGTACCGAGCGCCACTTCCGTGCCATCGTCGAGGCCATCGCCATCGGTATCGGCCGTGTTCGGATCGGACACGCCGATTTCAGCTTGGTCGTCGATGCCGTCGCCATCGGTGTCTGCCACGAGCGGGTCGGTGCCGTACAGGCGGACCTCAGCCCCATCGTTCAGACCGTCTCCATCGGTGTCGGCGAGGTTGGGGTTTGTGCCGAGCTGGCGTTCTTCCTCGTTCGACAGGCCATCCAAGTCGGCTTCCGACGCAAGATCGGCCCGCACACCGTCTTCGCAGGCGTTGCCTACACCGTTGCCATCCAGGTCGAGCTGCAAAGGATTGAAGCGCGTGGGGCAATTGTCGGCACCGTCGTCTGTGCCATCGTTGTCGCTGTCTTCGTCACGCACATCCGGCGTGCCGTCACAGTCCGAGTCCTGCAAGGACTCGCCGAGCCCCGCTTCGTCGCCGTCGGGCCAGCCGTCGTTATCGCTATCGGGCTGATTGGCGTCGATCGTGCCGTCATTATCGGCATCGAATGGGAACGCGGGCATGCCCACTTCGAGCGCATCCGGCACGCCATCGTCATCACTGTCCGCCGAATCGGGGTCGGTCCCGATGGCGTCTTCGACCACGTCGAGCAGACCATCATCGTCGCGGTCGGCCCCGAACACATCGATCTCGACGTTATCGAACTCGACGTCCCCGTTGCTGCTGCCGTTGTCGTAGCTCGCAAGTCCATACAGGCCCGCAGGCAGCGGCGTGTCATCCTGATAGGTGAGCAGGATGTCGCCGAAGTCACCCAGGCCATTTTGGTTCGCGTCCACCCGACACAGGACCAACGTGCCCTGGTTGACTTCACGGACTTGCAAGCGCGTCGCGTAGGTTTCGCCCGCCTCGGGCACGAACTCGACCGAGGACGCGACAACGTAGTCGTTGGCGCACGTCTCGCTTTCATCGACCCGCTGAATGCGGAGCCCCGGATCGACGGTCGCACCACCTTCGGTACACGAAGACAGCCGGTGGCGGGTGAAGCCGCACGTGTAATAGCTCGAGGGGTCTGCGTAGCGCGCCACCAACCCCGCAAAGTCGTCGTCCGTCGATCGAATGTCGGCCGTGATGGCCACATCCGTCACCAAAGGGTGCCCGGTGACGAGGAAATTCGTATATCCGTCGACCGCCCCACCAAACGCTCCGACACCACTGTCGGTGAGGGGGGACACGCCATCATTGAATTGGGTGGACCAGGCATCCTGGTCCCAAACGGACTGCCACCCGTTCTGTCCAGCGGGTTGACCGAACGTCGCGTCATTGCTGCAATCAAAGTCGGCCGTAAAGTCGGCCGCCAGAGCTGTGACCGAGGCGATCACAGTGATGGGTATGAGCATCTTGCCTGCCTCCTTGCTGGCTCGCGCCGGCGACAATTGTCCAGGTCAGATGAGCGTCGCGACCAAGGTGACCATGGTGGTTTGGTCGGTCTTACGGAAACCTTCGACCGGAACGTTGTCGAAGAGCAACCGGTGCGACAGGTTCAACTTTAGGTTTGAGTTGATCGACGAAGTGAACGTCGCGGTGTTGAGCAAACGAAGGTCCGAAAGATCGATCAGATTTTCGAAGACTTCGAGCTTATTGCTGAACCCCACACTTTCGTTGAACTGCTGGGCGAACACACCCTGCACGCGGCCCGCGAAGACATTCTGGCGGCGTGGGTCCAGTCCCTCAACGAAGTATTCCTGGGCGTAGTCGACGCCGACTTCCACCCGAACCTCACGCTTGTCATCCTTCACGAGCAATCGCGAGTAACCAATCGCCTGGTGAGGGCGGAACTGGTAGCCAATGAACGGGTCATGAAGGAACCCAACGATCAAGAACAGACTGTCGCGGTCGCTAAGGAACCGGTCGTAGCGGGGTTCGACGATGATTCGACGAGCATTTTCAGTCAGCCCCGCTTCGCGTTCGACATCGTCGAGGGTACCACTCCCATCGGCGTCCGCAATGGACTGGCCGAGGTTCGCCGTCGCCGGAAGCACAAACCGATTCTTCTTCCAGCGGTGGCTAAACATCAAACCGGTGTTCAATGCCACGAGCACCGCGTTGCCGCTCACGTAGGTGAAGCCGAGGTCAGCGGTGAGTTTGGTTTCGGCCTCGTCCACCTCGACCTTCACCGAGTCGTCATCCGCGGGAATGACGGCTTCGGCAAAGTCGGGGGTCTGGGCAAAGGCAGCAGCGATCCATGCAAGCAACACAATCCCTCCCAATTTGGGTGCCCTTCTAGCAGAGGGCACATGTCGTCGGTGAACCCTTCCGGGCTCACTCCTCTGTGGTTTCCGTGGCCGCTGGCTTTTCTTCAGACTGGGACTTTTCGTCAGCATCCGGAGACGCGACCGCCGCCGGGGCAAGTTCCCCCAGCACCGTTGTGCTCTTGGCCGGCGGCGGCAGGTAGGCATCAAGACTGCCGATGTACCAGCTTCCCGCAGTCACAATGAGCAAAACCAGGAATACGAACAAGCCCCACGGGGTCCGGCGCTCTGCGTAGGGGTCCCGAAGGTCGCGCGAGCTTCCAGCCGGAAGCTTCGCCACCTGGGTGAGGCTTTTGCCCAGCGGCACGTTGAGCTTGGCCTGGGCGTTGACGGCCCATCCGTTCGCGTCGAGCAGCGGCCCGAGGTTCCGCTGGCGAAGCTTGAGCCACGCCACGGCCATCGACGGCCCACTGATGAGCAAGATCAAGCCGAGCACCCCCAGGGGCATCCAGATGCCAAGCCCGAAGAAGGCCTGCAGGAGCGCCCCAAGGGCCGCCGTAATGCCACCCACAGCCACGCCGAGAGCGGCGACCGTCCCCACGTCGAACGTCGATGGCTTCTCGGTCGTCTCGCCCTTGGCGGCTTTGTCGGTCTGGGCCGCGGCCGCGTCGACGCGCGCCGCACTGGCACTCTCGGCCGCCTCGGCGCGACTCGCCACGAGCCCTTCGATGGCGCGCAGAAAGCGCTTGTAGGGGGACCAGAACGCCTGACGAATGCTGATGGGGTTCTCGACCACCTTGGTGACGGTGGCATCCCAGTCGTCACCCTTGCGGTCGTAGAACACGCCGTTCCGACCCACCATGAGGTTGTCCACATCCCCATCGGTGACCGCAGCAACGATGCTCTGCTTTTTGCCCGCTGCGTTCTTGAGATCGCAGTACAGCAGGTACGCACTCGCCATCGGTCCCATCTTCGCGTGCTTGCCTGCATCGTTTACGACCAGGCACAGCTCACAGGCACGCTGATCGATGTACAGGGTTCCCGCCTGAAACATGGCGGGGCCCGACCGCGCGTAGAAGTCGCGGAACGCCACAAATTTGTTGGCGAGGGCCATCAGGTCACGGACATACCGTACCAAACGTTCCACGCTTTCGATGGCCGCAGACTGCGGAGCCGCTGCCGCATCCCGCTCAATGCACTGGGTCACCGCCTCGGCCGCAGCGGGGGCCTGGAGTTCACGAATGCGCGCCGCAGCGAGCCCTCCCAGACGCGCGGCGGCCTCGCCCGACGTCCAGGCTTCAAAGGCTCCGAAGCGGCCTTTGACATCACCCCACTGCTCCTCGGACAGGGCTGTCGGGGCCTCTCCAAGCAACGGCTCCAGCACCTTTGAGCGCAACGCATCGACGGCTCCCGCCCAGGCCGGGTTCACGCCCTCCGTGAGCGGCAGTTCCTTGCCAGGTTCAACCATCGCGATGGGGAAGTGAGCGATTTCGTCGGCCGTCACCTGCAGGTCCTTCGCGGCGATGGCGAGGTACTCGCTCTGTTCACGATTCACGGCTTCCAGGGCCCGCTCATCGAAGGCCGCGATGCGGCACCGCGCAAAGAAGTCATCGATCTTCGCTTGAATGGCGGTGAGTGCCGCGTAGGCATCCGCGGTGGACTCGCCGAGGGGCTGAACCCCTTCGGCGTCGCCAGCATCGAGCCATGCCGCTCGTTCGGCAACCTCTGCAAAGAACGACTCGGCCATCGCTGCATCGACGCCGGGCTCTCCACTCCGGTCTGTGGCGGGGGTTTCGGCGCACGAGAGAATGTCGCGGATCGTAGCCGCCAGCCCTTCGTTTCCGTCGGCCGACGCCTCGACGATGACCCCATCGCCGTTGAATGGCGTGGCGTTGAACGCAGCCCGTGCCTTGTCGGCATCCGCCACGGTCAGGGCACCCGTTTCCGTTGCCCCAAGATCCTTCAGCACGCGGACCATTGCGTCGTGCAAGAGCTTCCCATCCTCGCTCGACGCATCGACATCCGACAGACGAACGCCATTGCGACCGTCTTCGAGAATGGAGACATCCGAAAGCATGCCTCCGACCCAACTGGATGCTTCGATAAGCTCGGAAGCACGAACCCGATCGTCATTGTCTGAATCGATGAGCGCCAACGTTTGGGCATCAAACTCGAGGCCCTTCACGGGACATGCCAGGGCAACCCAAAGCTTCTGATCCAAGTCACCGAGCGAGACCAAATCCTGGCCTGAAGTGAGTTTGACCTGATCGAAGCCACCTGCTCGTACAAAACGCCATGTGTGCGCCACGCGACCCTCCATCCGCACCGAGGGCGCTACCCTAGCGGGTCCGCAGGCCGGCGGCCGCCGCAGGTGGGAACACAAGGGATACGATCAGACTTGGTAGGCGTCCTTATTGCCAATGTCGACGTGAACTGGCATGCGGAGCTTCGCGACGGCGAGCAAGGCCACGACCAAACCGCTGAGCCCCAAGGCCACCGCGGTCAAGGTTCCAAAGCCGAACAGTCCGGTGGCCACCCCCCCCGCCAACGCGACCGGGACGGCTTGGAGCCCCGGCAATCGGAAACAAAAGCGCTCTTTAAGAGCAAGCGCCGAGGTCACAACAAAGAGGAACCCAAGCCCTGCATAGTGCAGGAGCGCCTCGACCCAGGCGCTTTCCGGCAACGTGGCTGCGGCGACGACCAACACCGCCCCAAGCCACCCCGACGTGCTGATCAACCAACGGATTCGCTTGTCGTACAGATGGAGGTTGCCCACCGAAAGGGCGACCGCGGTCAGCATCGCCAATGGCCCGACGTCCCGGGCCGCCCATCCGATTTCGGTCGCCGAGATAACGAACAGGCCCAAGGCCTGCCCCAAAAGTCCAGCCCGGTACAGGCCCACGGTGAGGCGGTCGAAGGCATCCATCTGCGGAATGTGATCGGGGTCAGCCATGCTCCCCTTTCACCCGTCCTCATCCCAGCTGCACCTGGCTCAACGAATGACGCTTAGAAACCCCTTCGGATTCTCGACTGTGGTCACAAACAAGGCAAAGATGGGGTCGGAAGTGGGCTGGTCACAGTCGTCCACGAGGGTGACGGGCTCGACGTCCACCAGCTCCCCCTTGACCCCCCACAGGCCGCGATGGTCGGCAATCGCCATGCCGATGGCATCGTCGGTCTGCCAGTCCCACAGCGTGACCCGGACGGTGCGGGAGCCCTTCGAGACCCAGCCCGTCACATACTCGACCTTGTCGCCAGAATTTCCGCCATGCCAGGCTTTCAGCTGCCGCTGAACAACCTCTCGCCACGAGGTCGAACACACGTCCAGGCGCTGCAGCAGCGGGGCGAAGTTCCGGGCCTGCGTCGGCGGGTTCGCGAAGGCGAGCGGGGCCAAAAGACTCGTGAAGATCATCGTTGCTCCGTGGGATGTCCTTCGTTTCGGAGCTTTGCGAGCGCTTGTGGATCGTGTCGTGACCCGGCTAGGACCTCGGGCCCAATCGGCCGGTCCAACCGTACCAACCCACCGCCGCCACCTCGCGCAACGCTCCCCACACGCGAGGCACCAAGGCGCCGCGAACCCCGACCACATCGACATCGGCGAAGTAGCGAGCGAACACCCGCCGACAGCGAAAGGCATGGTAATGGTCGGTCACAACGAGGACCCGAGCTTCGCCGAGCACCTCGCGAATCGCAAAGGCGTTGCCTTCGGTGTTCCGAGATCGAGTCTCCATCACGATGCGGTCAGGCGAAACCCCAAAGTTCCGCGCCAGTTCAGCGGCCACGATGGCCTCGGCAGGCCCCCAATCCCCAACCCCCCCGGTCAACGCAAGCCTGGGCGCCACGTCGGCAAGCACAAGGCCAGCCCCCTTGTGCGTTCGCCGCACCAGCGTGGCCGACGGCACCCCTCCTGGCCGAACCCCTGCTCCAGCGACGACCACAGCATCGTAGGTCCCACGCGGAACCGAGGTCGCACCGTAGCGATCCAGGGCCAGCGCCGACGCGAACCAAAGTCCGACCGCCCACGCGGCCGCCCCGCGGATCCAGCGCAACCAGCGGGTCGCGAACGGAGGCGCTACAACGGAGGACGATGCTGTTCTTCCTGCTTGCGTGTTCGGAACCCCCTGTGGTGGAACCCCCGAACGTTCCTGAGGTCGTGGGCGCGGCCACTCCGCTACAGCGTTTGATGCGGGCGTCGCTGGCGTTGCGCGAGCATCCGCCGACTCCCGAGGAAGTACGCCGGGTCCATGACGGGGCGGATTGGAGGGCCGAGGTGCGGGCGTGGCGTCCCGATCCAGCGTTGGCAGAGGTCGTGGCGGACTTGATGGGAGAGGCGTTGGGCGTGCGTCACGACGCGAAGACGCACGTTCCTTCGCTGGGTCCTTTGGCATCGGTGCCTCCGGCGACCGTCATCGAGCGCCTCGACGACGCTCCACTCCGGCTTATCGCCCATATCGTCCAGACGGAGCAGCCCTTCACCGCCATCGTGACCACCCCCGAGGTGCTCGCGGATCGGGTGGTGAGCCGGGCGTTCGGTCCGCCCGTCAACGAGTCGGACCCTGGCTGGCAAGTCAGCCGCTGGACGGATGGTCGACCCGCGGCCGGGGTACTCTCAAGCAGCAGTTTGATGCAACGGCATCCCATCGCGCCGACCAACCATCAACGGAGCCGCGCGGCCATCGTCGCCGAGGCCTTCCTGTGTGACGACTTCAGCCAGCGACCCGAAGCGGGCACCGTTCAACCCACGCAGCAGGACGACGCCCTGCAGAACGATCCCGCCTGCCAATCGTGCCATGCGTCGCTCGATCCCCTGGCGGCCAACTTCGAAGGGTTTCGGCGCTACATTCTCGATGGTGAGGTGCGGGACGGCTACCGGACCGACTGTCGTGAAGGGTTTTGCTATCCCCTCGAGCTGTACGACCCAGCGCTGACGCTGCCCGACGGCGTGTTGCCGGCTCCGGGCTACTACGGGCGAGGCACTTCCGGGCTCGGGTCTCTCGGTGAAGCGATCGCCCAAGATCCTCGATTTGCCACGTGCATGGTGCAGCGCTTCTTCGGCTACCTCGTCGGGCTCGACTGGGCAGACGTGCAAGGCGACTTCGTGCAAGACCTTGCCGAGGACTTCCGGACCCGTGGCCACGATGCCAAAGCCCTGTTGCTGGCCATCGCGACTCATGAAGCCTTCGCTCCCGAGTCCCCTCACGCCCCCCCGAGCCTGCTGCGTCCGCGCCAGTGGGTGCGCACCCTTGATCATCTGGTTCAGGTCCCGTTCACCGCGCTGCCCAACCCGGGGTTTGGCACGGTGGACCTGGTGACCACCGATCGCTTTGGGCTCAACCAAGGCATGGGAGGCGTCGAAGGGTGGCGGCTCGTCCCTCCGGATCGAGGGCCCCTGCCCAGTCGCGAGCTTGGATGGCGCTGGCTCGCCGAGGAGGCCGCGGCGACCGTACTCAGACGGGAGTTCGAAGGTCCTCGAAGCTGGTTCGCGCAGGGCTTCGACACATCGGGAGCTTCGGCCCGCGCCCAGTTGGTGGACTGGCATCTCCGCATCCTGGCCGAGGTGGTGGAGCCCGACGACCCCCAGATCGATGCGGATCTGGCGTTGCTCGAGACCCTGGCCCACGACCGAGCCCCCGAAACCGCCTGGGCATGGCTGTTATCGGCGTTCCTCCAACATCCGCGATTGGTGGTGCAATGAGCTGGTCGAGGCGCGAACTGCTTTGGAGCGGCGGACTGCTGGGGGCGCTCGGCTGTGGACGAGGTCCCGACCCTGTCGTCGTGGGACCAGCCCGCAATGTCGTGGTCGTCATGGTGGACGGTGGATGGGATCCCACCTTTGCCCTCGATCCAAAGCTCGGTATTGCCGGCGTCGTAGGCCCCACCGCGGAATCCCCTCAATCTACGGACGATCGGGAAGACACGGGACGATGGGGCCCCCTTGAAATCGCGGTCAATCCAGCGCGCCGCCCCGCCGTGACCACCTTCTTCGACCGATGGGCCCCTCGAACCACGGTGGTCCGAGGGCTGTGGGTCGGCTCGGTTAGCCATTGGATCGGCCGGCGACGCATCCTGACCGGCCGCGACGATCGACAGGCCACCGACTGGATCACCCAGGTGGGGGCCGAGCGCCGAGACGACCGGCCTCTCGGCATTGTCGATCTGTCCGGCCACGCCCGTTTCGGCGATGCATCCGCGACCTCCCTGCGAGCCGGCCGTCGTGGACAGCTCGGGCAGCTCCTGCTGCCGCACCGTCGCATGGCGATGGGCGACGGTTCCTCCCGTCCCTCCTTGCTTCGCCAGCCGGGCGACGATCCCGCAATCGACGAGTGGCTTTCGACACAGGCACGCCAAGATCCACGAAGAGACCTAGGCCGAAGCTGGCTCCAGGCCCTCGATGGACGCACCGAGGCCCGCACGCGAGCTGCGTCTTTGCTCGCCGAAGTCCCCAACTGGTCGCCTTCGCTTTCGGGGACCCAAGGCGCCTTGGGAGGCCAGATCGACCTGGCCATCGCGCTGTTGCAACACCGCATCGCGCGGACCATCCTCGTCGACTCCGGACACAGCTGGGACACCCACGCCGACCATGGCCGTCAGCATGGCTGGCACCAATCCCTGTTTTCATCGATCGGCCAGCTTGTGAGCGGACTCCACGCCCAAGGCCTGCTCGACGAGACGCTCGTGGTGGTGCTGTCTGAAATGGGCCGTACCGGTTGGCGGAACCAGGAGGACGGCACCGAGCACTGGCCTTACACCTCGGCGTTGCTGGTGGGGGCGGACATCGAAGGCCCGCACCTCATCGGGGCGACCGACGACGAACTGGTCGGACGACCCGTCGACGTGGAGCGCGGCCTCCTCGACCCCAACGGAGCGCCCCTGCGCTACGACCAGTTCGTGGCCGGCATCATCGCCATGGCGGGCGTGGATCCTGCTTGGATCCTGCCCGACGTGGTCCCGCTACGCGGCCTCACCGGTCCGTCCTGACCCCTCGCGAGGTGGGCTCATTACGAACCCACACCCGCTCGTGCGGGAGCATGCGAGGTCACGATGTCGACGATTGCGGTGTTGGGAATGGGGTTGCTCGGGCGTGGATTTGCCGAGAACCGTCTCAAGAAGGGCCATCCCGTGCGGGTTTGGAACCGGACGGCGTCAAAGACGGCGCCAGTGGTCGAAGCCGGCGGGATTGCCGGCACCGATCCGGCTGACACGGTCCGAGGGGCGGAGCGCGTGCACCTCGTGCTCACCGATGACGCGGTGGTCGACGACGTCATTGCCAAGCTCGAGCCTGGTCTTGGCGAGGGAGTGTTCATCCTCGATCACAGCACCAACTTGCCCGAAGGCGTCCGGGAACGCTTTGCCCGCCTTCGTGAGAAGGGCATTCGGTACCTTCATGCTCCCGTATTCATGGGACCTTCGAACTCACGCGACGCCACCGGGCTCATGCTCATCAGCGGTCCACAAGACGAAATTACGAGCCTGGAGCCTGAATTGTCAACGATGACCGGCAAGGTCCTAAACCTTGGCGACGACCCCACACGCGCCGCGACCGTGAAGCTGACCGGGAACGGGCTGCTCGTCATGCTTTCGGGGGCCATGGGGGATCTGTTCGCCATCGGCAAGGCCAACGGCATGTCCCCCGACGAGGTGATGGCCCTCTTCGAGACCTTCTCGCCTACACCGGTCGGGATGGGACGCCGCGTCCTCGCCGCGGGAACTCGCCCCCCGAGCTTCGAACTGACCATGGGGCGCAAAGACGTCCGGCTGATGATCGAAGCCGCGGGTGCCAACAACCTCCTCCTTCTGCCGGCGATCGCCGCCAAGATGGACGAGCTGATTGCCGCCGGCAAAGGCGGCGAAGACTTCGGAATTTTCGCGAAGCCCGATGCTTAACGTGGCGAAACCACGCCCAGCTGCTCCCCAACTTCGGTGAACGCCTCGATCGCCTGATCGAGGTGGTCGCGCGTGTGGGCGGCGCTGATCTGCACACGAATACGGGCTTGGCCCTTGGGAACCACAGGGTAGGCAAAGCCGATGACGTAGATGCCGCGTTGGAGCATCGCATCGGCCATCGTCATCGACAGGGCCGCGTCTCCCAACATGATGGGCACGATGGGATGACTTCCAGGGCGAATCTTAAAGCCCGCCGCCGTCATTTTCTCGCGGAAGTAGGTGGTGTTCTCGGCGAGCCGATCCCGCAGATCGGTGCTGCTCGAGAGGCGGTCGAACGCCGCCAAGGCCGCGCCCACCAGGGCGGGCGCCAGCGTGTTCGAGAACAGGTAGGGCCGCGAACGCTGACGGAGCAGGCCGATGATCTCGGCGCGACCCGTGGTGAAGCCTCCAGATGCGCCCCCCAGCGCCTTGCCGAGGGTGCTCGTGATGATGTCGACCCGCCCCATCACATCGCAGTGTTCGATCGAGCCGCGCCCCGTCTTGCCCACGAACCCCGTGGCATGGCAGTCGTCGGCCATCACCATGGCGCCGTGCGCTTCCGCGAGATCGCAGATGCGGTCGAGCCGCGCAATGTCCCCGTCCATGCTGAAGACCCCATCGGTCGCGATGAGGATGCGCCGCGCGCCCGCCGCTTTGGCGGCCTCAAGCTGCTTGTTGAGGTCGTCCATGTCGTCGTGGGCGAACACAAAGCGCTTGGCCTTGCACAGCCGGATGCCATCGATGATCGAGGCATGGTTGAGCGAGTCCGAAACCACCGCATCTTCGGCGGTCAGGATCGTCTCGAAGAGGCCCGCGTTGGCGTCGAAGCACGACGAATACAAGATCGTCGCTTCGGTCTGGAGGAACTCGGAAATGCGAGCTTCGAGTTGACGGTGGATGTCTAGCGTGCCGCAGATGAAACGAACCGAGGCCAGACCGAGACCATAGGTATCCAACGCTCGTTTGGCGGCTTCCACGAGCTGGGGGTCATCGGCGAGCCCCAGGTAGTTGTTGGCGCAGAAGTTGAGGACCTCGTTGCCGGAATCGACACGGATATTGGCCCGCTGGGGAGAGACGATGATGCGTTCGTTCTTGAACGTTCCCGCCTCCCTCATCGCTTCGAGCTCGCCCGCGAGGGCGGTTTCGGTCTGTTCCCCGTACATCGACTCACTCCGTAAGGTAGACCGGCACCCTAGCATCGACCGCGGTGGACTCAAACGGACGCTTCGCCGAGCCACGTTCGCCTTGACGGCCATCCTTGTGGCTTGTGGATCACCGGTTCGTCCAACGGTGCAGGACGCGCCCGAGCCCCACACGGTCTCCAACGGAGGCCAGTACGTGCCTTCGCAGGGCTTTTTGGCCGACGTGGCCGCCACCAACGCCTTCATGGACACGCGACCGCGCGTCGAACGTCCACTTCGGGTCACCGGGCTCGAGAGCGTCCCCGGCATTGGATCAATGTCGGTGGAGGCGTGTGAAGGGTGTCATCCCACGATCGCCGCCGAATGGCGCCAGTCGATCCACGCGCAAGCCTGGATCGACCCACAGTTCCAAGGCGAGCTTGCAAAATCGGACAACCGCTGGCTCTGCGTGAACTGCCATACGCCCCTGTTGATCCAGCAAGATCGCCTTCCTGTGGCGATCGTCGATGGGGATGTCGAGCAACCCCGTTGGGTGAAGAATGAACGCTTCGATGCCGCACTTCGCGACGAGGGACTGAACTGCGCCGGCTGCCACGTCCGTGAGGACGGCATTCACGGTCCGGGGCTCGAAAACAGCCAGGCTCCGCACGGCGTCATCGTCGATGCACGGTTCCGCTCCGATGCGGACGACCCCATGTGCCTCGACTGCCATCAGGCGGAGCTGGTCTATGAGGGCAAGTCCTTCGTTTGTACGTTCCAGACGGGAGCGGAGTGGCGCGCGGGACCGTACGACGACGAAGGCAAAGCCTGCGGGCACTGCCATCAACCCCGGGTGAAGCGTCCTGCCGCGGTGGGCGGTCCGGTTCGGGAGGTCGGGCGTCACTGGTTCAAGGGATCGGGCATTCCAAAGTTCGCGGATCGCCCCTGGGGTCCGGAAACTCTGCCGGGGCCTGGACTCGAAGTCGAGGCTCAACGCGGTGCCGACGGACTCGAGGTGACGGCGACCAACGCGAACGCAGGCCATTGGCTGCCCTCGGGCGATCCCGAACGGTGGGTCCAGGTCACGGCGACGTTCCGGGATGCTTCGGGCGCCGGACTCGGGGCGGAGGCGCAGCGGTTTGGCCAGACCTGGCAGTGGTCGACTCCTCCGGTCAAGGTCGGCGACAACCGCCTCAAGCCTCGAGAGTCCCGAACCTGGACGTGGCCTGTGCCCTCGGGGGCCGTCAACGCTGAGATCGTGGCGAGCACGCACCGCATCAGCAAAGCCAACGCCGAGTACCATGGGCTCGGTGATTACCCACGCGCCATCGAGACCCAGCGATTCACGGTCTCGGTTGCGCCCTGAGGATGGTACGAACGTGACCATGAAGGTCATCGTGCACAGCGGCTACGACACCGTCGATGGGGCCGCATGGGACCGGTTGGTCGGGCCCGAGGGTTCACCGTTCCTCGAACACATCTTTCTGTCGGGTCTCGAGGACCTCGGCTGTGCCGTGCCCGACACCGGGTGGGCGGCGCGGCCCGTTACCGTCCACGACGATGATGACAATCTCATCGGCGCCGCTCCAGCCTGGGCGACTGCGCATTCGATGGGGGAATTCGTCTACGATCACGGATGGGCGGACGCCGCGCATCGAGCCGGGCTCGAGTACTACCCGAAGCTCGTCGTCGGCATCCCCTTCACGCCGGCGACCGGACAACGTTTGCTCGTCGACCCTGAGGTCAACGACCCTGAAACCGTCCGGTTGGGCTTGCTTCAAGGCCTGCGCGCGGCGGCCGAGGATTGCCACGGCATCCACGTCCTTTTCGACACCAAGGACGAAGCCGACTGGCTGGCCGAGCAAGGCCTCTTCGAGCGTCTGCAGTTCCAGTTTCATTGGAACAACGAAGGCTACGAGACGTTTGAAGACTGGCTAGCTCGGTTCGTGAGCAAGAAACGGAACAAAATCCGTCGAGAGCGCAAAGACCTTCGCGGCGTCACCCTTGAAGCCACCGTGAATCCGTCCATGGACCGACTGATGGCGATGCACCGGTTCTACCAGAACACCTGCCGGCAGTTTGGCCCGTGGGGTCGGGTCTACCTGTCGCGTGAGATGTTCGCGTTTCTCGGTGAACACTGGGGAGACCGGCTTCACCTGGTCACCGCCCGCGATGGGGATCGAATTGTCGCTGGCGCCTTCAATGTGATCAAGGGCGACCGTCTCTATGGTCGGTACTGGGGGTCGGACGACCACGTCCCCTTCCTGCACTTCGAGGTCTGCTATTACCAGGCGATTGAAGAGTGCATTCGGCGAGGCTTGAAGGTGTTCGAACCCGGGCACGGGGGCGGTCACAAGTACCGTCGAGGATTTGAGCCTACGATCACACGTTCGAGCCACTGGCTGGCCGACTCACGGCTCCACGAGGGCCTCGAGCACTACAGCGGGCAGGAGGCCCGCAGCGTTCACCGTCGGGTGGCCGAGTTGCGTGAACAGCTCCCCTTGAAGCCGCGCGAGACGTAGCGATGTGGTGGGGCCTCCTTGGTGTGGGATGGCTCGCGGGGTGCCGCGGCGTGTGTACGGCCGACGACGAAGGGTTGCGCATCGGCGGACGCGACGCCGATGACCCCGTCGTCGAACGCCTCCAGGCCGTATGGGCCGACTTTACCGAAGCCGTAGCTCCGGCCAGGGTGTGTGTAGGTCGGATTCGGGTCCGCGAAAATCCTGCGCGTTTTGGAGGGCGTTACCGGGCCGTGCTGCGCGACGTTCGCATCACTGAGGACGACGCAGACTGGCAAGTCACCACCCTCCGACACGAGATGTGCCACGCCTGGGACCTGCAAGTGCTCGACGGTCCACCGCCCGATGCCGTCTTTCCTTTCGACCCAAGCACCGTCGAGGACTACCGCGGCAACGAAGCGCGCGAGGCTTTCGCATGGACCTGCAGCCTCGAGCCCGCGCTGGTGGAGGCGGTGGCCTCGGCCCCCTGTGGCGACGTTGGGGATGACGCGCTCACCTGGGTGGCATCCGCCGTGTACACCGGACTCGAGCCGGTCAAGCCCTTCGAGGTCGATCGCGTCGATCTCAACGTCCCTGGCCTTCGCAACCCCGTCCCGTATGAGCGCCTCACGCTGACGAGCCATGACGGCGATCGAATCGAGGTCGTCGTCGATATTGGCGAGAGTACCGAACGGCGCCTTTGGCTCGACACACGCCAGGGGAGGGTCACCGAAGGCCCTCCGCCCAGCGTCGTGCCCCGCGAGCCTCCTCCGCCGCCAGACGAAGGGGAAAAGCCGAACGATGCGTTGTGGTTCTCCATCCGCCCCGCCTGGACCGACGGGCACGTCACGGTGTCGCAAGGGGACGTCGAACTGTTGTCCGGCGACGTTCCCCGCATCCTGCGACGAGAGGGGGATGGGCCTTGGCAAGCGGTCGCAGGGGTTTGTGACCTCCCCACCTCTCCCCGGACCGCCTTCACCCTTGATGCAACCGGCCGCTTGATGTCGGTTTCGGTGCTCGAAGACAACGGACTGGCCATCGTCTACTGGTAGTTTCGCGACCGTTTGGCACTCCATGGACACGGCGTGTGAACCACACGCCAACCTGATGACGTCGCGACTCACCGGATTGTGGCACAGTGCCCTCGCTCGACCGCACGAGGTCGGAGGAGGCAGCATGCGACTTGGAATGATCGTGGTCTCAGCTAGCATCTTGGGAGCATGTGATGCGGCAGGTGGAGGAGGCGGCGGCGGAGCGGCCAATGGTAACTGCCTCGACGAGGGCTCCTTTGTTCTCGAAGGTGAAGCGTTCCTCTTGCCCAACACCGAGGGTTCGCTCACCGTTCCTTATGGCAAGGGAGTCTCATTCTTCCAGTACGACGCTCGCCTTCCCGGGCCTACGGAGGGAACGGTAAACGCAAGGCTCTTCACGTCGTTTGCGACCAGTGTGGACCGGACCATCGAGCCAGGGGCGTTCTTTCCAATTCCCGGGTCGTTCGGTGGCGACGCGGCGGATGTGGCCATCTTCGCCGAGTACAACCCCATGCGACGGTGCAGCTCGAAAGAGAGCGACGGGTTCGCAGGGGTCAGTGGTGGTCTCACCTTCACGGCCGCGTCCGAGTCTTGCATTGCATTTGAGTTCTCAGGAGAATTCGAGGACACCGACTGTGGCGATGGCGACACGATGCTGTTCGAAATCGAAGGTACGATGAGCACCTCCAACGTTGACTTCACCGTGAGCTACTGACTGCCCCAAGATAGCGAAACCTCCTTCAGGACACGAATGGTACTGCTGGCCGTTGAGGAGAACCGTTCCCACCATCGAAGTCGTGCGCAGGTGCCTATGAGACAATGGGATCGTCTTGGTCACAGCAGCACTTCCCTGTGCCAGCGACGTTGATACGGGCCTTATCGAGCGGACGCGCTGAAGGCGGAGGCAAACTGCCCGTCCAGACGCTAAGAAGCGGCGCGCTGGAGGGATGTGAAATGTGGTGGATGTGGACCCTGACCGCCGTGGCGGACCCGACCCCAGAGGTCGAGATCGTGAAGACGGAGTACCGTGAAGTCAAGGTGAAAATTGAACTTCCAGGCCGTGAAGGTGACACGGTGCGCGTCGACGGCTGGCGACTGGGCAAGCTGCCTGTTGAGACGGCGCTGATCGAAGGCGTTCACACGTTCGAAGTCACCGGCAGCCAAGATCCGTTCAAGATCACGACGAAGATCGCGGTGCCCGAAGAGAAGACCGATCTCTTGACGCTCGACCTGTCCAAGGCAGAGAAGGTCGTCGTGGCCGCAACCACCGGTATTCAGGTCATCGGCAAATCCCCGCAGCGACGGACCGAAGATGGTGCAGTGGTCCTGCAAGAACGCGACGCGAACGCGCCTGAGAACGACACGAAATCTCCCGAAACGCCCTAGCGTCCGCAAAAAGGCGATGAACATGCTACGTCGCGTGGCGCGCGGCGTCCGATAGGATGAACGCGCTGCTCGGATAGCCATGCCACGTTCATTTCATGCCCCGGTTCCGCTGAAGCTTGCAGGTCGGTACGAACTTATGCGCACCCAGGCGACCGATGCGAACACCGCATCGTTGTTGGCCTGGGACACCCGTCTCAAGCGATGGCGATCCATTCGGGTGGCCCGTCCTGGCGACGAGGCAGCCAGCCGTCGCATGCTTGCGGTCGCCCAGTGGGCCGCGAAGCTCGAGCATCCGGCCCTTGAACGCGTGATCGACGTCGGCACGGATGGAACCGTAGTTTACGTGGTTCGGGATCGGCTCGTAGGCTCGGTGAGCGACCACCTCCGCCGTCGGGGTGGGGTGGCACCAGAATGGGCTTTGCAAGTCGTCACACGATGCGCCGAAGGCCTCGCCTGGGCTCACCCCCGCGGCATCGTCCACGGGCACCCTCGTCCCGATGTGGTCCAGTTCTCAGAGGACGGCTCGGCCGTTCTCACATCGTTCGGGCAACGCGCCGTCCTCCGCGACACCCCCGAGACGCGAGCTGGCGCAGACTGGGCGCACCTCGCCCCTGAACTCCGACAGGCGTGGCAACCCGACGCCACGACTGACGTCTACGCCCTCGGGGCGTTGCTCTACATGTTGCTCGCCGGGAAACCTTCGGCTGACCTCTTTTATGCCGAGGCATACGAGGGTCTACTCTCCGCGATTCCGCGCTCCCTGCGACCGTTGTTGCATCGAGCCTGCGCGTTTGCCCCCACCGAGCGCTACACCACGTCGAGCCTCTACGATGCGCTGCGGCAGGCGCAGGGCAACTTCCCGCCGGCCCAGGGGTCAGCGCCTTGGCTGGAGTCCACCCAGGATTTTCCAGATCGCAGCCAGTACGACGGCATGGACGCGATCCTGACCGAGATCGCACCGCACCTCGATACGCCCCAGCCGCGCGAGGTCTTCGGCCCGCCGGACCCTCCCTCCCAGCCCTCTTCCTCGAGCTTTCACGATGACGCGACGGTGCC
This sequence comes from Myxococcota bacterium, assembly GCA_039208735.1. GTDB lineage: Bacteria > Myxococcota_A > UBA796 > UBA796 > DRPG01. Next base: position 51,359 of record JBCCQY010000009.1, on the reverse strand, counting down.
GCCGGGAACGTCGACGCCGACGTTTGCTCCCCGCACGGGAAGTCCTTCGGCCACGCCCCCGTCGGCCAGCCGAAACAGTGGTCCCCTCGTAGGGCACCACACCGGCAATCGAGGTCCGCGGCACCACACTGGCAATCGCGGGCCCCAGCATCACACCGGCAACAGTGGACCCACCCGCAATACGGGCCCTGGTGGCATGCCCATCCCCGTCTACTCGACGCCAGCGCCTCCTCCCCACATGACGCCGCAACCGCCGCCATCCACCGCGCCCGCCACCTACGCGCCGCCGCCCAGTGCCCCCTCAGGGGGCGAGTCCTTCATGGGCGTCCAATACTTCGATGAGCCCGATGACCTGGCTCTTCCGTCCCCGGGATTTGCGGCTGCTCAGGCCATGGAACCCGCGCAAAACATCATTCGCCCCAGTAGCCGCACTCACATCCGTGACGAAGGGGGTGGCGCGACCTTTGGCCAGGTGGCACGGGTCATCCTCGGCGGCACCCTGTTTGGCCTCCTGATCACCACCCTTGCGGTGACCGGCTATTGGTTCTTCTCGACCCAAGACGATCGCGCGGACCAAGCGTTCATCGTTGCCGTTGAAGCCGAAGAAGCGACCGTGGCTCCCTTGGTGATGGACGATCGCGACCTCGCACGACGCTGGGAGGTCTTCTCGAGTGCGTCGCCCGAAACGCGAGCCGCAAGCGCCGCAAGCTTCGTACGCGCCCTTGAGGACCGCTCCGAAGCAGCCCCCCTACCCGTCGAAATCGAAACCGCGATCGATCGGTTGGTGAAGGCCAAGGACGACTGGACGTTCTACCGATAGGCGGGATGTCCCGGCCCTCTCCAGCGCCCCCCCGCGGGCCGATTCGGGGTCCGCCAACACGCAACCGGACACTCCGCACAGACTTCGGCACGGAACTGTTGGCCCAACCTCACCAGACGTTGGGCCGCACGGGCGGCCGACGCTTCCGAAAGGCCCCCCCGCGCGAGGGCGTCCTCCACGGTGGCCAAGTCGGCGTCCGACGTGCGCAACACTTCGACCATGGCGCGACCCGCTTCGAACAGCACAGAACGCCGAAGATCGGGCCGTAGGTCGGCGAGTTCCCCCTCATTTTGGACCAACAACGGCTCTGACGACAGCACACAGTCAATGACGTCGAGGGTCGCAAGGTCGAGGTGCGAGGGCACCCGTGGTGACAAGATCCGCCGAAGGTCCTCGCGCTGTCCTTCGTCCCCAAACCGAAGGGGCATCGGCTCATCGGGTGGGAGCGCATGAAAGGCGGTGTGTTCGAGAACCACTCGCAAAAACGTCTCCCCTCGACCCGAGGCGAGGGCTCGGGCAATTCCAAGAGCCAAGGGCGCTTCTGGGTCTTCGACCGTCTGCAACACTTCTGCAAGGTGTCGCGTCATGCCCGCCAGTCGCTGACGGATTCGTCTGGTCTGACTGACCTTACGCGCCCCTTCACGGGCCCAAATGGCGAAGGCACTCGCCAGCCGAGGAGCCTCCCCGATGTCGCAGGCCTCGCGGTCGCTGGCGTCGAGGCACCACCCTTGGAGCCGAGGACGGCGAAACAGCGCGCGACACGCAGCCAGCGTGATGCGAGCCCCTTCGGGCCCATCCTCATGCACAACCCGGTGATGCAGGTGACGCAGCATCTCGTCACTCGCTCGCTGCAACGAGCCCGGCAACCCCGCCAATCCACCTTGGGTTTGGCGAACGCCAACCGCTACCCAAGCCGCCGCTTCGGCGGGGCGAACCTCGAACAATTGGGCAGTGGCACCGTATTGCTCGAGCATCAGCTTCAACCGTGCAGTGGGCAAATCATCGAGCACAAACCCATCGCGTACTTCGCCGCCCGCCCGAACGGATAGCGAAACCACCCGATGCTGCCCCCGAGGATTTGGCGTCGCGAGCACGACCGGAAAGTCCCCTCGCCCATCACAAAGGCCCACCCACGCACGCGCCCCGTCTCCCCGGTCAACAGGCGGCTCGATGCGACGCGTCCGCATGAGGAGGAGCGCTCGACGAAGGCGGGCCTGCGCCACGGAATCCGGTTCTTCATCCAGCGTGCGCCGAATGGCATCCTCGGCCAACCGTCCCCCGTCCTCGACCAAGGACCGCACCAGCGCTTCGTCGAGTTCAGGGGCAATTCGAGCCACCAACAAAGGGCTGTAGAGCGCAGCGGCGGGAATGCCCTCCATGCGACGGGCGTCCTCGATCATCTCAAGCAAGTCCCTTCGACGGGTGGGATCGAGGGCCCGCACCTGGTCCACCAGGTCACGCGACAATTCGGTGGAACCGCCCAGCCGTCGAACCCCGACCGCGAATCCCAATTGCGAAAGCTCCGTGATGCGAGAGGCTCCAACCTCGTCGAACACCTTTTCGAGATCGACGCCGTCGTGGTCCATGAGGACGCGCCACGCCACTTCGCGCAGTTGGGTGGGCAGGTGTTCGTCGGCAGCGAGCCGAGCCAGCGCTGCGGCCTCCCGACCCGGGCCTCCGACGATCTCGAATGCGGCGATCACCAAGTCAACGACTGGGTCGGGAACGGGAGCGGTCTCCAGGATGTGGCGCAATGCGGCGCGCACCGACGCCCGAGGCAACGCGGCGAGCCGGGTGGCCAGCTCCGACCTCGAAACGGGAGGCGCTTCGACCAGCAAGCGAACCCCCCACCACCCCGCGCGCGGGCCGTCCAGATCCGCGCATCCAGGCTCCACGCGCGGGTCGTCGTCTCCGGTGAGCGCATCCGCTTCGAGCATGCGGCGATCGTCAGGCCACAGCGCACGTCGCCCCACCACGACCGACGCAAGCTGTCGGCGCAACGCCGCCGGGGCATCCACCCCCGCCACGGCTCCCACAGCCCGGTCGCCGTGCGTGGTGTGTCCACACCAACCATCCAGCGCCCCCGCGTTGAGCAGCGTCGTCAATGCCGCGCGTGCCGCACCAGGTCCCCGCTCGGCGACCAAACCTGTCCAAACCGGGCTCATCAGAGCCGAGAGCCGGTCCTTCGCGACGGTACCTCCGCGAACGTCGGTTGCCATGCGCCCTCCAGCGGGCTGCCGTAACCTGTCATCCCTCAAAGGCCCGGTCAGGAGCCGACTTGTTGGGAGCCGTCCCTCTTCGGATTTCGCCGCCCCGACAGGATGCATGGACCAAGATCAACTTGTCAGCGTCGCTCTCACCGAGAGGCAAGGCTGCCGTGGAAAATGCGCAGGCCTCGAAATTTCGGAGGTCGCTGACATAGAATCCGCGCATGTCCGACGATGAGCTCGACCTCAAGCAAATCCGCCGTCTTGAGCAACAAGAGCGAAAACACCGCGCCATCCTCGATGCCGCGTTTGGAATGGTCGAAGATGAGGGCCTTGAGCGCCTCACGATGCCACGGCTGGCGAAGGCCCTTGGTGTCGCGGTCGGAGGGCTATATCGGACATTCCCCTCCAAAGATCGGATGGTTACTGAACTTCAAGGCCGCGCCATCGACCGACTGTGGCGGCGGGTGGACAACCGTTGGCGCCGGGTAGACCGCCCTCCAGCCGACGAAGCGGTTCGTGCGCTCGCCCACGTGGTGGTGGCCCTGCAAATGGGCCTGCGCTTCGCCAGCACCGACCCGGTCCATCATGGACTCTTGGTTCACCTTTGGGCGCATCCCCCCAGTGACGAGGACGGGGCTTGGCTTGGCGAGCGCGCCGGTCCAATGGTGCAGGCCATGTTGACACGGCTCCGCGCCGCCATCGACGCACAAATGATCGAACCCCTCGACCCCAATCCCACCTTGGCCTGGTGGTGGACGAGCCTCATCGCCGCTCAAACGCTCCCTGAACCGATTCGCCCGAATGCCGACGCCATTCTCGACAATCTGCTCCGTGGCGTTGGAACGCCCGGGTTTCAACTCCTGGCCGCGCGACGCCTCATCGAACGGGCCGACGTTAGCGGACCTGGCGGGCCTGTAGGTGACTCATGAGGCGATAATGGGCGCGGAGCCCAAGCAACCCGTTGGCCGCTGCCACAAGGCCTAGCAACGATGCCACGAGCGGGTGAGGGAAGGCGAGAACCGCGGCCCCGACCACTGCGACCACCGCGAGGGTGCCGTGCAGGGCGAGCGAGACCACGACACGAAACGCGTATCGATCAAGTGGACCCATCCCGACACCGTACCACAGGTCACCCGCGATGCCCTCCAAACGAAGGGCCAACCATCGAAAACCAAGGTTCTTAGGCCATCGCCCATTGACCTTCGGTCGTGACCGCTTCGCCCTGTTCCTGCAGCCACAGCAGGTGGGCCAGCACCTGAATCGCCGCGAAGCCATGCATCATTTCTGGCAGCTCGGGGTAGATCTCGGGCACCAAGTCGAGCGGCGCCGAGCCGGGTCGGGGCGCCAGGACCGCTCGGATCTGATCGGTACGAGCGTGTCGATGGTCGATGTAGTCGGTCAAGATCTGCGGTGGAAGCGGATCGCCGTGGGCAGGCAGCAGGACCGTCGGGTTCCAGGCCCGCGCCGCCTCAAGGCTCGCAAGGTAGTGGCCGAGGTTGCCCTCGCGCGGATCGATGATGATCGTGGAGACGCCCGCCACAAGATCGCCGGCGACGATGACCCCCGTTTCAGGCTGATGCAGCACCAGGTGGCCGGGGGCGTGGCCCGGGGTGTGCCGGGCCACCCACTGAACCCCGCTCACATCGATCGCATCGCCATCGGAGAGCGAGGCATCGACGTCGAAATCCACGAGGGCGGTGGTCGCGTCGTGCGCCAGAATAGGCACGACTTGCCCCATCGCGGCTAGGCGATCCCGGAGGGCGACCACCCCCCCGACATGGTCAGGGTGATGGTGGGTGAGCACGATGCGCTCGATCCGCGCCCCTTGGTCCATGCGAGCCTGCAGTCCTTCGAAGAGCAAGGTTTGTTCTTCTTCGTAGGGACTTGCGGGATCGATCACGGTGATCGCGCGATCGCCCAAACACCACACGTTGGTATGGGTGGCGGGGGGCAAGGTGGGCGTGCGGACCGGAATCCGGTCGACGAGGGCTTCGTCGGGTATCATAGAGCGACTCTACCCTCCGCGGTTGTCCGCGGTGGCGATGTTAACTCGCTCGACATCGGGTGCACCGCACCCACAGATCCCCACTCCCTGAGGTGGACCGTGTGGCCGCTCCTCGTTTCCTCCGCCCTTGCGCAAACGAGCCCGTTTTTCGATGTGACGTGCACGCCAGAAGGCCCCACGGCCGACGTCGGCCCCATCACGGTGGCCTGCGAAGTGGAGATTGCCACCTCTGGTGGTGACCCCATCGGTGCGTGGACCGAAACCCAGTGGTTGATGGGCGATGGCACCGTGCTGACGGGCGATGCCATCGACTACACCTATGCCGACGAAGGTCTCTACACCATCTCGGTCGAATTGAAGGACCTGGTGGTCCAAGGTCCTGATGGCGACATCGAAATCGACGAGCCCCTCAACAAGACCCGACTCTCTGGGTTCTACACGATCTGCGGAGCGCCCCGCCCTGAATTCGACATCGTTGACAAGGGTGGACTCAACTACGAAATTTCGAATCGCTCTGCGGTGGACCAACCCCGGTGCCTGCGGGCCATGGAGTGGACGGTGAGGCGCCAGGGCGCCCGTAACCCAGTCTTCTCCTCGGAGAACTGGCAGCCTGACTTCCAGGTTCCCGACGAAGGCACCTACATCGTGTCGCTGACCATGATGGGCTTGGGCGGTGAAGCTACGGCAGATCTCTTGTTTGACGCCCAATACAACCTGACCTCCGACTACTACCGGGTGTTCGCCAGCAGCTGCAGCACGGCGCCCGCGGGCTCGGCGTTCGGTGTGCTGGCCCTGTTTGCGGTGGCCGCGGCCCGGCGCGTCCGTCGCCGGTGATCACTGCCCTGCTTGCGGTGGCGGCCCTGGCGGCTCCCCCGGTCCCTTCCGACCCGCTCGTGCCTCCGCTTGATGAGGTTGATCACCCTCGGTACGAAGACGCCAACGGCCAACCCATCGATTGGAGGGAGATCCGATCGTTGGCGGCAAAGAGTGACGCCCGCAGGCGAGTGCGGGGTCGTAGGTTAGGTCGAAATGTGCTGCGTTTCAGCTTCGCTGGCCTGACGGCACTTGAGGTGTGGGGCACCGTGCGACTCGCGAACCGAGGCAACTTTTTCGCCGTTCCGCTGGCGGTCCAAGCCGCCGCAACCGGCGGGGCGGCCATCTTGCTTTGGACCCAAATGCCGGGGGACCGACGTGAAGATCGGGCGATCTTGCTCAACGGAGCCGAGAGCGTTCTGGTAAAGCCCCGATGATCTTGCTGTTGGGGTGGGTCGGCTGTGCGGGCGAAGGGCGTCCGGCGATGGAACTCGCAACGATGGACGGTTGGCGGCAAGCCGCCGTGGCGGACGACCCATTCCCCGACCATCGAAAAGACGCCACCGAGTGCCCACTTGGAGGCGTCTTGGTGGAAGGCTCCACCATTGAGATCGATACCGGCATCTGCAACTACGTCGTGCTCGAGCAACCGCTGCAGGCCCCGGTCGAGGCCGGCGACGAAGTTGAGATCGTGTTTTGGCACAACGATCTCGCCGCCCTCGAAGAGGCCGAGGCCCATGTGGCCTTCAGCGTCGACGGCGTGCTGTGGCTCGACCTCACCGTCCCCATTCCGTCAGTGGCGGCCGCCTACGCTGAGTTGATCACCGTGCCGCAGGCCGCGGCGGTCGGAGCCCCGCTGGTGCTGCACCTCCACAATCATGGTGCAAACACCTGGAACGTGCTCCGGCTCACCCGTCAGAGCGACGCGCGATAACGCAGCTCGTCGACCGGCCGGTCATCCACGGCTCCCGATACGATCCGTGCCACATCGGCTCGCGTCGCCGTCCAGGGCACGGTCACGCCGGGAAGCCCCGTATAGGACTCCCCTACCCAAAAGGGCTGGGTCAGGTAGGCGTGGAGTCGGTCCGCGCGGGGGCCCGACTCGGCCCACAAGGCCCGAGCCGCCTCAACCAGTGCTTTCTCTTCGGGTGGCCTCGACCAGGCAAGACGACTCGCGCGAGGGTCGATGGCGGGCCATCGGCCAGCCTTGGCGAGTTCGGGCGACAACACCCACTGTGCGTCGGCCGTGAGCACCGGGTCCACTTCATGAGCGTTCGGGGAGAATGCGAGAACAGGAACGCCGGGTCTCGCGGCGCGAAGCTCCTCGATCAGCCGGTCATCCGCCACCACGATCGAGCCCCGTGCTTCGGCATGTGCAAGCGCGCTCCGGGCCAAAGTAGCGGCCCCGCTCGGGTCGCTGGCAATCAAGATTCGGGCTCCAGGATGAACGTTGCATTCGCGCAGCACATGCTCGAAGTCCTTCACCGACCAACTGCGGTCGAGGAACGTCGCGAGTACGGGCGGCGCGAAGCGCTGCATCACCTCGGCGAGGAGCACCGTCTTGCCGACAAACGGTCCCCCGACGACGCGCGTGACCCGCCCGTTCGCGAGAGGAGCCCACAGGTCGATGGGCTTAATGCCGGTCTCGACGATGGGACCTGGCGCCCGCGGCTGCCGTTCGGGCGTAACCAAGGGAGGCCCACCATCGAGCGCGTTGCCGTGCGGGTCGACGATCCGCAGCGCCCCCTCGGGACGAGGTCGAGGAACCGCTTCGGCATGGGCGAGCCAATCCGCCGCCGTCCAACCATTGGCCGACCGCGCCTCGACGTTGGCGCCCGCCACCGTGAGTCGATCCATCAGGGCTCGATCGGCCCGCAGGGCAGCGAAGTGCAAGGCCGTGAAGCCCCGATTCGCCACTCGATGGACGTCGGCTCCGGCCGCGAGAAGACGTTCGACCATCTCCCCTCGCGACTGGAGGACCGCCAGCATCAGCGGCGTTTGCGCTCCCGCCGGCCGCCCACCATTGACGTCGGCGCCGCTCGCCAACACCTGGTCCACAATGCCCGTATGGCCGTGGATGACCGCGGTGAGGAGCAGCGTGGCCGTCGGGTGGCCCGGCAGGTAGTGTTCGACGACGCGAGCCTCGTCCGGAGGATCCGTGGCCTCCGTGAGTTCCGGGTGGGCGGTGAGGGCTTGCGCGAGGTGAGCGGAATCGCCCGTGCGCGCTGCAACGAACGCGCGAACCACGTGGGGAAGGGTATCGGTCATCCAAGACTCCAGATGGGGGTGCAACCGTCGACGCGCATCGAACAGGCGCTTCTTGACGGCAGCCACCGAGCAGCCGAGCGACTGCGCAATGGCCTTGGTGGACATCCCGTGGAGGTAGAAGGGTTCGACGACATTGCGCTGGTGGGGGGGCAGCTGCGCCACCGCCTGGCGAACGACCGTGGCAACCTCGTCCGGTTCACCCGGTTCGAGTCCCGCCCGTCCTTCGTCGAGGGGGACAGTCTCGAGCCGAGCCCGGCGCGTTCGACGGTCCGCATGCTTACGAACGATCGACTTCAGCCAGGCTCGAAACGCCCGGGGTTCCCGGAGCGTAGGCAGCAGGCGCCACGCATCGATGAAAGCCTCTTGAACGGCCTCTTCGGCGCGCTCTTCCGAACCCAGCCGCGCCCACGCAACCGCGGTGGCGCGGGTGCGGGAGGCACGAACGAGTTCATCGAACGCGGCGAGATCGCCTTTCTGGGCTCGTTGCACGACTTGGTGGAGTGGGTTGTCGTCGGTCACGTCGACTCCTCGGGACCTCATAGACCCACCCACTCCGTCTGCGGATACCGCAGACCCTCCGCGACCAAGTGGTACGATGCGATTTGCCAAGATCGCGGAGGATCCCCTATGTCCAAGTTTGTGCCCTGGTTTCTCATAGGCAGCATCGGTTGTGTTGTGCAGGAGGAACCCACAGAAACTGCAGCCGTGACCTCCCCAGATCCGGAGGTCCAATGCCTCGAAGTGATGCCAGAGTCAGTAGACTTCGGCGAATGGCCCCTCGCGGTCCTGGAGGCTGAGGGACCGATCAGCGACACGATCTTCCTCACGAATCGCTGCGCCAACGAAACGGGGGTGACTCAGCTCGCGCTGACGTCGGCCGTCCCTGGCCCCTTCGTGGTGGATGCGGACGTTTCGCCCGAAAACCCGTTGGAGCTTGCCGCCGGCGAACGAATCGCGGTGACGGTCGAACTCCGCGACCCGACCTATGGCGTGTACACCGATGTGGTCAACGTTCAGGGCGCCGAGGGAACGTCGTTCGAGGTGACCTTGGAGGCCCAAGTGGTCTGCGAGGCGTCTACCGTCGACAGCGACGCAGATGGCGATGGCGTGCCTGACGCCTGCGACCTCTGCCTGCTGGGGGACGATACGGTCGACAGCGACGCAGATGGTGTGCCGGACGACTGCGACGCTTGCCCGAACGCCGACGATGCGATCGATATCGACGCTGACGGCATCCCCGACGGCTGTGACGTCTGCTCGTCCGGTCCCAATTTCCTGGATTCAGACCAGGACAGCGTTCCCGACGCCTGCGACGTCTGCCCCGGCGCCGACGACCGATTGGATCGGGACCTCGATGACATCCCGGATGACTGCGACGTCTGCCCCAAACTCGACAACACCGTCGATCTCAACATGAACGGCATTGCCGACTGCTTTGAACTGTAGGCTTAGTTCATCTCATCGAGTTCTTCGGCGGTAAAGGCGTTGGAAACGGCTTCGCCTGACGCCGCCTGCTTCCGCATTCGCGACAGTTTGGCGCTCGTACCCACGTACGCCGAACCCACCTTCTTTGGGTCGTACTGCGCCACCCCGGTCCGATCGATGCCCATCGCACCAGCCTCGGCGAACGCCTCAGCATCCGCACCTAAGAACGTGAACTGCCAATTGTAGACGGACTGCTGGTGTTCGATCATCTCGCGCACCTGGTCCTTGTCGAACTCCCGGCTCGAGTTCTCGTGTCCGTCGGTTGAGACCACGAAAATCACAAGACCGGGTCGTTCGTCCTCGGGCATCTCCGCCAACCGCGCTCCGGTTTCGTTGATCGCCCGACCCACGGCGTCGAGAAGCGCGGTAGAGCCTCGCGGAACCAGTTCGTAGGGGGGAATGTCGCCGGCCGGAACCCCCCGATGCACAAACCGATACTCGGTGTCGAAGTCGACAAGCGTGATGATCGCTTGTCCAGGTTCCTTGGCTTGGTCCGCGATGAGGGCGTTGATTCCGCCCTGCGCATCGTCGCGAATCGCCTGCATGGACCCGCTACGATCGACGACCAAGGTGATGTCGGTGAGGTCACGGCGCACGGCGCTCTCCCATGTCGTTGGCGTCCGGGGAACGCATCCGCTCGGGTTCGGCAAGCGAATGGACACGAAATTGAAAGGGCGTCGCCGAAAGCGCTTCAACCTCGGCGTTGGCAAGTTCGTCGAGCCGGGTCATCACGGTTTGCCGATCGAAGTCGTGCAGCGCGAGATCGACGTACAGCGCATGATGGCGAGCCTCGCTCTCGAGCAAACTTCCGTACAGTGCACGTAGTTCAGCATCCTCGAGTTCGGTGGCCAGTCGCTTCATGCGCTCGCAGCTCCGCGCCTCGATGAGCGCGCAAGCCAGCAACGTGTCGAGCAGACGATGCGGCTCGGCCTTGCGCACGTTCCGATAGAGCAGACCCGCATAGGGGCTTGGTTCAAGGGGCACAAAGGGCCACTCACGCTCCGACAGCAACCCGAGCACCAGCTCAAAGTGCTCCAGCTCCTCCCGAGCCACCTCCGACAGCGGAACCATGAGATGCGGATGGTCTTGATAGCGGAAGATCAAGTTCAGGGCCGTCGAAGCGGCCTTTTTTTCACAGTGAGCGTGATCCAGCACCAGGGTGGGTAGGTCGGCCTGCACCGCCTGAACCCATCCTGCGCGCGTGGAGCGTTTCAGCCGAAGCATTACAGGTTCCTTCGATACTCTCCACCGACCGCATACAGCGCTCGGCTGATCTGTCCAAGGGTCGCCACCCGAACGGTCTGCATCAGTTCGCCAAAGATGTTGCCGCCCGACAACGCGACGTGCTGCAGACGCTTCAGGGCCTCGGGCGCCGTCTCGGCGTGTTTGCTCTGGAAGGCGCGCACCGACTCGATTTGGGCGACCTTCTCGTCGTTCGTGGACCGACGCAATTCGACCTCGGGCGGCTCCCAGTCGTCCGACGTGGTTGCCGGATCGAGGTAGGTGTTGACCCCGATGATGGGCAGCGTGCCGTCGTGCTTGAGACGCTCGTAATACAGCGACTCCTCCTGGATTTGCGACCGCTGGTATTGAAGTTCCATCGCCCCCAGCACGCCACCCCGGTCGGATAGCCGATCGAACTCGGCCCAAACCGCTGCTTCCACCATGTCGGTCAAGTACTCGACGAAGTAGCTGCCTTGAAGTGGATTTTCGTTCTTCGCAAGCCCAAGTTCGCGGTTGATGATCATCTGAATCGCCATGGCACGGCGGACCGACTCCTCGGTAGGCGTGGTGATGGCTTCATCGTAGGCGTTGGTGTGCAGGCTGTTGCAGTGGTCCGAGATGGCGAGGAGGGCCTGCAGGGTGGTGCGGATGTCGTTGAACTGAATCTCACGTGCGTGCAGCGACCGGCCGCTCGTCTGGATGTGGTACTTCAGCTTCTGACTGCGCTCCGAGGCGCCGTAGCGTTCCCGCATGGCGACCGACCAAATTCGCCGCGCCACGCGCCCGATGACCGTGTACTCGGGGTCCAACCCGTTGCTGAAGAAGAACGAGAGGTTTGGCGCAAAGGCGTCGATGTCCATGCCGCGGGCCAGGTAGTACTCAACGAGCGTAAAGCCATTGGCCAGCGTAAACGCGAGCTGAGTGATGGGGTTCGCGCCGGCCTCCGCGATATGGTAGCCGCTAATACTCACCGAATAGAAGTTGCGAACCTTATGATCGACGAACCACGCTTGAATGTCGCCCATCATGCGCAGGGCAAACTCGGTTGAGAAGATGCAGGTGTTCTGCGCCTGATCTTCCTTGAGGATGTCGGCTTGGACGGTGCCGCGAACCGACTGAACGGCCCGAGCGGCGATGTCGCGGTGTTCCTCTTCGGAGGGGGACCGCTGATGGGCAGCGACGAACTTCTCGACCTGTTGATCGATGGCCGTGTTGAAGAACAGGGCGAGCAGAATGGGAGCGGGACCGTTGATGGTCATCGAAACCGAGGTGGTGGGCGCGCAAAGGTCGAACCCCGAGTACAAGATCTTCATGTCATCGAGGTGCGGCACGCTCACGCCCGATTCGCCCACCTTGCCGAAGATGTCGGGCCGTTCGTCTGGATCTTCGCCGTACAACGTCACCGAGTCGAAGGCGGTCGAAAGTCGAGAGACAGGTTCGTCCTGGCACAGGTAGTGGAAGCGCGCGTTGGTCTTGGCGGGTCCGCCTTCCCCCGCGAACATGCGTTTGGGTTCTTCGTCGAGCCGCTTCAAAGCGAATACCCCGGCGGTAAACGGGAAGGACCCAGGCACGCCCTCGAGCCTGCCGTAGCGAACGATCTCGCCATGGTCTTGGGTGGTCGGCAAGGCGATGCGCGGAATCCGCTGATGCGACAACGAGGTGTGGCTTGCGGGCTGTGAAATCTCTCGGCCCCGCACCGTGTAGGTGTAGGTGTCACCGGCGAACGCGGCCACGGTCTTAGGCCACTTCGCAACATAGTCGGCGACGGCAGGTTCAACCTTGCTCCGGGCTTCGTCGAGCTTGGACTCGACCAGCGGCGCCGCCTCGGTGTCGGCAAGTTCCGCTCGTGCCGTCTCGAGGTGCTGAACCTTCCGGACCGCCTCCACCTGGGCAAAAGACTGTGCACGATAGCGCTGCCCTGTCTCGACGATTTCCGCGAGGTAGCGCTGACGAGGACCGGGGATGAGCGCTCGTGATGCCGACGACGCGCGGGTGTTGTCATCGACCGAGACCTGCGTGGGCCAGGGCTGGTCCGTCACCCGGGCGAGCGCTCCGACCAGCGCGACGTAGAGCGCATCCACCCCGTCGTCGGCAAACCGCGATGCAATGGTGCCGTACACCGGCAGCTCAACATCTTCGGCGTCCCACAGGCCTCGGTTTCGCCGGACCTGCTTGCGAACGTCGCGCAGCGCATCTTCGGCGCCTCGTTTCTCGAATTTGTTGATGGCAACCAGATCGGCGTAGTCGAGCATATCGATTTTCTCGAGCTGGCTCGGGGCTCCGTACTCGGGGGTCATCACGTACATCGACACGTCGCTGGTCTCAACGATGCCAGCATCTCCCTGGCCAATGCCCGAGGTTTCGACGATGATCAGGTCGAAGCCAGCGCCTTTGCACAGCGCCACCACAGGTTCGGTCGCGGCCGAAAGCTCACCCCGTTGACTTCGAGTGGCCAACGACCGCATGAAGATGCGTCCATCCTTGATGGCGTTCATGCGGATGCGGTCGCCGAGCAAGGCCCCACCGGTGCGCTTGCGGGTGGGATCGATGGAGAGGATCGCGATTCGAATCGCATCCCGGTCAAGCAAGAATCGACGCAGCAACTCATCGGTGAGCGACGACTTCCCGGCCCCTCCCGTGCCCGTGATGCCCAAGACCGGAACGGCTTTGGAACCCCAGCGAGCCAGGGTTTCCCGGTGAATCTCCTCGAGGTGCTTACCCGGGTCGGCCACATCGGCTTCGGCACGGGTCACGAACCGCGCCAGCGCTCCAAGGTCGCCTTGCTCGACCGCTTCGAGGGTCGCCGGTGCACGCTCGACCGGATCGAAGTCGCTGCGTTGAAGCAAGTCGTCGATCAAGCCTTGCAGCCCCATGCGCCGGCCGTCTTCAGGCGAATAGATGCGATCGACCGCTCCTTCGTCCTGCAGGGTCCGGATCTCGTCCGGAACGATGACACCGCCGCCTCCGCCGAAGATCCGCACATGCTTGGCTCCTCGTTCATCGAGGAGCGTGCGCATGTAGCGGAAGTACTCCATGTGGCCCCCCTGGTACGACGAGATCGCGATGGCCTGGGCGTCCTCGTGAATCGCGGCTTCGACGACTTCGAGGGCGGCGCGGTTGTGGCCGAGGTGAATGACCTCTGCCCCGGAGGACTGGAGGATCCGGCGCATCACATTGATCGCAGCGTCATGTCCATCGAACAGCGACGCTGCAGTGACCACGCGGATCTGATGTTTCGAGCGATAATGCGGCAGTTGCGACATTTGGATCCCCTTGGGCAGGGTCCATAACCGTCGAGACGCCCCGACTGGTCAGGTAGCGAACGACGATACGGATTCACCATGTCGACGTTCGATGAGCTTTTCCAACGTGGCGATTGGATCCCCATTCGAAACTGCCCCGGTCGCTACAGGCAACGTGCAACATCGATCCGGCTGAAGAATTGGCGAACCGTCCCGCGATCGTCCACCACGTAGAGGGCTACGATCCCATCCACATCGTGGTCTTCGACGATAGTGGGGGACTTCTTTCGTATGAGCGTGCCCCGGGAACCTTCATCCACACGCTGTGCACCGCCGAGGGCTTCGCTCGGAAGCGCAACGGGCTGGGGCTGGCGTAGGTCTCGTCAGGGTTGGACGGAAAGAAAGAGATGCGCCCCTGAAAGCAGGTTTAGGTCGATGGTGCGACTTGGGTTTGAGATCACGGTCAGGGCGGAACTCGAGCGGAGCTGGTTGGAACTACGCCATTCCAAACCGGCCAACTCGATGTCGAACCCTACGGACCACCGCTTGGTGATCGGATGAATCGCCCCCGCACCCACCCAGGCCCGGGCATCGAACGTGGTGTACGGATCCGGCGCCGCAACAAGGTCACTCGCACTAGACAAAATGATTCGGCGCAACCCCGCACTTCCCCCTAACGACAGCGTGGGCCGGCCCCGCGTTGGGCGCAGACCGAGGCGGAGGGTACCGGCAATCTCTCCGCCCAAGTTGAGTTCGGTGGTGTCGACAGATTCATCCGTTCCGTTGGCCTCGAAGCGACTGGTCTGCCTTCGGAATCGCGGCTGCAGCAAAACGTCAAACTGGACCTGGCCTTGCGGCGCCAGCCGGATCCCCGCTGCGGGTGCCAAAGGCTCGATCACCCAGCCTGGGTCCGCCGCAGCCGTCAGGATTCCCGCCCACAAAAGCAACATCCGCCACTCCAAGATCCCCCCTCGGGGACAACATTGTTGCCATGGAAGCACAGAATTGCCTCAAATGGTAGGCCCACTTGTCACGGGCCGAGGTTCGGCCTCCGACGGCTGGAACCCCCTTACGCACCGCTTCTTGACCGGAATTTCCTGGCAGGTCAGGGTCCCATTCGTTTCAATGCGTTGCACGGAGGTCGAGTGATGGTGCTCTTGAGTTTCGTGCTCGCGTGTTCAGGCTCCAAAGACGAAGGGCCAGTCATAGAGGAGCCAGGGCCCGTTCCGGCCAAGGCGCTCCATCGTCTCAATCGCGCGGAACTGGACAATGCGTTCCGCGATCTACTTGCGACCGTCGAGTCAAGGCCGTCCTCGGCCCTTCCGACGGATGAATCAACCGACGGTCTCGACAATATTGCCGATGCGCTCTCGGTTACCGTCTCCCACCTGGCCGGCCTCGAGATTGCGGTCGATACGGCGCTTGACGAATACTTCGGTCGAGACCTTGAAGAAACGGTGAAGTACGACGTGGTTCACGGCACCGACGCCGGGGTCACCTACTTCGGCGAAGGCTACCAAGACGTCGATCCCAACGGGCCACCCGACTATTACTACGAGCCCGATCCCGACGTGCAAAACCGGATCAACCGGGCTTACATTATTCAAGAAGGCTCGGTCGAAGTCACCCAATCGACATTGTACGACGGCAACTTTATTATCGACAGCCGTCTGTATTCGTTGTCTTCGACCCCCGCGATGGTTGAATTGCTGGTCGACGGCATGGTGGTGGACACCATCGAGGTCACCTCGACAAACGCGGACGCCCCCCCCGAAGTGTTCACGGAAGTGACGCTCGAGCCTGGCCCCCACCGCTTCGTGTGGCGACTGACCAACCCTGAAGAAGCCGATGTCGGCTGGCTCCTCTATTGGATTCAGGGGCCCACGAGCCCGCGCACAGGGCCCACCGTGGCCTACTCGCAGTTGTTTGATTGCACCCCGGAGACGCGCGCGACGTGCACCGACGACATCCTTTCATCGTTCGCCACCCGGGCCTGGCGCCGGGCACTCGACGAAGAGGATGTGGCCTTTGTGAAGGCCGCGTTTGAAACAGCGGACGCTGAAGGTCTGGAATGGACCCAGGCGATGCAGCATGCCTTTAAAGTCATCCTGCTCAACCCGAACTTCCTGTACCGCGCTGAGCAAGACCCCGGCGGCCTCTTCGGCCGTCTCACGAGCTACGAGCTCGCCTCCCGCCTGTCGTTCTTCTTGTGGTCAACCATTCCGGACGATGACCTCTTGGTGGCCGCCAGCGAAGACGCGCTGGCTACCGACGATGGCGTGTTGACCGAGGCCGATCGCATGCTGGACGACGTGCGGGTCGACGCCCTCATCAACAACTTCGCGGGCCAGTGGCTTGATCTACGCTTGCTTCAACGGGTTCAACCGTCGGTCGTGGTCTACCCCGAGTTCAACGAAGCGCTTCGGAGCTCGATGAGCCAAGAGCTGCGCCTCCTCACCCAAGACTTCTTTGCCGACCGCATCACCTTCACCGACATGCTGCGCAGCGAAGAACGCTGGGTCAACGAAACGCTTGCCGCGCACTACCGCGTGGAATGGCCGGGCGGCGATGATGGCTGGGTTCGGACCACGGTTCCCAACGCGCGTCCCGGCTTCTTAGGGTCGGCCGCATGGATGACCGCCACCTCGAATCCCGACAGCCCCAACACGGTAACCCGTGGCCTTTGGGTGTTGGAACGCCTGCTTTGCTCAGCTCCTCCAGGACCGCCTGACGACATCGACACCACCCCCATTGAGCCCCAGCCGGGTTCATCGGTTCGCGAGCAGGAAGAAGCGCAACGCTCGCCAGGCACGTGCCAAGGCTGCCACCAGTTCCTCGACCCGATTGGGTTCATCGCGGGCGAGTTCGATGGCATCGGCATGGTGCGCAGCGAAGATGAGCTGGGCTTCCCTATCGACACCGAAGCGGTCTTTGAAGGCAAAACGATGTCGCGCATGGCCGAGCTGGCCGAATACGTGGCCAACGACGACCGGCTGCCCGAATGCTTCGCCGAGAAGGTGTTCAGCTACGCAATGGGTCGCACCCCGGTCGAGGAAGACGAAGAGGCCCTCGCCGACATCACCCGCCAGTTCGTCGAAGGCGGACTGCGCTTTAAGCCCCTGGCTCGGGCCATTGTGACGAGCCGTCCCTTCCTCAATCGCAGCGCGCCGGAGGCCAAGTGAGCCAAAGACTCCATCGTCGTCGTATCTTGCAGGCCGCTGGTGCAAGTTTGGCCCTGCCCTTCCTGCCCTCGATGTGGTCGTCGAAAGCTCGCGCGGCCATGCGGACGGAGCCCAACCGGCTGCTCGTCTACACGATCGCCAATGGGCTCAACGTCGGGCTCGATGAGGATCCGGACAACCCTGATCCGCGGGGGGTCCTAAGCCCGCTGGCCCATCTGCAGGACCGAGGTTCTGTGATCACGGGCCTGCGCATGGTCCCCATGGCCCGGAGCCAGGACCACGAGTACTCCTTGCCGTGCCTGCTCACCGACGTCGAAGTGTCACGGATGAACTCGCTGCCCTACGACTGCGGCATCTCCTGTGACCAGGTGGCGGCAGCCCAGATCGGTCAGGACACGCCGTTTCCGTCGATGCAGCTCGCCATCTCCACACCGTTCCAGCCCATCACGCCGAACGGCTACGTCTACGCAACCCGTATGTCTTGGGCGTCAGAAACCACGCCGCTGCCCCCCATCGAGCAGCCACGCCAGCTGTTCGATCAAATGTTCGCGGGCGTCGACCCTGGCGCGACCCAAGAACAGATCGACCGTCGGGCCCGTCTCAAGCGTAGCGTGCTCGATGGCATGCTCAGCAGCGTCTCTTCGCTCGAGACCAAGCTGAACGCGCCGGACCGCCTCAAGCTCGACCAGTACACCACCTCGGTCCGTGAACTCGAGCGCCGCATCGATCAGCTCGAGGAAAACACCTGTCCCGTGCCCGAGGCCCCCGGCGGTCAGCTCGACCTTGAAAACAGCATTCAAGCCTTTGTCGAACTGATGGTGGTGGCGCTTCAGTGTGACCTCACGCGGGTCATCACCTTCCTTTCGAGCCCCACCAGTGGCCAGGCCACCTACCCCTTCCTCGGCATCACGGGCAATCACCACACGCTGTCGCACGAATTCGTGCCCGGCGGGCAGAGCCCCTCCATCCGAGACCTCATGACGATCCAGCGTTGGCATGTCGGGGTATTCGCGGGCCTTGCCGACCGCCTCGCCGAGATCCCGGTGGGCGAAAACGACGACGATCTGCTCTCGAAGACCCTGCTGGTGTTGAACTCGGAGTTCACCGACCCGTCCTACCACTCCGCATGGCCGGTTCCGTTCGTGCTCGTGGGCGGCGAAGCCGGTGGTGTCGTGCAAGGCCGACCGCTGCACTTCCCCTCGGGCACCCCCCACTCGAACCTGCTGCGAAGCATGATCAAGTTCACGGGCGCCGATGAGACGGACTTCGGTACCACGGCGACCGAGACCATCGACCTTAGCCAGCCGTAATGGCATGATGCCCATCGCGAAGGACCGAAGCGATGGGCATCCGGATTTTCCTCAACTACCGTCGTGAAGATGCCGAGTTCGCCGCGGGCCGGCTCTACGACCGGCTGGCCCAGTGGTTTGGGCCGGCTTCGGTGTTCATGGACGTCGACGACATCGACTACGGCACCGACTTCGCCGAGCGAATCGACAAGGCCATGTCCACTGCCGACGTCCTCATCGTGTTGATCGGCCCTCGCTGGGCAGGTCCCGAGGACGCACGCCGCATCGAGCAGCCCAACGACTTCGTGCGGCTCGAAATCGAATCGGCGCTTGAGCGAAACATGCTCGTCATTCCCGTGCTCATCGGGGGCGTTTCGGTGCCTTCAGAGGATGAACTGCCGCCCTCACTCGCTCCGTTGTCCAGGCGACACGGACTCAAGCTCGAACACGCAACGTTCGACGCCGACGTAGAGGACTTGATCCGCTCGATTCGTCGCACCCTCGGACCCCGTGCCGCACCGAGCTTGGGGTCGCCGGCCGTGGTGGCTGGCGTCTGGGTCTCGTGGCCTTCCTTGCCGTGGCTGAGTTGCTCGCGTCCGTCGCCTTGCTGCTCCCACCGTTGACCCGGTATGCCCCGCGCTTAGTGGGAATTGCCGCAGCCGGGCTCACCTTGTTCATGCTCGTCGGGACGGTGGATCATGCAGTTCATGGTGAACTTTTCATGCTCCCCACCAACCTGTTCTTCGGCGGCCTCTCCTTCTTTGTGATGTGGGCTCGCCTCCGGTCGGCGTGATCTTCGCCAACCGCTGACGATTCGTCGAGGCCGACCGCCTCGACGCGTTGTACACTCCCCGCCAGACCTTTGGCACCTCCCATCGGCAGGTGCACGAAGGCGGGTGAACCCTGTGGAGCACGCATGCTGAGTTCGTTGTTGTGGATGTCCCTCACCGGCTGTTTTCTGTTGGGCGGAGGGGACGATCCGGACCCCACCATGACGACCGAAGAGACCGACGAGCCCACGGATTCAGGGACCGGTCCGGTGTTCGAGCGCGGCATCAGCGAGTCGCGCGTCCAGATCGTGGCGGGATTCCGCTACAACGCGGCCACTGGGCTCCCCGGACCGTGGTTCGACGATGGCGATGAGGGCTTGTCGGCCATCCAAATCGTGGTCGGCGACGACCAATACAACGGTGTCCAGGGCAGCGCTTGTTTGGTGATCGTGCCCATCGTACCGGACGGGGCACGCCTCATCACCGACCTCGAAGAGGACCAGTTCTGGGGCGTGACGCTCGAGGTCGACACGAAGAACGTGACCACCAGCTGCGACCAGCCTGGGTTCGAGCCCATCTGGGACTTCTACGATGGCGAGGTCGTCGAGTTCATGACCACCAACCGGGATGGGTCGCCCGCTGAATTCGCCGTCATCGTCGAGGAGCCCATTGGCGGCACCTTCGATTGGCTAGACGCGGCAGGCGTTGAGTACGAGGAAGCCGAAGTGATCGGCGGGGTGGTTCAGCTGTCGGACCGCTGGCCTGGCGCCAACGTCAACGCCATCGCCACCTTTGCCTCGCGCACCGACGCCGACGGCAACGTTGTGGTGGATGACGAAAACTTGGCCGTGCCCATCCTCCTCAACGAGGTCTTCCAGAACCCAGGTATCGCCGACGGTTTCTACTCCTTCCTGGGGTACGAGCTGCTCTTCTTTCAGTAGTAAGCATCAAACCGCGGAACACCCCGTGGTGCTTTGGCAAAGCCTACCACGGACCCCCGCTCTGAAGACGTGAACCACCGGTGTTGGGCGTGGTTGAATGGACCCGCCCAGTCGACCGTCCACCGCGCAATGGAGGTCGGGATGGCTCGTTGGATGGTGGTGTTCGGATTGGGGCTCGGCCTGGCGGGGTGCGTTCACACCGTCCCCGAGGCGGCATCGAGCCCGCCAGGACCCAACCAAGCCCGCATTGCAGAACTGGAACGGCAAGTCGCCCAACTACAGCGCCGCCCCACCGTCGGGGAATACGAACGAGCGCTCACGCGGGCCGAAGACCTAGAGCAGCAGCTGCTGTCGCAGGCAGCCAGCCCCGAGGAACTCCGACGGTTGCGCCGCCGTAATCTCGAACTCGAACGGGCGTTGAACCAGGCCCCCTCAATCGAAGACCTTCAGCGCGCCGAACGACGGGTTCAAGTCCTGGAAACCGAGTTGCAGTCAGCGCACGCCGCAGCGGGGGCCTCGCCGGCCCTGCTTGACGATCTCGAACGCGCCCGAAACCGTGCTCGAAACCTCCGTCAGCGACTCGCCGAAGCGGAGGCCCAGCGAGAAACCTTCCGGGCCGACGCCGTGGCCGCTCAACAGCACGCCGACGAGGTGGCTCGGCAGCTGGCTCGGACCCAAGACCGCCTCCAGCAGATCAAGCGCGCCAGCCGGGACCTCGAAGTGCAGAACACCCGGCTGCGCGACCAGCTCGCCAAGCTTCAGGCCGATTACGACCAGGCGTGCCTCGATCTCGAGCGGGCGCAGGCTCGTATTCAAACCCTCGAAGGCCAAAATTCCGCCGACGAGGTCGCCCGACTCCGCAACCGCGTGCAGCGTCTTCGCGAACAGCTCTCCCAAGCCCAGGCTACGGCAACGGCCTCACAGAGTGAGCTGACCAACACGCGCACCCGGTTGCGCAACCAGCTCACCAAGCTCCAGGCCGACTACGACCAGGCGTGCCGCGATCTCGAGCGGGCACAGGCCCGCATCCAGGCGCTAGAAGCGCAGAATCCAGCCGAAGAACTGACCCGGCTCCGCAATCGCGTGCAGCGGCTGCGTGACGAGCTGACCCAGGCTCAGGCGAATGCAGAACGAACCCAGGCCGAACTCACCAGGTCGCGAACGGCGCTTCGTGAGGCGCGCAACCGTCTGGCCAAACTCGAGCAAGCCCAGGGTCAAGGCACCTCGCTACGCCGCGACCTCGAACAAGCCACCGCACAAGTCAGCGAACTCAAAACGCAGATCGCCGCACTGCCGACCACCGAAGACCTCGCACAGCGGGAAGCCAAGGTCAAAGAGATGCGGCAGCGGCTACGTCGCGCCCAGGCCCGCATCAAGGAGCTGGAAGCCAAGGTCGCAGGGTAGATTCGCACCAGCGATCGCGGCGAAAGTTGACGAGTGAGTCAGGTTTTATCAAAAGGTGATTCAGGCGTCACATTACTCCGGTACCATGGGCTGGGCCGCGACCGCAGCCCCGGACCCGGGAGGACCCCGTGCGCAACGCCATCATCGCCGCGACTGGCGCCTACCACCCTGAGCATCTGGTTCCCAACGCGTTCTTCGATGAGCGATTTGGGGCTGGCGTTGACGATTGGCTGGTCCAAAACCTCACGATTCGCCAACGCTACTGGGCCGCACCCGACCAGGCGACGAGTGACCTGTGCGTACACGCGGCCCAGGTCGCCTTGGAGCGCGGAGGACTCACGGCGGCCGACCTCGATCTCATCGTGCTCGCCACCGACACGCCCGACTATCTGTCGCCCTCGACCGCATCCGTGGTTCAGCATCGGCTCGAGGCCACGAACGCTGGCACGTTCGATGTGAACGCGGCCTGCTCGGCGTTCGTGATCGGCCTCGACATGGCTGCGAAGTACATCGCGGTCGACCCGCAGTACCAAAACGTCTTGGTGCTCGGGGGCTACACGATGTCACGTCATCTCGATCCCATGGACAAAAAGACGGTGACCCTGTTCGCAGATGGGGCGGGCGCGATCCTGCTGCGAGGCAGTGAGGAGGCTGGTCGGGGGCACTTGGGCGGCCGACTGCGCACCGAGGGCCGCTACCATGACTGGATGGGCATCTACGCCGGAGGCACGCGCCGACCGGTCGACGCGGAAGTGCTGGCCGAAGGTGCCCACCAGCTCCGTTTCGTGCACAAGTTCCCCAAGGAGATCAACCCGCAGACCTGGGATGTCATGATCCGGGAACAGTGCGAAGCGCTCGGCATTACCCCGATGGACGTCGATCATTACGTGTTCACCCAGCTCAACATCAACAGCATCCGCGAGACCCTGGACCAACTGGGGGTCCCCCGAGAGCGCGCGCACACCGTGATGGACCGCTACGGCTACACAGGCTCGGCGTGCATTCCCATGGCCTTTGACGATCTGGTGCAGTCTGGTCAACCCGAGCCGGGCGACTTGGTCTTCTTCGTGGCCAGCGGCGGCGGCTTATCGTTCGCCATCGCCGCGTTCCGACTCTGACCGCTACTGCACGTTCAGGGTGACCGTCGCGCGATGCGAGACCGCGCCATCCTGGTCGCGAACCGTGTAGGACAGCCGATCGATGAGAGGGGCCGTCGCCGTCGACGTGTAGGTCAGGCGTCCATCGGGGTTCACGGTGACGTCACCCGCCCCGGGTCGGACATGAACCGCTACCGATTCCACGTCGAGGGGCGCTCCCGGAGCCACATCATTGGCCAGCACATCGATCACCGTGGTGCCGCCCACCGTGGCCACCACCGCGTCGTCGATCGCGTCGGGCGGGGTTGCCGTTGCCCACGTCGTCCATGCAGTCCATGCGTCGGCCAACTCGTCGCGAAGAAGGGGCTCCTGCGTGGCTCGGTTCGTCGTTTCGGTGGCGTCTTGGTCCAGGGCATACAGCTGCCAGGCCCCGTTGCCGCTCCGCACGAGCTTGTCGTTCCCGTTGACAATGGCGACGTCGTTGCGCCACTCGAAGAAGTAAGGCAATGCGACTCGGCCTGCTTCGTTCCGCAACAGCGGCACAAAACTCGCCCCTTGCATCGGAACGACGTCCTCGTTGCCAAACCGACGAGGGTAGGTGGCCCCGCTAAGGTCGAGGAACGTGGGCATCACGTCTACGATGTGCACCGGATCGTGCACCACTCGACCGGGGCTTTGAATGCCGTTCGGCCAGTGGGCAATGAGGGGACTCGCAATGCCGCCCATCGTCGTTCGGTTCTTGAATCGACGAAACGGCGTGTTAGCCACGTTGGCCCAGTCGCCGCGCAGTGAGGCCCAACGTCCGATGGTTCCGATCGGATCCGTCCCAATGTCGACGACCTCGTCTGAAGCCCCGTTGTCGGACGCAAACAGAATGAGGGTGTTGTCGTACACACCAAGCTGTTGGAGCTTCGTGATGATTCGCCCGATGTTTTGGTCCATGCGGTCCACCATCGCGGCATACACCTCCATGCGTGTCGCCTCGATGTCTCGCTCGTTGGCCGACAACGTGCCCCAATCCCGGTGGGTCGGAGCGCTCAACGGAAACTGGCTCGCCGTCAGCAGCCCATCGGCAAGCTGCCGCGCGTACCGCGCATCAGGGATGACCTGGTAGCCCACATCGTAGACCCCATCGTACCGGGCGATATCGGCTGCGGGCGCGTGCAAGGGGTCGTGAGGAGCCGTGTAGGCCAGGTAGAGGAAGAACGGGTCTGGCCCTTGGCCGTAGTCGTCGAGATACGCGAGGGCTTGGTCCGTGAACGCATCGGTGATGTAGAAATCGGAGGGAAACGTCGACTGTCGGGTCGCATCCCGGGTCAGGAACACCTGATCGTCAATCATCCAGTACCGGGTATTGCGCTTGCGAGCGGGGTCGGGCTCACCGGTCCGCTGCAACCCTGGATTGAAGTAATTGATGGCCCCGTCGCGCAAGCCGTAGCTGCGGTCGAAACCTCGATCGTAGGGATTGTCGAGGCCGTGGTGTTTGCCCGACATCAGCGTGGTGTATTGGGCGTCGTCCAGCACCTCACCCAGGGTCACGGCGTTCGAGATCGACGAGTTGGCCGAACGGTCGGTCCCCGTTTGCTGCGCGTACACGCCGGTGAGCAAGGCACTGCGCGTGGGGAAGCACTTGGCCGTGTTGAGGAAGGTCGTGAAGCGGAGCCCTTGGTCGGCGAGGCTGTCGAGATGGGGCGTTCGGATTTCACTGCCGTAGGCACCAATGTCCGACCATCCCAAGTCGTCGGCCAAGATCAACACGATGTTGGGTCGCGGGGCCATAGCGGATGGCATGGGATCCGCCGGGTCGGTGGGATCGGTGCCCGCCGTTACCTCCTGACCATCCCCAATGCCGTCGCCGTCGGTGTCGACCAAGCTCGGGTCGGTTCCCTCGGTGAGCAACTCCACGGCGTCCGACAATCCATCCCCGTCTCCATCGACGAACGCGGTGACCACGAGCCGATCCAGATTTGGGCCTCCCCCAAGATGGTTGGCCATTCGCACGACCGCCGTGTTGGCCCCGAGGTCAACGTCCAGCGCGACCTCTTGCCAGGTGTCCCAGCGCCCGGTCGGAGGGAAGTCCAAGCGCTGCGCCGTCCCATCGTCGACCGCCACATCCATCGGTCGATTCGACGCGCTGCCATTGGCAAACCGCACCACAAGGGTCGCGGGGCCAGGCTGGAAGCCGACGAAAGCCTCGACGGCGTCTCCCGGATCACCGCCCATGTCGAGATAGCCGACGCCCGTGTAGCCGCCCCACAAGCCTCCGATCACGTTGCCATTGGCGTCGACCACGTCCTCACGGCCTCCCCCACTGGCCGCAGGAGTTTGGGGGTCGAGCGGCCGCGTGGGGCTTCCGGGGGTGACATCGTCGATGACCACCACCCCGGTACGGTCTTCGAACTGCACCTCGACATCCGGCAGCGGGGGAGGCGGACCCGTGACGGTCACCTGGTCGAGGTTCGGACCATTGGCCACCGTATTGGCCAGGCGAAGGGTGCTCGTTCCCTCGGTCAAGTCAAGGCTGATCTCGGCGTCTTGCCAAGTGCCCCAGCTTCCCGTCGACGGAAAATCCAGCCGCACAGACGGACCGTCTTGCACCGTTAGCGCCATGGGGCGATTCGCACTCGAGCCATTGGCAAACCGAAAGGTGAAGCGGTGCGATCCCGCCACGGGTGCATCGACGTCAAACGCGATGGCATCACCAATGTCGCTGCCCATGTCGAGGTAGCCCACGCCGGCGTAGCCCGGCCACAGACCTCCCGTCACGTTGCCATTTGCATCGGTCACATCCACCTTTCCGCCCCCCGCGGGGGCCGGATTCTGGGGGTCCCGCGGCTGGGTCAACCCAGCCGGCGTCGTATCGACGATCGTGACGGCGCCACTTCGATCCTCGAGCTGCAGCTCAACGACAAGCCCGCTTTGCGAAAGGTGAGCGGCGGCTCGGTCCAGCCCATCGAGCCGCGGCGTGCCCTCACAGCCAAGAACCAGCAAGACGAAACCCAAGCGCCACGGTGAAGATGGCAAGACGGCCCCCTTGGACAGCTCGCACCTAATCGAAGCGGGGCCTTCGTTCACTGGCGGTTTTGGGGCAACCCATCATGAATTTCGTAATAGTCGCCCTTATCGGCCGTAAAGATGTGCTGGGCAAGCTGGGTTTCCGTTGGTGAATCCAAGGCCCCCATGGCCACCGCAACGCGTTTGCCCCGAAGCGGTTCCCAGAACAAAAACGAGCCGCAGACCTTACAAAATCCGCGACGGACTTTGGCGCTCGCTCGGTACCACGTGAGCTGGTCCTCCCCTTCGATGGTGAGCCGATCGCGTTCGACCTCGGTCGACACCCAGAAGTGACCCGACTGCTTTCGGCACTGCGAGCAGTGGCAGGCCACCGCCGGCCGAAGCTCAATGTCGATGGCGAAGCGCACCGCTCCACAAAGACACGACCCCGTGGTCATCCGATCTCTCCCGTTGGTCCAAAGCCTCGACGCAACACCCGTACCCCATCGCCAACCTTCACTTCGCCTTCGACCACAACCCGCAAGTAGATCCCTCGAAGGTTGCGAGGGCGCATCGCGGCCTCCAAGTGAAGCTGCATCGCAGCCAAGCCGAACCGCTGCACCCATTTCTTGCAACCGTTGTGGGCGACCGGCGTCACCTCCAACCGAGCATCCCCCAACGCCAGCTGCGAGCCAATCGGGAGATTGTCGGCCGACAGATCGAGCGACACAAAGAGATTGTCACCGTGCAGCGCCAAATCTTGGCCATTGGCAACCACGCGTGCATAATCCGTTCGAATGGTCGCAAGCTGATAATCCGGCCCGTACTTTGGCGAGTCGGCCCAGCGGTCTCCCGGAAGCCCTCCTTCCACGGTGAGCATGGCTGAGTTCAAGGGCTTGCGGGATCCGTCAGGACCTCGAGCGAGCAACCGATCGAGCGTACCCTCGTCCCGAGGCGCAGCGGGCAAGGCGTCCAATCGGCGGAGGAGTTCGGCGCGATCGAGGTGGCGGCTGGGGTCACCGCGAAGGCCCTCGAACCGGAGGGCCTGGGTGTCGACGGAGCCCGGTGGCGCCGAAATGAGTTCAGCTTTCGTTGGATTGCCCATCGGCGTACGGTACCTGGTTTGGCAAGCGACGTCAGATGTGGGGATCGATCGATACGCTGCGCGACGTGAGGATCCCATGAAGGTGCTGCTCATCCACGGCCATCCCAACCCCGAGGCTTTCAATCGGGCGCTCGCAGACGCGTACCTCGAAGGCGCTGCGGCGGCGGGCGCGGACGTTCGGGTCGTCGACTTGTCCGAGCTGACGTTCGATCCAGTGTTGCGGAAGGGCTACGCGGAAATCCAGCCCCTCGAACCCGACCTGATCGAGGCACAAAAGGCCCTGCTATGGGCGGACCATCTCGTGTTGGCCTTTCCAGTGTGGTGGGGCGCCGCTCCGGCACTTCTCAAGGGCTTTCTCGACCGAACCTTCTTGCCTGGGTTCGCGTTTCGTTTTCCCGACGTGTGGCCACTGCCGGAAAAGCTGCTGCGCGGCCGGTCTGCTCACGTCATCGTCACGATGGACTCCCCTCGCCCCATCTACTCCTTGCTCTACCGAGATTCGGCCCACCGGTCGGTGGTGCGGGGAACGCTGCAATTTTGTGGTTTCCACCCCATCACCACGAGCGACATTAGTGCCGTGAAGTACCTGCCCGAAGCGTGGCGGGAACGCTCGGTCCGCCACCAACGTCGTCTGGGTGAAACCTTCGTACGCCGTCAGCTCCGTCCGCCGTTTGCCAAGCGACTGTGGACCCGACTCACCGAGGCTGTCGGCTGAGCTGACAAACGCTGACGAACGCATACCCAAACTCCGACGGCACGTAAGCTTCCCGCTGACAAAGTCAGGTTGGGAGACCACTCGATGCGCCATTTCGTGAGTTTGTTGTTCGTCGTGGGATGCTCTGCAGGGAGCGATTCACAGGGCATGGGGGGCGACTCGGGCTCCCCGATGGTCGCGCCAACCGCTGGGTCAGGCGAAGGAGACGTGCTTGTCGTTCCCCATGCCAACGGCGTGACGTTCCTCGGTCTCGACGGTGCCACCGTCGCGTCCCATACGTGGACTGAACTCGTCGGCAACTGCGCATCCTGCGGCGCCGAGGGCTCCAGTCCTGATGGGAACGGCTTGCTGTTGTCGTTCACGACCGGTGGCGGCGGAGGGCCTGGGGGACGCTCCGGCGGCATCGCACGTGTCGATCTCGACGGGAACCTCGACTTCCGCCTCGATGGCTTCGCGTTTCCCCATGACGTGATTCGCGATCCAGCTGATAACAGCGTGTTTGTCGTAGAGACGCTCGCGCATCAGCTCACCTGGATCGCGGGCGATGGCGGCTCAGATGCACCGTTGCGCACCCTTGGGTCGGACAACGCGGAGTTTATCGACAATCCAAACGGTGCCGAACGACTCGATTACAACGGCCGCACCTATGTCGTCGTGTCCCATCGACCGGCCAGCGGTCGCATTACGATGTGGGACATCACTACGCCCGATGACCCCACCTTCGTCTGGCGCTTCCCCGCCACCGGTTCGGTCGGCGTCCCCCACTGCCCCATCCTACGAGAGGTCGATGGGCAGTGGTGGCTGCTCTGGGCACACACCGAAGGAATCGCCACCAACCAGGGCAGCGTGGGGCTCGCCGTCACCTCGGACCCCACGATGGCTCCCACCTACGTCGCAGACCTTGCACCGGGCGATGACGTAGGCCCCTTCACGTTCTTGCGTGGAGTCGAACTCACGGCGGACGGACGGTTGTTCGTCACCGATAGCGGAGGAGGCGGCGGCGCAACCGGCCGCGTCATCGAAGCAGGTTGGCCGGACCTTGCCCCACCCACCACTGGCGAAACCGGCGAATTGGGCAACCAGGTGTTCGAGGACCTGGGCTCAACCACCGTGCACCTGCAGGTGAGCAGCCCCTTCGAGGCGTGGCTGTGGGACCGATTCATCGAGTGAAGAACCAAGCCCACAGGCCGCGGACCGTGTCGAGAAAGGGCCATCGGTCCTGCAGGAGGGCCCGAGGCACGATGTCGCTGGCGAGGAGCCACCCCACCGCTGCGACCCACGACACCTGCACCCAGATGACGAGAAGCTCGGCTCCAATTTCAACCGCATCCACCAGACCGAACCAGGAGCTTGGCACCACCCAACTCACGAACCACCCTGCGATCTGCCCGCCGACGGAACCGAGCAACATGGTGGCTTCAAGGGCCACCCCGCCGAGCAACCCGGGGATGAGCACCTCGAAAAACGCAAGCACAAACCTTGACGATGCCAGCCAAGCCACCACCAGGGTCACCGCCCAGGCCAGCTGCAGGCCTCCCACGGCGGCTTGCGCGACCGGCGTTCGCAAGGTGGGCAACGGAATCGAGCCTTCGTAGCCCTCGATGAGTCCCTTCGCCCACCCGTCGACGAGGAGCGATGCGACACCTTGCACTTCCGTGGGGCGCATTGCCGCATGAAGCTCAACCGCCCCCACATGCAACACCACCAGGACCAATGCAGCCAGCGCAACAACATGAAGGCTGCCCCGCAAGGCGCTTTGAACCTCATCGGCCGAGCGTAGGAGACGCCGCAATCGAACCGCGACGACGCCCGCGAACAAGACCACCGCGGCCGAAGGGACCAGGCGAGGCCGCTGCACCCCCAGTCCGGCCTCAACCGCCACGTCCACCCCAAGCCCTACGAGGACACACAGCGCAATCCAGGCGGCCCACCCAAGCCAGGAAAATACTTCGGGTGCCGCTTCCCGATCTCGTGGCCAGGACTGCAACACGTCGACCACCACGAAGCGTGGCAAGTTCCACCAACCTTGGCGCATTTCCGCCCCCTGTGCCGCCTACGTTCCCCGCCCCATGGTTCTTGCGTCCAATGCCCACTGGGTGGAAGGTGACGCTTCGCACGACGTCGCACTCCCGTGGGACGCGAGCGGCTGGAGTGAGAGATCACGGACCAACCACCGGCTGTGACCCTTCGAAGACGACGGCGGTCCGATTGGTGACCCGCCGAAATGGCGGCATCTCCACGGGTGCAATGGTCGTGCGCTCAACCACGAGGTCGGGCTGGGTGCGCGCGGCGTGCTTTTCGGGAAGATGGTCCCGTTCTTCGTCGGAAAACGGTCGCAAGACCTTGCGGCGTTGTACGAACGTGCCGCGTTTGAAGAACGATGGGTAGTCGTTCCAATTCACGCCCACCTCGTGCAGCAAATCCTGCATCTCGGATTGGGACTTGTTCATCAGCTCACCATGGCCATAGTGGTGTCTTGACGCCATGGATACCGAGTTCTTAGTCGCATCGAGTTCCCGCCACAGCAGCACGTTTGCCGCCTCCTCCCGGCTGGGAACCACAAACGCTCGGCAATCGAAGAGGGCCGGTCGCTCGGCTCGCTCGGGAATCGAAGCCTGCACCTTCAGATTGAAGAATGCCGTGGCCATGGAGGCGAGGATCGAGGTGAGTTTTTGCACCCGCCCCCGGAGATACAACTCCCCTTCGCGGTTTTCGAGTACCAAACTGATCTCGTCGGACTGGGTATAGCCAATACAGGCCCCCGTCTCTTCGACCAAATGGATGGTGGTCTGCACCATGAGTTCCGACAAACGCTCGTCATAGGGGCGTTTCAGACCCCGGGTCCATCAGCCGTCCTCCCGAGACACTCGGGGATCCAACAACGACGCCACGAGGGCCGTCCACCCCGTTTGGTGACTGGCCCCAATGCCCCGTCCGTTGTCGCCGTGGAAGTACTCGTAGAACAGCACCAAGTCACGGAAGTGGGGATACGTGGCGTACAGCGCATCCCCGCCGTGCGCCGGGCGCCGGCCCTCTTCATCAGGCAGAAACAAGGTGATCAAACGACGTCCAATCTCGTCGGCCATGGCTTCCAAGGTGATCGGGTCGTCGGAGCACGGGACCTTGAACGTGAGAGAATTGCCGTAAAACCGGTGATACTCCCGAAGGGAATCCACCATCAAGTAGTTGACGGGAAACCAAATGGGTCCACGCCAGTTCGAGTTTCCACCGAACAAGCCCGTCGTGGATTCTCCTGGCTCGTAAGTCACCCGGTACCGTTGTCCCCCCATCATCAGTTCGAAGGGGTGTTCCAGGTGTTCGCGGGACATGGCGCGAAGCCCATGCTCCGCCAGGAATTGTTCGGGGTCCATGACGCGCTCGAGGATGCGGGCCAGTCGGTCCGGCGGCGTCACAGCCAGCAGGCACCGGCCATCTTCAGGATCGGGAAGGTCTACGAGCACTCCTTCGACCAGCTCGGCACGATGCTCGACGAACCACATCAATCGCTCGCGGAACTCCGGCAACTTCTGTAGCGTCCCTTCATCGATCATCGTCACCGCAAACAGGGGAATGAGACCGACGAACGAGCGAAGTCGCATCGGTACCTTGGAGTCATCCGGCAGGTGCAGCACGTCGTAGTAAAAGCCATCGGCCTCACTCCATAGGCCACCATGGGCCTGACTCATGGCCGAGGCGATGTACACGAAGTGCTCAAAGAACTTGGTCGCAACATCTTCGTAGGCCGGTCGATGGCACGCCACCTCGAGGCTGATCGCAAGTAAATCAAGGCTAAACGCGGCCATCCAAGCTGTACCATCGGCCTGTTCCAGCATGCCGCCGGTGGGCAGGGGCCGACTTCGATCGAACACCCCGATGTTGTCGAGGCCTAGAAATCCACCTTGAAAAAGGTTGTTGCCCTGGTCGTCTTTCCGATTGACCCACCAGGTAAAGTTGAGCATCAATTTGTGGAGCACCCGTTCCAGAAACGCCACATCGGGCGTGCCGGTGATCGCCTGGTCGATACGGTAGACCTGCAATGCCGCCCACGCATGAACCGGCGGATTGACATCACCGAAGGCCCATTCATAGGCGGGAATCTGCCCGTTTGGGTGCATGTACCACTCGCGCATCACGAGGATCAGCTGCTCCTTGGCCCAGGCCGGATCAATCTGTGCGATAGGGACACAGTGAAAGGCCAAATCCCAGACCGCGTACCAAGGGTACTCCCAACTGTCTGGCATCGAGATGACATCAGCGTTGTTGAGATGTCGCCATTCACGGTTGCGACCCTGCTGGCGCTGAGGAGGGGGCGCGGGCTGAGCGGGATCTCCGTCGAGCCAGTCATTAACGTCAAAATGGAAGAACTGTTTCGTCCACATCAATCCCGCGAAGGCCTGCCGCTGAACCTGGCGCTCGGCCTCGGTGAGGCCCTCGGGGGCGACCGCACGATAAAAGTCATCGGCGTCGGCGCGACGCTGTTCCACGATGGACGCGAGGTCGGCAAAGGGCGCCGATAGGGCCCGATCCGTCCAACGCCAGCGGACCGTGACCGACCCTCCAGCCGGGACCTCGACCTTCACGTGCGCCGCCACTTTGGTGTGGGGTCCGTCCTCCGCCACCGCCGCCCCATCGCCCTCGATCACGGCCCGACCGATCCCATCTTTGGTGAACGAGGCCTGAGCGACGCCATTGAGCCGCTCATGATTGGTGTCGTTGTCGGTAAACAAAAAGCGGCGGCCAGGCCCTTCGACGTACCAGTGGCGCGTGCCCAGGTGGGACTCCCGCGCCTCAACCCCATCCCCCGACCGTCGCAAGGTGGGCCTGGCGCGACCGGACTCCCAGGACCAGGTGTTGCGGAACCATAAGTGCGGCAGGACATGCAGAACGGCCGCCTCGGGCGCCCGGTTGTGGACCGTGATCACACAACAGATGTCTTCCGGGCCCGCCTTTGCGTACACCACATCCACGTCGAAATAGCGACCGTCCCGAAAGGCGTCACCCAGCACATCGAGGAGTTCGAGTTCGGGCTCGTGCTTGCCCCGCGCCGCATTTCCTTCGATCAGCTCCTGGTAGGGGAACCGCTCCTGAGGGTACTTGTAGCGCATGTGCATGTAGGAGTGCGACGGCGTACTATCGAGAAAGTAGTACAGTTCTTTTCCGTCCTCACCGTGGTTGCCCTGGACGCCAGACAGCCCGAACAGGCGTTCCTTGAGGACCGGATCGTGGCCGTTCCAAAGCGCCAACGCCAAACAAACGCGTTGCTTTGCATCGCACAGTCCCGCCAGGCCATCTTCGTTCCACCGGTACGCGCGCAGATGGCTGTGCTCGAAGGGGAAATAGGTCCACGCCTCGCCGGTGGCGCTGTAGTCCTCCCGAACCGTTCCCCACGCACGCTCGGCGAGGTACGGCCCCCAATGGCGCCATCCGCTGTCGCCCTGGCTCACCGCGAGGCGCTGGTGCTCGATCGTCGTCATGGCTGCGCTCCGGAAATCGGGCCTCACCATGCAAGCGTTGACCACGGGGGTCAACCCAAACCGGGATCGCGGCTGTCGCCAATTCGACAACCCGGGCCTCCGACGTATGTTGCGTAGTGCCCCCGAAGGGAGCCTCCACAACCGCAAGGAGGATCGAGGCTTGACGAAGCTCTCCTGGACTCGGCAGGACGACGCCCTTCGCGAACTCGCGCGCGCCGAGCGTCTCGAGTGGTTGGTCACCAACGGCATCGGTGGCTTCGCCAGCGGTACCGTGGCCGGCAACCACACCCGTCGCTACCATGGCCTACTTGTCGCAGCCCTCGAGCCGCCCCGACAACGCACCGTGCTCGCGACCCGCATCGATGAAGTGGTCTATTACGGTGGCCAACCCTGGGACCTCGCCACGAACCGTTGGGCCTCGGGCATCGTGCGGCCCCGTGGGGACCAACTCCTCCACTCGTTCCGCCTCGAAGGCAGTATTCCGGTTTGGCGTTGGCATCTCAAGGACCTGGTGCTCGAGCGACGCATCGCGATGCGTCAAGGTCACAACGCCACGGTGGTGCAGTGGCGGGTCCTCGAGGCGACCGAGCCCGTCTACCTGGACGTGCGCCTGCTGGCCGAGCGACGCGGTTTTCATTCGCTAAGCTACGAGTGGAACCGCTACGACCCAGATCCTACGCTCCTTCCGGTCCGTGCATTTGGCGGTAAGCTCTTTCCCCAAGACCTGTGGTACCGCGACTACATGCTCGCGCGCGAACTCGAACGAGGCCTCGACCACGTCGGCGATGCCAAGCTCGTAGGAACCCTTCGGACCACGATCGACCCCGGGGGCACGGCGGGTCTCGCCATGGCTGCGGACCCCGCCGATCTCGACACGACGCCGGAGCAGGTCCTCGCGGACGTTGCCGAACGCGACCGATCGCGTGTGAGCTTGGCGCAAAAGACCGTCACGACGCCATTGCCCGATTGGATTCAGCAACTTGTCCGGGCGGCAAGCCAGTTTGTCGTACGCGGCTCCGCCCCCACCATCATTGCCGGCTACCCCTGGTTTGGCGATTGGGGGCGCGACACCATGATCGCGCTTCACGGGCTCACCACCGTCGTCGGGCGCCCGGAACTCGCGGACGAGGTGTTGCGTCGCTACGCCACGTACGTCGACCAGGGCATGCTTCCCAACCGCTTCCCCGATGAAGGCAAGCCCACCGAGTACAACACCGTCGACGCCACGTTGTGGTACTTCGAAGCGATTCGCCGTCAGTTTGCCGCAACGGGCGATGTGCAGCTCATCCACGACCTGTTCCCCGTGCTCGAATCGATCGTCGAACACCATGAGTCGGGCACCCGGTTTGGAATTGGCGTGGATCCGGCGGACGGGCTCTTGCGCTCGGGCGAACCCGGCATTCAGCTCACTTGGATGGACGCCAAGGTCGGCCCGCACGTCATCACGCCCCGCACGGGCAAGTGCGTTGAGGTCAATGCCCTTTGGTACAACGCGCTGATGACCATGGCGGAGTTTGCAAAGGCGCGGGGTATCGACGCCGCCCCTTGGCAGGCGCGCGCGGCCAACGTCCAAGCCCATTTCGCCAAGTTCTTTCTCTCGGACGACGAAGGGTGCGCCGACGTCCTCGACCCACCCGGGGCTCAGGTCGACGCATCCGTTCGCCCAAACCAGATCTTCGCGGTTTCCCTCCACCACAGCCCCCTGTCGGTCGAGAGGCAGAAGGCGGTCGTCGGCGTGGTCGAGCGTCATTTGTGGACGCCAGTGGGGTTGCGTTCGCTCGCTCCGGACGATCCGCGCTACATCGGTCGGTACGAAGGCGACCCCAAGGAACGTGACGGTGCCTACCACCAAGGCACGGTTTGGGCCTGGCTGATGGGCCCATTTGTGGAGGCGCACCTTCGGGTCCATGGTCACCGTGACCGCGCTGCCGCCCTTCTCGAAGGTTTTGTCGACCACCTCGCTGAACACGCGGTGGGCTCGATCTCCGAAATCTTCGACGGAGACCCCCCGCGGCGTCCGCGAGGAGCCATCGCTCAAGCGTGGTCCGTGGCCGAAGTGCTTCGGGTCTGGTTCCTCATCAAGGCCCGAAGCTAAGGAATTAGGTCAGGCCCACGGGCAGGAAACGCCACCGTGCATCGGTCTGCTGGTCGCTCCACAGCCGGACCCGATCGTCGGTATCGGCATCAAGGTAGCGGTTCGCCGAGAAGTTGCGCAGCGAGTACTCACCAATGCCCAACTCATCGAGTTCCCACTCGTCGTCCGAACCGGGCGAACTCGAGGTTCCCACCACATTGCCCGCGCCGTCGCTATCTAACCAACGACCGGTGACGGTATTGACGAGGTGGTATCGGTTGGTTCCGATCTCGATCACCTGCCACACCGCACGACTCTCGACAGATGACACCAATTCGATCCGGTTGGACGAAACTTCGGAGAGGTAGTTGCCATAGCGGACGTTGAGGAGGACGAATCGCCCGCCAAGCCGCAGGCCTGCCGGCAAGAAGCGCCACTGGGCATCGGTCTGTTGGTCGCTCCACAGCCGCACGCGATCGTCGGTATCTGCATCGAGGTAGCGGTTCGCCGAGAGGTTGCGCAGGGTGTACCGGCCTTGGTCGAAGTCATCGAGTTCCCATTCATCATCGGAGGCCGGCGAACTCGACGTTCCCACCACATTTCCACCCCCATCGCTATCGAGCCACCGACCGGTAGCCACGTTGATGAGGTGGAAGCGGTTGGTCCCGATAGCCACGAGGTCCCACTCGGAGTCCACTCCCGTCGAAGCAGTGAGCTCAATGCGGTTGGACGAGACCTCGGTGAGGAAGTTTCCGTACCGCACGTTCTGCAACACGTACCGGGACGTACTCGGCGTCGGCGTCGGCGCGGGCGGCGTCGCACCGGTTCCCCGAAACGGCCCTGTGACCTCGTAGGTGATGCCGTTGCCGTTCGTGCCTCGCTGAGAGCTGAAGTACATCCGGTCACCGGCTGGGTTGAACACCGGCCCAGTGATTTCCGAGCTGCCTTGGTTCGGCACACGCAAAAATGGCGCAACATGGCCCTGATTGTCGATGATGACAATCTCCATGTTGCCGCCATCTTCGGCCACGAAGATGTCTTGCGTTCCCTGCTCGACGGTAATGTTGTCCACGCCGGTGAGTGGGGAGCCCCCATTCCAGATGCGGGTGATGCGATTGGCCACGAGATCGAACTCCCAAACGCCATCGTCGCCCTTGGTCGTAAACCAGACCTTGCTGTCTTGGTACCAGATGCCTTCACCGCCATTGAATCGCGTCACGAGGCTCGATGACAACTGAGTACGCGTCGACTGGGTCGAGGCACTGGGATCGGGAATCGCCGTCCACGAGACATTGCCCTGGCTATCGACGAACGCGACCTCCAATACGCCACTCGTGAGGTCGGGATAGGTCGTCGGGGTGAAGCGGTAGAGCAGACCGTTCGAACGGTCTTCGGTCAGAAACAGCCGCTCACCAATCGGGTCGACAGCCACGGCTTCATGATTGAAGCGACCCAGTGCCGGACGCGACACACCTTGGCTGGGCTGGCTCGGGTCACACTCATAGACCAGGCCGTCCGAAACCTCTTCGCAGGACAGCCACGTGCCCCAAGGCGTTGGGCCGCCCCCACAATTCCGCCGGGTGTTGTCGAGGATCGAGTACGCATCAATGACGTTGGCCGAGCCGTCGAAATGAAGGACGGAGACACCGCCACCGCTGGACAGCTCGTGGTTGACGGCGTGGAACCAACCGCCTGAGCCATCGGGGAACGTCGCCGCGCCGTCGGGAGCCCCTCGCCAGACAAACGAAGTCCCAGATACCGATTGCCCAGACTCCGCCACCACGCGAGCCGTGAATCCCGAGGGAAGCAGCAGACCACTGCCATCCCGCACCGCCAGGCCCCCGTAGGGACTCGGCCCAGCCGTGGCGGCGAGGGCCTCTACGGGCAACGCCGCCACTGCGGTTCCGGCCAGGGCCGTGCGTAGGAAGCCCCGGCGGTTCACGGGCCAGGTCGACTTCGTACTCATGATGGTTCTTCCTCCGTTTCCGAAGACAGGCTGCGCAGCGCATGTCCCGAGGGTCAACGGTACGGCTGTGCCATTACCGTCACGGTTCAGCTCCAGGCGTCAAAGGGGTTCGGACCAGAATCTCTGTTGTCAACAATCCGCTCTCCAAGGGCTCCAGGCATCGGATCGTGGATGCCGCATTTGCTTCACCCACGGCGCACCCAGAATTGGATAGGTTTGGGCCAAACCCATCTGGAGTGCCATTGAAGCGGCCGAATCCTCCCGACTCCCTCGCCGATCTTGACTGGCCCAACGCGGTTCGCATCGGTGAGCAGTTTGGCATGGCCAGCGAGCTCTGGCGCATCGGTGATCGGGTGGTCAAACACGCCTATCGGGAGAGCGACGCCG
This sequence comes from Myxococcota bacterium, assembly GCA_039208735.1. Classification (GTDB taxonomy): domain Bacteria; phylum Myxococcota_A; class UBA796; order UBA796; genus DRPG01. Next base: position 13,894 of record JBCCQY010000009.1, on the reverse strand, counting down.
ACCGTGAAGCGGCGTTCTACGCACGATGGGCGCCCCAGTGCGAAGGCGTTCACATGCCGCGGCTTCATCGGCGAGACGGAGCGTGGTTGGTGATGGACTGGATCGACGGAGACCCTGGAGATTGCGTGGTGGGAGTGGGTGCAGAGCGTGCGGACGCGGTTGCCGACGCCTTGCGAGCCATCGCCCGGGTCGTTCCGAGCGATTCCGCCCCAGAAGGCTTGCGTACCATCCTGCCAAAGGCTGAAGAGATGGGCGCCCGCATCGAGACCGGGCTCCCCCATCTTCTACGTCATTTTCCGTTGGCCGAGGAGATGGTTCGTGACCTGCCTCAACGCGCGGCCACCGCAGTCCATCGCCTCGAGTCGGCACCCGGCGTCCTCTGCCACGCCGACTTTCATGCCGAAAACATCATCTTCCAACCTGGACGCGCCGTCATCCTGGATTGGCCCAACGCGGGGTGGGCACCGGCCGGCTTCGACGTCACCCGGTTCATCGTCGAGGGCCTGGCCGACCCCGCCTCCTGGAGAAGCTGGGCCCCTCACGGCGTGGATGAAGTGATGGATACGGCGAACCTTATCCTTGGCTACTTCACCACGTCCCAATGGTTGAAGGCCGATCGCCTCCAGCCACGCCAACACGACCTTCTCCGCGCTGCACTTGCCCGCTTCCACATCCTCTTCGACTGAGTGACGGCTCGGCGCGCCTCCGTTGTCCTAGGGACCGGAGGAGCAACCAATGCGCATGTTCGCGGGCCTAAGTTTCGTACTGGCGGGAGTGCCCCGATGCCACAGCCCACGAGACGTCCCGCCTTGCAAGGGCCCCACCTTACGCATGGTGCGAAAGCAGCAAGATGACATTCTGCGGGTTCGTGATGGCGACCGCCTCGACCACGGTGACCTCATTCAAGTCGGGTACCTTGGCGTCACCGAGGGCTCCTACGGGGCCATCCTTTCGCAAGACGGTCGAGGCTTCATCACCGTGCACCTGCCCTCCGACTCCGAAAGCCAGTCGGCCCCCCTCGAATCCGCGGACTGGCTCGACTACAGCTTCAAACTCGACGACGCGCCCGACTTTGAGCACTTCTTCTTCGTCGTTCACGAACGACCCTTTCTTGTCGACCCCGTCATCAATACGCTGCAGAGTGGCTCGCTTGACGACGACGTGCGGTTTGTCGCGGAGTTCCACCTCCGAAAGCCCCGACGACCGCCGACAGACTTCCTTAGGTAGACACAGGGGGATGATGGGCCTGTCGCCGTTCGAGAACGTGTTTCACCTGCTGGGCGCCAAAGGGCGCGTCGAGCCTGACGCTCTCGACGAAACCGGTCCCGACTTGCCCTTCACGTTGCCCACCACCGTGCGGGCGCTCTACACAACTCGAGTCGCGGTTCCCCTCCCCGACGGGTCGATCTGGGACGTTCCGCTGCCCGACCTCTGGGCGAACTACAGCAACGACGAAGTGCCATTGCCCGTCTCATCCCTGCGAGCCCTCGCGGAAAGCGACCGGGAACGCCATGGGCGCTACCGGGGGATGCCCGAAGGCCGCACCTTGGTGCCCCTCATCTACGAAAATCAAGGCAACTTCCTGCTCGCCTTCGAAGTTGGGCCAGACCCCGACCCCACGATTTGGGTCGACAATGCCGAACTGTTCTGGATCCCGGGCAACGATGCATGGGTTCGCGCCTATGACAGCCTCTCCGAGATGGTTTTCGACTGGATTGCCAGGTACTACCAAATCGACTGGACGCCACTCCGCTTCCGCTCCTACGACGCGACCCCGACGGACCGACTGCGGGCCCCGGTCCATCGCCATGCCAACCGCATTTGGCTTCGGCATCCACGCACCACCCTTCCGTTGCCGGTGCTCGACCGGCTCCAGGAACGCTTTTCGATGACCCGCGACGGGGCCAACCACCACTTTGAGGTCGCGGGGGCTCACCTCACGGTCACGGTGGCCACCGAGACGCAAGGAAGTGCGCAAGCGGCGTGGTGGCTCGCTGCGGAAGACGTCACGACACTGGCACAAGCCCGCCGGTTGGTTGATGAACGAATGGCTCCGGTGGCCGTGCCGTGGCGAGAGCCTCCCGAACGAATAAGCTAATTCCAAAACAACCCAAGAGTCGGACAAAATCCGTCCGCGCACGTTGTGCTCCATGACCAAACGAGACAAGAGCTTCTCAACGGGAAATGGAGAGCATTCAACATGTCAGAAGCAGAACTGACGACGCTTCAGGCGATCATGGTGGAGGAAGACGACCTCGACCTGTTTCCTGAGCGGGTCGTCAATCTTCACCAAGAAGGCAAAGGCATGCGTGCCCGCGCCGAGCTGAAAAAGCACCTCAAGACCGTCCGCGATCCGGCCCGTCAGAAGCGCATTCGTCGTTACCTGGACCTTCGGCGCCTTTGGACCTCGCCCCTGACCAAAGCCCCCAGCATGTTCACGTTCAACGGCATTGGCACGCGCCTGTACGGAAGCGCCGAGAAGGGCGAAGACGGCACCTCCATCGGCACGTTGTGGTTCACGTTCCTGTACTTGCCCGTGATTCCCTTGGGTTCCTATCTGGTCGCGCCGTCCGAGGACGACGGTTGGTACTTCCTGGCTAAGACGCCGAATCCTGGTTGGGTGCGCATTCCCTTGTTCTTGTGGGGGGCCGTAGCGACAATGGTGTTGGGTTCGATTGGCTGGGGCCTCTTCGACTCCTCTACACGCGCTGATGTGGTGTTTTACAATGGGTTTTCAAGGCCCGTGGTTCTCGACACGGTCGACCATTCGTGGACCCTCGAACCGAAGACCCATCAAGAGGTGCGCCTCGCCGCCCGGTCGACCCTCATCACCGCAACGTTTCCAGGCGAATCGGCTCCCTTCGAAGAGGTCCGGCTCGACCTGGGCGCCGGCACTTGGAAAGACACAATCTACAATGTGGGTGCTCGCCAGCTTCTCGTGATCGACCACATCAACTACGGCCCCCTGACCCCGCCCGATGACGAGCCCCTCTTTGGCCGAGTGAATCAGGTTGAAAGCGTCGATTACGTGTTCCGCGAACCGCCCGATTCGAAGTCGGTGTCCGAAGGCGACACGATCATCAACTCGCACTTGTCGGCCATCACCGAGGAAAGTCCGAGCCGACTGATTGTCTACCTCTTCGAGAACGCGGGTCCGGAAGCCGCAATGGCGTACGCAGTATCGGCGGCCTACGACGGGGTGACCGACCGACAGGTCCTTTCGGTTGCGATGGGTGTGCTCACCCCCGAACGGACCCCCGCCGACGTCTGTGCCAGCTGGCTCACAGGCCCCTTCGAGACGGTCGAGCGACATCGATTCTGTCAAGATGCGCAAGGCCGAGACACGGCCGTGCAGGACGCGTATGTGGCCCGGGCCGAAGCGAACCCCGACTCCGCCATGGATGCGTACCTCGCGGGCCGCATCACCGAGGGTGAGGTGTCCACCCGCTGGCTCGCAGAGTCGCTTTCTCGCGATCCAGATTACGCGAGGGCCCACTACGCCATGGCGTTTGACGAGTTGCTGCGTGGCGACAATCTTGAATCGGCCGAGCAGCACATCCGGCGTGCCTTCGAACTCGACGAGACGCTAGCCTCCGAGGGCGCCGACCTGTTCGTGTGCATCCTGAAGCATCGCAAGCATTCGGGCACCGCCATTGCGGATCAGTTGCCCGACGTCGACCCCTCGCTGTTCACGATGGCTGACATGCTGCGGTTGCACGACGATCCGAGTGGGCTCGAGGCCGAATGGACCCGGCTTACCGAAGCCTTGGCGTTGGACGAGCCCAACGCCGATTCGGCCAACCTGTTCGCCAACGTGGCCCTCGTGGCCGGCGACCTCGAACGCTTGCGGAGCGCCAGTGCCAGTGGCGGAGGGCTCGAGCTGTTCGTGGCCCTCTCTGACGGTGCGACCGAGGCCGACCGTGCCTGGGCCACCCCCAAGGGTGAGCGACTCAATGGACCGGGTGAGGTGCTCGACTTCCTCCACAACGAACAGGAAGGGCGTGACACCGCGGAGGCCCTGCCGCAACTGACCGAGACCCACCCCAAACTTGCCGCGTTCTTGCGGACGGAGCGCGAACCGACGCTCGAGGCCATTCGAGCGCAGCTCCGCGAGGTGAACATGACCATCCACGGGGCCGTATGGTTTGTGTACTTCCGACGCACGGGCAACCCCGAGTTCGGTCGACTTGCGAAACTCTGGTCTATGCCTCAGAGCCTGCCATCCTTCGAGGTCGGCGGCTAACCCTACAAGAAGACTCGCATCGATCCGACGACCGGTTTCATGGAGGTCACCATGGAACTCACCGCGGTCGAACCGACCGCACCCCCATCACTCCCTCAGCCTGAGCGACCGGACCCCGAGTCGTCGGCGCTGCACTTCGGCCCCGCATACGTGGTCGAGCTGTCGGAGGTCGCCCGTGTGATTCTGGAGCGAGAGGCCGAAGCGCCTGCTCCCGCCGAGCAGGCCGCCGATCGCCGTCATGAAACCAAGGTCGGCAAGTCGAATGCCCAGCTCGCCTACGAGGCTTCGGACATTTTCGGCCGTAGCTAGTCTTCAGCCGGTATAGCGTCCGCCTTCAAAGGCGGGCGCTTGTTTGAGCCAGATGACCCTATGGGAAGAGCCGGATGGGTTCAGGATCAGGCGAGATCCAGCTTCTGCACTCGCCAAAACGCCACATCATCCGTCATGATCGACATCAACGCCCCGCGAGAAATCCAAACCGTTGGAAGAGCCACTCCGGTAAACGGCGTATCACGGCCATGATGGGCCCCCAGTATGCAGGAAGGTAGACCACTCTGGGCCCTCCTCGGTCGAGGGCGCGCACGATGGGGCCCGCGATGCCTTCGGGGGTTGCAAATAGGGGATTACGCGGGTGTCCCTCGGTCATGGGGGTGACGACAGGCCCCGGCCGGAGGTCAACGACCCGTGCACCCGACGGCCATAGGCGAGAGCGCAGTCCTCGTAGCCAGGTCGAGAGTCCAGCCTTGGCTGCCCCATAGGTGAAGTTCCTCGGCCGCCCTCGCATGCCGGCAACGCTGGTGATGACGGCGAGCGTACCTCGACCTTGGGCCTCGAGGGCATCGGCGACCGGAAGCAGTTGAGCCACGACATCGGTGAGGTTCGCATCGAAGGTCGCACGCATCGCCAGCGCGGAACGCTCCGTCTCGAGCTGATCCGGCAGGTGACCCTGCGCCATCAACACCGCATCCACGGTTCCCAGCGCTTGCGTGGCGCGGGCCCATCGTTCGGAGGGGGCCACGCCAGCCTCGGCGTCGACGCCCCGCACTGCCTCACCGAGTTCAGCCTGCAAGACAGCGAGCTTCGCCGGGTCTCGCGCGATCAGATAGAGCGCGTCGCCCCTCGCGGCCAACCGACGGGCGACCGCTGCGGCAATCGCCGAGGTCGCAGCGTACATCACGATGTGAGCCATGCCTGGGCCTATGCGCCGCTGGGTCAGGAAGCCACCTTCTCTACGGAGCCCAGTCGAGTGGCGCGCCAGGAATGAAGGGCAGCCGAATGTCTTCGATCTGCCCCTCGTCGTAGACGAAAATCGAATAGCCCGAACCTTCGATTTGTTAGGATTCTTCAAGTGGATCGGCAGAGATGAAGGCAATCTGGTTGCCCTTGGGAGCGTACGCCACGCCGGCCAACGGCAGCTTTCGGGCTTGGGATGGCCGTATTGGTGACGGCAACGCGAGAACCGTCAGGACTCAACGCGGGGGCGAAGAAGTCAGGGGTGATGACATCGAGCTTCTGACACTCCGACACCGGGTTGACGAACCCCTCGGCGTCATTGATCGACAGGCGCACGGCCAAGCTCAAGGGAGACGACCTGCACCTTTTCAAGCGGCTCCGCCCGGTTGAAGAACAGCGTGCCCTGCAACGAGGTGCCAATAGGCGCACCGGATGAACCGCCGCCGAACCCACCACATGCAAGAAGGATGGGAACGAACAAACCAATGGCCAAAGCGATGGACGAACGAGACATGGCGCACTCCGAGTTGGGTTCCGCGTATCGGACAGCCCAGACGCCGGTCGTTCAGCGTTCCATCAAAATTGATGAAAGGTCTAATGAACAGTGTTTATTATTTTTACACCGTTCATCATGGCTCTCCCGCGGACACGGATGTACGTCCTCAGTGCGCCTCGACCCCATCAACGCGCAGGAGCGCACATGTACATCGTCTCGCTCGTCGTCAACATTCTCGTGCTGATTCCGGTTTGTGCGTCGCTTCTGTCCAATGCCGCGTGGGTGTCCGATGCGTATGGCCCACGGACCCACGCTCGCGGCATCCTGCTTTCGATCTACGCAGCCATCTTGGTCGCGTCGGTAGCGCTGTTGTTCATCGGTGATCTGCGTATGACGACCGCATTGCTGGCCATCCAGATCTTCTACAAGGTGACCACGCCATTCACGGTCGGCACGACGACGAACCCCGTGGTCCTCTGCAACCTCGCCATCGCCGCCCTCCATACGGTCACCTTGGCATCGTGAGATGGAGTCCGGCGAACGCGTAGCTTCGGGGCGGGTCATCTCTTGATCTCTACGTCGAACAGTGTTCAAACAGGGTGCATGGCAAGGCGAAGAGGACAACACCATGGCGACCTGCGACGAGCGTTGCTCGACGCCGCCCTCGCCCTCGTGGCTGAGACCTCCCCCGAGGCACTGTCGCTCCGCGCGGTAGCCCGTCGGGCCGGAGTCACCGCCGCGGCCCCTTACCACCACTTTCAGGACAAGACGACGTTGCTGGCGACCGTCGCGTGCGAGGGTTTCGAGTCGTTGATGCGCGCCCAGGCTACCATCGAAGCGCCTGACGGAGCCGCGCTGCTTCGCGAGATGGCCTCGGTATACGTTCGCTTCGCGCTGGAGCACCCCACTCACTACGCGGTGATGTTTCGCGTGTCACCCGAGGAAGTCCCCGAGGTCGCCTCCGTCCCGCTGAAAGAGACGGCGATGCGCGCTTTCGGCAACCTGATGGCCGCCTTCGCGGCCGCCAATCCCACGCTACCCCCCGAAGAAGTCCGTCGCCGCGCTCTGCTGGGTTGGGCGCAGGCCCATGGCGCAGTGCAGGTCGTCCAATGGGCCGACGCGCTCGATCCGTCGTTCGATCCCGACACCTTCGCCGCCGGCGTTGGCGAGGCGGTCCTGCAGCTCGCCATGGCCTCGCTCTGAAGAACGGACATTCGTCTACACATCGTCTGTCGATGACCCGATGGATTTCGAGGTACGCCGCGACAATGCGTGTCGACTTCGTCGCGCGGAGGGCGATACCTTCTTCTCAGGAGTGAGTTGCCATGACGCCAACCAGCCTGGCCGAACCGCTTGTCCCCGCTGCACCCGAGGCCTGGAAACCTCTCGTGTCGGGCGATGGCGAGGGCCTCGTGGCCGCCCTGAACGCGGCGGGTTTACCCCAACGGATGGAGTTCCTCGAGTCGCTCACGAAGGCGGACCAGCGACGCATGTGGGAACAGGCCGCCGACAATTCGCCACTGACGGTGGAAGACTTGGTTCCGCGTGACGTTCCGGTGGGCGAACCGGTCATCTGGCACGGATTCAACACCCTGCCGCTGCCTCGGTTCGGTCGCCGTTTCCGCAAACCCATGGTTCGCCTGCCGGATGGCCGCATCGGCGGCTACAACGACTCGCCCTTCACGCCGTTCATCGGGCCGGGCTACTTCATTACCCGGGCGTGCGACGACGAGGAATTCGAACACAGCTCGGTGGTCATCGACTACCACCAGCGACCCACGGACTCGGTGCCCGAGCACTGGCCGTGGCTGCGTCCCAACTGGCTAGGACTTCAGCTTCTCGTCTACTTCCACACCCGAGACTACCTCCGTCGCGTCTCAGACGATGTGGTCATCGGGCTTGCGACCAAGTACGGCAATAGCCTGGGCAATTGGTTCACCTTGGTTCGCCAGCCCTAAACTTCCTAATTCGCTGGAGCGTCGGCCAAGGCAGCCAACGTTTCGTGCAGCTCATCGAGTTTGGCCATCAGGTCATCATCGACGAATGAGGCCGTGAATTCCGGGTCGGTCTTGCGATCGAAGCACCCGTCGACAAAGCTGTCATCTTCGAGGTTCTGCAGACTGCCAAAATCACGCTGGCACTGTCGGTCGGTCGTCCAGATCGACGCACGATGAATGCCTCGGTAGGTGGCGTCGGCATAGGCCTGATCGCGCTGGGTCGTTCCCTCCCGCACGGCGCTCGCGTGGCTCGACCCATCCACGGCGGCTGGCACCTCAAGTCCGAGCCAATCCAGCACGGTCGGCACGACATCGATCTGAGACGCCAGCCCGGGCACGGCACGGCCCTTGGGCAACGTATGGCCCCACATCACCCACGGAATGCGCACCGAAGATTCGTAGAGCACAAAACCGTGCTGGAACCGGTGCGATTCAGGCATCGACAGGCCCTCGCCATGGTCCGCGACCACGACAAAGAGGGTGTTCGACTCATCGATACCCTGCTTGCCGAGGCCGTCCACGAGGAACCGCAGGGCGTCATCGAGTCGGCGCACGGTGGCCCGGTACGGCGCCACATCGTGTTCCGGCGCCTCAAACGCATTGTACTCGGCGGGTGGCACCCGAAACGGCTTGTGCGAATCCACCAGGGCGAGCTGTAGGTACAGAGGCCGCGCTTTTTCCGACTCGTTACGCCGCGACAACCGGTCGAGGGCGATGCGAACGAGGTTGCGCGCATCGATGCGGGCGCCAAGCTTCAGCGAAAAGGGCTGGCTGTTGCGGAACCAATCGAAACCCTGCGAAAGCCCCGCTCGCGTATTGGCGTGGTGGTTGGCCGACAGTCCCATCGTAAACCAGCCTGAATCCGCAAACACCTCGGCCAATGTCGTGGCCGCGTTGGGGGTGCGTCGCACATTCAGCTTTTCGCGAAGCTCCACCACGCCGAGTGCATGCGGATAGCGACCGGTGAGCAGGGCCGCGGTCGTGGGGTGAGGGTCAACCGAGACGGCCAGGGCATCCTCAAACCAGACCCCGGCTGCGCGCACGCGCTCGGCGAGAAACGGTGTCGTGTTTTCCGGCCCCCCGTAGACCGTCCACTGGTCGCGGCGCTGGGTCGACGCCACCACGAACACGACGTTGGGCGCACCTGCAGGGGCCGCGCGCCGATCGTCGGGAATCGCACGCTTGCGAATGAGCTTGGCCGCATCGATCCGTTTGGCCGAATCGGGCCGCTTCGCCGCTTTCGCGCTGCGGGGGCCTTGGCTGGGAATCGGCTGGGGCTGGTCTGTCCCTCCACCGCCGTACAACAACAACGCGAGCCCCAGGAGAACGAGGCCTGCGATGACAGTCACGATCACGCTCTGACGGTTCAACCGCCCTCCTCCGGCGGCGACTCCTCGCCGTACGCCGCCTGGTACCATGCTTTAGCGTCACGCGTAGCCGACAGAAGGTCCAACTCCGCATAGGTCGGATCGATCGAACGGATGACATACGGTCGCGCAAGATCCGCCGTTAGTCGCTGCAGGCCGATCAATACGGCTTCATCGACCCGTTCATGGGGAGACGCGACAAACCGAATGCGGTCCGTCGTTCCATCGAGCCGCGCGAACGGCCGCGAGCGCCACGTCGTGGCGGCATGGTCGTCCAACAGCGGCACAAGATCGTGCACCAAGGTCTCTTGGGCGAGATCGGCCAGTGCCTTGGCCGCAGCGGCGCGGGTGAACGGGTGCGGATCGGCCAGCCGTTCACGCACCAAGGCCAAAATCTGTGGATCATCACCCGCCAACCTAGCCAACGCGAGGGCAGCCCGACCGCGCACACCGGGATCGATGTCGCGAAGGGCCAGGGTCGCCGCGGCCCGCAACCGGGGCTGAACCTGGAAGTGAACCTCAGACGCCTCAAACCGAAGCCAGTGGAGGACGGTCGCGGTGAGCACCGGCTGCCGAACCGCCAGCATCGCATCGATGAATGCCGAGGCCACCTCGGGCTCTCGACCCCATGCCCGGCGGTCCAGCGATTCCAGGGCGGCCAGCTTCACTGCAAGTTCGGGGTGCAAGGAGGCCAACCGCACCATTCCTCGCACGACGGGATCATCTGGCTCCGAGGTGGCGACCAACGGATCCGCCACCGCGATCAGCCCTTTGGCCAACACGGGCGTCGGCTGAGACCACCATCGAGCGAGGGCACGCCGCACATCGGGCTCGTGCCACGTTGTCGAACACTCGGCCAACCCCGTTAGCGCAGCCGCCGCAGTAGCGGGATCGTCGGTCGTGGCGGCCAGGTGGGTCAACCAGCCTTGGTGCGTCGAACAGACAATGGCGGGGGGAGAGGGTTGGGTGAGTGTGGTGCCGAACTGCACCGCGGCCTGCCGATCTCCCTCACTCAGCGGCTGGTCGAGGGCAGGTTCGGTCGTGGTCGTGCATGCACCGATGAGCAGCATCGCGAGTCGCCTCATGCATGGCCCTCCCGGCAGGAGGGTATCGGACCCATCCGATCTACGCCGCGTCGACCCATGGCAATTCCGCCGGGTCCTTGCCGAGCTGAACCAGCTGATCGGTGATCCAACCTCGAACATTGGCCAACCCCAAGGGACCGGGAGCCAACTGGGGCAACGGGTCAAAGGCGGCCGAGACAAAGCTGTCATCGGGGGCCCGGAGTTTGGTCCGCGCGTCGGCGAGGTACCGCTCTCGGTCTTCCTGCCGCAGCGTGTCGATCTTGTTGACCACCGCAAGCACCGGCCGCCCGGTCGCCACACACTCTTGGTAATCCGCCAGTTCTCGGGCCTGAACGCCCCCTTGGGCGTTCACCAGGTAGAGGTAAATGTCGATGTGGTCGAGGATCTCTTTGGCTTCGGCCCTCACGGACTCCATCACGTCGCCCATCCCTGGCGTATTCACGAGGTACAACGCAGTAGGCCCCTCGAGCCGTCGGATCTCAACGTGCTTCGTCGAACCGGCCACCGGGCTCACATTTCCCGTGTTGATGCCGAACAACGCGTTGATGGCAGCGTCCTTCCCCGTCGAGGGCGAGCCTACGATGCCGATCGTGACTCGATACCGGACAGTCTGCCGCAACCGTGCAATCTCGAGGATGGCGGGCTCGACAATGTCGTAGCGAGGCCGCATGAGCCACGGGACGATGAGGCAACCCGCGGGCATGGGAATCGGCGGATTCGTCGCCAACTGGGTGAGATGCCAGCCCAGTCCGCGGTGGTACTTCTTTTCGAGCAAGGCCAAGGCCTGGTCGCCAAACTCGGGCGCTGGGGTGTCGCTAAACGACTGTTCCCAGCGTGCTTCGCGTTCCCGATCCGGCAGCAAATGCCACGTTTGGCGAGTGTGTTCGCGAGCGATCGCTTGTTCCGCGAGTGCTGCATCGTAGCCCACATCGAGGCCCAGCCGACGGCCCACCCGACGCAGCATGTCCACATAGGGGGGCCCGTTCCCACCACGAAAGATCAGGTTCTCAAGGTCATTGGCCGCACGATGGCGCAACCGTACGTCGATGGCCGTGGCGAGCTGGCGAACCGTCATGCCCTCGGGCTTGATGCCAATCGCTTCAGCCAACGGCAACAGCTCGTCGCGATGGCACTTGCGAAGGAGTTCGGTCAGCTCGCTGCTCACGACGACTTGTCGACCCGCTCGTGGTACTTGAACGCCTCCGAGTCGAACACGTCGCGAAGCTGGGCGCCCGTGAGCTTGCCGTCGTTCTGGAGAAAGGCGATGGCGGCCTTGCCCACTCCGTAGGTGGTGGCGCCCGCAATCGTCGCTCCCAACGCGCTCGTGGCCATCGTCGCGACCTGGCCTCCAGGCAACAACCCAGCTGCTTTCACGGCATTCACCGCCCAACGCACAAAGCCCTTGGTCGATCCGGCCAACGCCTCGGCGATGACGAAGAGGATGACCTCTTGGTCAATCTGACGGTCGAACACGGCCGCAATCTCGGTGATCATGCCCACCTGAACCGCCATGACCGCCGTCATGTCGGCGCCCGGAATCGGCAACGCACCGGCCAACGCGGCCCGTTTGGCCGCCGCTTGGATGATGGGTTCACAGGCGGCTGTTTTGTTACGAAGGTTCTTCGCAAACAACAGCGCCTTACCGGAGTCCTTCAGCTGGTGATGGATCCAGTGAATCACCGCCTCGACCCCAATGGGATCTGGTGACAGCGCCGGCATCGGGTCGAACGCCGTGACCACGGCCTGGTCGTCACTCACCCCAAGCTGCACGAGGCTCGCCTTGATGTGAGCGTCGCGTTGCTCGGGCCGAATGAGATCGATCTTGTTGAAACACACCAGCGTAGGGCGGTTCAACGCTCGAATGCGGTCGAGGTCGTTCTTTTCGTCGATGGTCGCGCCGCCATCTGCGTTCACCACGTAGACCGCAATGTCGAGCTGCTCAAGCACGCTCTCGGCCTGGAGCTGGACCGAGGTTCGCAGGTCGCCAAAGCCGGGTGCGTTGACCACATGGACCTGCCGTTGCGCGTCAACCGGCGCCACCCGAACCCGGTCGGTGGACCCAGGAATGGGATCGATCTGCCCAAAGTCCATGCCAAACAGCGCCTTGATGGCCGAGTCCTTGCCCGACGACGCCGAACCAAGGAACGCCACCACAAGCGTCTGTTCGAGCGCCGCCTTCACCTCGTGGCCGGCCAACTCCCACCGTTGGGTGACTTCATCGCGCAGCGCGAGCCAGTCGGGACTGGCGGCCGCCTTGACGGGAACCCCCGAGGAGGGCGCGAAGGGATCGGAATGATCGGTCATGGCGTGGTCCGTCCTGGCAAGCTCACAGGTAGTAGCGTAAGGCAAGGCCCGCATCGAGCCCGAACCGCGTCGTTGGCGTGACCGACACACTCACCGGCGAAACTTCGACGCTCAACTGCAAGGGCACCTTGGCATGGTCAATATCGATGCCGAGGGGCACCCGGAGGCCGAATGCCGCGGCCCCATCATCTTCAGCGGCATCGCGCGTGGTCACGAACGTTCCCAGCCCCACCCGCCACGCGAACTGGTCGCCCACATCGGTCAAGGCGACGCGGTAGTTCACGGTGACGTGCCCAAACACGGCGTCGTAGACCCCTGCCCCGCTCGTCAAGCCAAACGCGAAATCCAACGAAGGACGCGGGCCCCCGAGGTACACCCGACCGGTGGCCCCTGTCGTGGTGCCGACAATCGCCCCCACGCCTAGCGTACGACGGATTCCAATGTCGGTGGCGGAGGCGTTGGACGCGGCAAGGGAGGTAAGGACAACGAGCACGCAGGCCTCCAATTGGCGCCGCCCCCTTAACTGCGCGAGCCCCGCTAGGACTCTTCGTGGTCGAGGAGCCGGTAAATGAACTGGCGGGAAACACCGAGGCGCTCGGCCGCTTGGGCTCGATTGCCCCCGGTCGCTTCGAGCGCCCGAGCCAGCTGGCCGAGTTGAAACCGCTTGGTTGCGGTTCGTAGGTCGCGAACGGGCACCGCGCGGGTGAGCAAAGGCCCCACCCATCGTTGGAGGGCCTGGACCCGTCGTTTTACGGCCGCACCAAGGCTGGAAGGAAGGGAGCGTGCGGCAAAGTCGTCGTCGATCGTCCCCAACTGGTCTGCCACGCCCCACGCCTCGAGCTGCGCTTCGATCGAGGCCAGCAAGGCCTCGCGGTCGTCGATGTGATCGAGCCACGCTCCGGGATCCGACACCAAGCTGCGCCACGCATCGGCCTCCCAACGATCGGCGAGGGCTTCTGCACGGAGCCGTTGGGCCAGGTCCTCGGGCAAGTGCGCGAGCGCTTCAGCAAGCGCGGGCCCGGGCGCAGCCGTTCGGTCAGCCGAGGAATGGACGCGCAGCAGGTGTTGACCGATGCCCACCAAATCGCTTGGCTCAAGCACGGTGCGCCCGTCGATGGGTTGGCCATTGACCCGAGTGCCTTCCGTCGATCCCAGGTCCCGGACCCAAG
>JBCCQY010000008.1:0-98702 GCA_039208735.1 Myxococcota bacterium | reverse complement strand
ATTGGCGAGGTCCTGGAGATCAGGATTTGTTTGAACGGACTGATCTCCGGGTGCTTTGAGGTCCTCGTCCTGTAGCCCACGTGCTCGTCCCAGTGCATCGACGAGGCATGCGGCCATGATGCCGAATTCGTCGATATTGAAGTTGCCCGCTACACCCGTGTTTAGCACGACCTGCGCGACCGGAACTCCCGCCGTTTGTGCGGCCAGCGCTCGAATCGCTTTTCCCAGACGGGATCCCTGCTGTGTTGCCTCCGCGCTCGTCATGAAGGCTGCTTGACCGATGGGAAGAGGCGTTTGACTGAGTGACAGGATCTGGGTGCTGATGACCGAGCCATCGTCATCCAAGATGGACTGTTCGAAGAACACCCCGCTGGCAGGAGGAAGTTGCTGTAAGAGCCAGTTCCATAGGCCGGGGTTCGCAGAGCGAAGCACCTCGGTTGCGGGAGGGGAAGGGGAAGGTGGGTTCCAGGTTGCAATCACACGAACGCGCATGAGTTGAGCCGCCTGCCGGGTTTGGGTGGCTTCCACTTTAGGGACCCCCCCGTCACCTCCGCCCATCGCGGCCATCGCTGCTGCAGCCGTTTCGTTGTTCCCTTGCGCTAGGGAGTGAATGGATTGCGTCATCAGCAAGTCTGCAACGGCGTCGAGGTCGTTTGCTAGCAGGGCAGCCTTCTCTTGAACGACCGCAGCCATTCCGCCAAGTGCACTCTTCATGGCGAATTCGTGCGGCGTCAGATCGTGATCCAGGGTTGCGCGAGCCAACAACAGCCCGTCAACAATCTGAGTGGGGGGCTCACCATTGCGCCCCACGGCAGCGAGAGCCTCCGAACGTACAGTTTCAATATGGACATCGGCGTGCTCATCATGGAGCCAACGCTCGAATCGAGCGCCGAGAAGCTCGCCGATGTCTTGTCCGTTGCGGACCGCGTCAAGGATCCACTGTCCGCCCAAGACGCGGTCTCCGGAAAGGTTTACCGCAAGGGGGGAGGCCTGATCTCCTGTCCCAAACGCACTCCAACCGGCACGCAAGACCGCTGCGGTCGTCGCATGACTCAGGCTTGGCGTATGCAGAAAGCCTTGGGTCGGTTTGTCGGTATCACTCGGCTCAAGGTCGACGAGCCAGCCGTAGCCACCAAGATGAATTCCATGCGACTGTTCTTGTCTCATCGCGGCAAGTTTCCGGTTGGCTATGCTTGTCAACCAGGCGTCGATGCGGAGGGTGTTGACACTAATCGCTTCACGTAGCAAGCGGTCGACGTGCGCAATGACATCAGGGAGGTCTTGCCGCTCCGTAGTCGCCTTCACCACAGTGAGTGTATCCACGAGCTTTTGGAGGTCGTTTTCGTATTGGTACGCGTGGTCGAGGATATGAATCAGGAGCGAGTGGCTCTGTGCGACGAGCGCCCGCTCTCGGTCGACCGTCATTGTACCTGCGATGTACCCATTCAGATTATTGATGTACGTTTCAATCCGATTCTGGACATCTACGAGATTGCCATTTACTGCGACCACGTCATGGACAGGTTCTGCGTGTGTGTCGTAGGTATAGTCGGCTGCGAGGAGGCTATCAAGACTGCCAAAACCGGCATGCTCAATCCAGAGATTGCGAAGAAACTCAGGAGCAAACTCGTATACCCTCCATCTTGTGTAGAGCAGGGGTAGTACATCATCGTCCAGTACATTTAGAAGGTCGGTGGCTTCGCCGGGATCCGTACCCGCAGGTGCGTACGCCAGAATCTCCGAGCGCCACTGGTTGTCCATCAAATCATATTGTGTGTTGATGCTGATGGCGTCAGAGCCAGGGGGGAAGATCTCTACGGATGGTCGTCTTGTATAGACCCAAGTATTGGCGATATTGAATCCGATCAAATTGTCGTGAAAGTATTCCAGGAGCGTTGTCCAACGTCCCCTGTCATCATTTCGAACGGCGCGACGAAGTTGCAAGTTGAAGGGATGAGGGACGGAAGCCATGACCTCTGATGCGATCACAACCGATGTCGCGCCGCCTCCCGACGGTACACTATCCGTTGCGTCAGGGTCGAGTGCAGGGGCTTTGCTGTTCCGCCAGAAGTCGAAGGCCGGGCGGAGGAAGTCCTCCACCTTGTGGTGGAAGTGTGTTGCTCCTGGCAAGGTGCGAGGACGATGGGTGACAGGGAGCACACCGTAAGGCATTTCACCCACTCGTAGAACCGGTAGGGCCGCGCCTCCTCGCACCCACTGCTCCGCCCACCGTGTCAACTCGTCACGCTCATTTATGAACGGGATCTCTGTGCGCTTCGCCATGTAGACGTCGAGGTAGTGGGGAAACGCAGCTGGCCAGACGCTCCGGTGAAATGCCCACGCTTCCTCTCCGTCGTTCCAGGCCGAGTGCTCTAGCTGATCGAGTGCGCCAGGGTCGGGCCTTCCAAGCGCGATTGAAAGTGCATCGGCCGCAGAGATGCGGTAGAGTTTAGAGTTGTCGAGTTCGTACTCGGCCCGGCGATCTGCCGCGGTAAAGGTAGGGGTCTGACCGTCGAGGAGGACCAACCTATCGACATCGGGACTATCAAGTGAGATACCAGAACGGGCGGTGTCTGTGTTGTTGGTGGGCGTCCCTTGGGGCAGAAAGTCGAGTCCGCGCGTATATCGATGGGCGTGAAACTGATGGTCGAGCGCCTCGGCTTCGTTGATGGGATCGCGATTCGCTCGCACACCGACAACGAGGAGAAGTCCAATGAAGTCGGGAATGCTGGCCCGCGGAATCGTGATAGCCATCCCTTTGGTCTCGGCTTCCGCAAAGTTGATGTTCCACGATGCATTTTGGTCCTCAAGCCAGGCATCTACTGCTTCCCGAGGTTGGCCACTCGAATCCACCTCGGAGAACTCCTGGAGATTAGGTGCCATTACGAGGTTTTGATCAACCGGATTCGTGAATCCGGTCCATCGCAAGTTCTTGTCGGCGTCGTAGACCCGGACCATCCAGTAGTCCGGTAGCAGCCTCGCGAACACGGGAGGTGCCCGACCCGTGGATACGTTTCCGAATACTGGATTTGCGGGGCGTGGGGTGTGCGTAAGGTTGGTGGGGGTCGTTTGTGAAATGACGAAGGGAGCGCGATGGGCGCCAACCTGAGTTGCAAGCCACTCTCGCGCCTCGGTAACGACCGATGCGTCGACGTATCCCCAAACAGTCTGCCAGTACGCCTCACCCATCTGGACTTCGCTGGGTGTCAGGACCGGGTTGTGCGCATCGGCGTGAATTCTGTCGGGGTAGATACGAACAAGAAGATTGTCACCCAGGTACCTGGCTTCAAGCCGAACCGGAAGCAGAGCCAACGGCCACGAGGGCTCAAGCGACGAGAAGTTTGGTTCGGTGCTCAATTGCTCGTCCCTGCAAGTTGACTGAGATTCATGAGACGGCGGACTGGATTTTGGAACGTGATTTGTGCCATGTTGGCTCCGTTACCCCCCCACGGTGCAACGCCATCGCCTTCGGGGGCGTTGAAGCTTGAGGGGAACGACTCTCCGATCATTATGAAATCCCCTTGGTCATCGAGATGTCCCCAGGTCAGGTCACTCCAGGCCAGAAGGTCATCCGGATCTTGTAGATCCAATCCAAATCGGGGTTCGGTTGGTGGTTCCTCAATCATCAATTGCCAACCACTTCCCGGATCCAAAGCTACCGTCGGATCTACCTCATCAAAGGCGAGGAACCGAAGGTCCTCCCCGAGATTTCCACCAAACACGGGAAGCTTGAATTCGGCTTCGCCAGTCTTTCCAACCATGAAGCGAACAGAAGGGTACTGTCGAACCACATCGCCGCGAATGAGGATGACCAGTGCTTCGCCTCCACCTGCGCCCAGGTCTTCGAGTTGCTCGGCGCTAGCCCATGTGGAGAGGTCGGTGATGTCGTGGGACGAGGTGTCGGGTCGATCCCAGAACCGACGAAACGTGGTTGAACCGGGGGTTGCTGGGAACTCACGCCACAGCAGTTCCCGTGTCATCTCGTGGTTGGCGCCGGCCAGGAATGATGCGACAAAAGTAGGATTTGCGCGAAGGGCGCGCACCGCATTGGTCGGAAATTCCGTCACCCCTGGAATCAAGAGGTCGTAGGACCGTTCCGAGAGCAGCCACATCAGGGCTTCATCGATTCGTGGCCCAAGTCGAATTCTGGTAGGGAGTTCGGCATCCTGGTTGGGAACCGCAAGTGCGGGTGGAATGAAGGTAGCCAGCGCGGGGATGCGCGTAGTGATTCGTACGCGCGCGGTCCGCATTGGCCACACCTGGCTCTCGAATGCCGTACGAACGAGTTCGGGTGAGAACGGTTCGGGGGCGGTCGGTGCGGGCGTGATGTCCGGTGCATCTGGGTAATTCGCGCCGGCCAGTCGCCCTGCGGACCGAACGGTTCCGATGGGCGCTGCAGGTGCCGGGGGGAAGTCCGGGGGCTCGAGCCATTGTTCGGTTTCAAAAAGCTGAAACCCCTCGCGGAGTGCACTGAATCCTGCATTGGGAAACCGCTTTCTTGCGGTGGTCTCCATGACCCCGCCAGGTCGGACGGTACGCATGAATGCGGGACTCATCATGGCGGTGGGAGCCGTTGACGATTGAACGTACTGCGTTGGGGATTGTCCGGGGCCCACACGGGTGTAGGCGAGCTGCGACCGAAACACGGTACCCAAATCGTAGGATGTCATGAGCCTACCGCGTTGCTTTGTGGTGCGGGAGACCTCTGCGCGGAGGCGAGACAACGAAAGCTCCCGGTTCGCCTCTCGGATGGCCCCTGCCTGGGTCCATGCTTCCGCCATGAAGCGCTCCTGATGTGTGCGAACGACATCGGCTCCCAGACCCGCAGCCATCCGGTTTGCGGGCGACAGGTTGAGTTCGCGCTGCCATCCACTTGCCGGAACCTGGTGGTTGTCGGCAGCATAGGCGCCATAGAAGGGAATGGTGACTACTGGGTCATCGGAGTCGGGTTCATCGATGAGGATTGATGAACCCTGGTTGAGAAGGTCGCGCACTGGACCTTCGAATTGGCCAGCGTTACCCTGCAAATCCGTTGGTACCGTTCCGTTGTCCATCATGGCACCGGCATAGTCCACAAAGACGGGCGGATTCCAGCTGACAGGGATGGAGCCTGGCTCACTCATATCGACGGGTCGCACCCCGATGGTGACACTCTCATCAGCCGGGCCCAACCGACCGACCAATTCTTCAAATGAGCCCGCCTCACCCGTTCGGAAGGTCCAAGAGTCGAGGACGCGGAGCGTCACTGAGGTCGTCTCGCCCTCAAAATCAGAACCGGGACCCCATGCCGGCTTCAGCGTGTCTCCGTCGGCGCTTAGGGTGTGGACCACGGCGGCACGATAAGCCGTGTTGGGTTTGAGCCGACGGGGGCAGATTAGTCGTGATCGCACCGTTCCTGGCGTGTTGTCGACCGCATCGATGGTGGCAGTTCTCTGGATCGAGAAGCTGGTAGAGTTGTCGATGCTGCTCTGGACATGTGCCCATCCGTACGTCTCGTTGGATGGAGGAAGTTCGGCGTTGGTCGTTGTAAGTTGAGCGGGTTGTTCTCCGGCTCCTGGCGCGAAGGTCAGATTCGCCTCTTCCACACAAACCAGTGCGAGCCATGGCCGTAGTCGTCCGGCATCTGAGGGAGCGAGTGGGGTGACGGCCCAAGGGAGGTCGGGGGCAACGAACTCGATGTGCGGAAAGTACCCGGATTCGGCATCAGGCGTATTCGGTGACGGGTAGCGACGGAGGACCTGTGAGGTATCGATCGAACGAACCTGATCGGGTGGCCGCACCGAGAAGGTGGTGTTTGCCTTGTTGCCGTCAATCTCGATGTAGGCGGTTAGCGATTGATCACGTGAGATTTCGTACGTGCCGTCGTCCATGGTATCAATGAACCGGGCAAATCCCCTTCGAATCCAGGGGAAGAACGTCAAATCTGTGCTCATGCCTACTCCATGACCGTAGCGGCTGGGACAACAGCCAAGTTTCTGGCAGAACTGACAGCAATCTGGGCCAGGGTCTGCAGGGCCTCGCCTTGGGTCAACGCCGCGGGGTTGACCCCGGTTTGCTCAAAGACCCATTCCGCCACCATCCCGTCGACGGTCGAGATAATGGTGTAGGTCGTGGGCATGACATCGAAGGTGCCTTCACCATGTGCGGCAAGTGGCTTGGTTTTCGCCGCCGCACCGATGCCCACGCTGTTGGCCAGCGAACCCTCTACACCCTCGACAATGACCGGGTGGGGATTGCCCTCTTGATCCACGATCTCTTCGTAGGAGGTGCTGACCGAGACCCAATGCCCTTCTTCGTTCGAAGCGTCGATGCTTGCATCGCCAAAGCTCACACCACCCACCATTTCTTCAAACGAAGCCCTGGCGAGCTTCTCTTTTCGCTTCAGCTTTTCGTACTGTGCGGGAGCGAACCACTCCGTGACCGTGTCGTAGGGGAACGGCTCATTGTTGATGCCGACTCCGGTAATGTTGAGGCGCCGATCGCTTGGGAGCGGAATGGCCTGTCCAAAGATCTCGATGTCTTTGTTTAGAGGTGCAATGCTCTGGACCACCGACAGCGATCGGTCAGGCCTTAGCCACAGAATGTCGCCGTCGTCACCAGGGTCTTCAAAGGTCAGATTTGACTGCACGCCTGATGTTGGTTTGGACTCTCGCCAAGAGTTCGGATTGGTAATGCTCGCCATGGTCTCGGACCGGAGTTGTGCCACGGGCGCGGTTTCATCCAGTGCCTTCTCGCCGACTTCGAACTCGAACTCTACTGGGAAGCCAAAGAACTTGAATCGTGCCAACCCTTCGGCGTACCAGGGCTTGGGTCCTTCAAGATGAAGGTACAGCTCAACACCCAGCAACTCCTTGTTGCCAGCAAAGATGCCGACTCCTGCGGATACGGTGGCTGCAATGCGGAACGGTGAGAAGGTGATCAGGATGTCGAACGAGAACCAACCTACCGCGCTAAACGTGGTGATCCCGATGTCGAGCACGGCTTGAAGATGCAAGGCCGCCCCGAACTGTACCGTGTTCGGAGTGATGGCGAAGTAGGCCTCGATCGAGACGTCGACGAGGGAGCCGACTTCGATGGATGCCCTCATGCGTCGGAGGCTCTGCATGACCGACGGAACGTTTTCGGGCTGGAAGGCGGGGTGGTAGCCGCCGACGGAGAGCAGGAAGTACGGCTGCCTCGACCATCGCAAGTACATCGCCATGTCGCCGCTGAGGTCGATCTTGGCGAGCAGTCGTGAATCGTAGAGCGAGGCTAGGAGTGAAAAGGTGCCGCCAGGGATGTCGACGACGCCTAGCGCATCCATGTTGAGGGTCAGGAGGGAGGCACTGGGGTTTGGCAGTGATGCCGAAACCGACCCCATCACCGCAACGATCCCCTCAGGGAGGCTGACGATGAAGCCGAGTTGGGCAACTAGGATTGTTGGAGTCCCCCAGCCGAGCTCCACAATGGGCCCGATGACGACGTTCCCTTGCTTGATCGGGAAGTATTCATCGATTTGGGAGATGAGTTGGTTGGCGTCGCCTAGGGGATCGTCTGGGAACAGAAGGGCGTCGACGGCGCCGGTTCGCAGGCCTTCGGCGAGCTTGAAGGGATTGAATCCGCGGTTGATGGCAATGAGGCCGCCAACACCGTTGAGCGTGAATCCAAAGCCCAATGGGATGCTTGGGAACATCAGGGAGAGCGAAGCGAAGAATGCCCAACCATCGGGTTGGTTGGGCAGCTCTGTGTCGATGATCGTGATCCCTTGAATCCCGACTTCGGCGATTTCGAGTGCGAGTGCCCCGGTGTATCGGCCGCCTGTTCGTGTCAGGAATCCGGAGCCACGGATGAAGTCCGTCTCGGCCATCGACAGCCCGACCCCGGAGGGGGGATGGTAGCTCGGGCCGACGAGTTCGAGCGGGCCAAGCGAGCCGCCCGCACTATCGGAAAACCCAAGTTCCGAACTGACCCCAATCCGATCGACAAACGCGCTGAATGGACCCAGTGATCCGAAGGCGGACAGGGTTAGTGACGCTTCCAAGGTCTTGGAGAGGGGGTCGAGGCCAATTCGAAGATGCACAGCGTCGAGCGTGACAATTCCAGCGATCGAGCGGTTGATCGGGATGTCCAATCCGAACGCCAGGTCCGCGGACCCTTGGACCGAGAAGCCTGTGCTGGAAGACCAAGCCCCAGTGATGCTGAGGGAGGCTTCCAGACCTCCCACTGGCACCATAGAGCCAATGAACCCGCCGCCCACCTCGAGAAAAAAGGTAAGGTCTTTCAGCTCGGCTTCCGCCCTGAGTTCGAGACCCGTAGTGTCGGCGTCGAGGTTGCCACGGATCGTAAAGCTATCCATGGTCAGGCGGGTGCCGTTGGGGTCCCCGAGTAGGCGTACTGGCTCGTTGTCAGGCTCAGCGCGTGTCAACTCCGCGGCGACCCGCAGGGAGAGTGGAGTAGTCGTGTCGATCAGGTCCGAGTGGAACTGGACCGGAGGTTCGCCGTTGGGGGGATTCGCGCGGATCACAATCGCTGCGCTTGCGCCGACGTCGATCGTACCCGTGGTAATGGTCCCGATGCGACCCGGCTCGGCCGTGAGACTAAAGGACCAACCACCTATATTGGCAGCTGGCCCGGAACCTAGTGCCCAGAGTCCGGAGAAGTAGGGGACGAATGCAATCCCGTCGACCACGCCGTTGGCTTTGGGCAAGGAGATCCCTAAGCCACCCTCAAAGTACTGTGTTGGCCATTGCCCACCTTTGTGAATGGGAATTCGAAGCTCTTGGGTCCCGGCGGGTTGTCCAAGCGCTGTGGCAATGTCGGGATGCTGCTCGTACATCCCGCCTGGGATTCCTACGGCGCGCATGGCTCGCCGGAGTGCCGCGATGAGCTTCGCCTCGATAGCGTTACTATTTAGGTCGTAGGCTGTTTTTACGACAGCTTCAATGTCGAAGAGAACGTCCCCGAAGCGTTCCCAGTGGACGTCCCGACGGGTATACGGCACCGCCCATGTGTCTGCCGGATCCTCAGAGTCGATCGTCTCCGTTTCGTCGATGAGGCCCAACGCTGTGAACAGCGCAAAGATTGGAGGGCGCTCCTCCCTCAGATATTCCACGACGAGGAGATTCAAGAACCTGGGGATCAGGTGAGCACCCAATCCCGCCTCGGTGGGAATGCCGTTGCTGGCCGTAGTCGCGATAGCCTTCAGGGTCGTCACCAGTGTCGTGACTTCGTCGAGCAACGCGAAGGTCGCCGACACCTCACCAACCCCACTCGATAGGGCTTGGAATAGGCTATCCGCGGCGGCCACAACGTCGTCGACGTCGTCACTCAGCGTGCTGAATTGGTTCGCGATTGCGGCAGCGGCTGTGGGCAAGCGCCACCCAAGTTCCCGGAGCAGCGCTTCGGCATCTTGCACCGAGGACAGGGATGTCAACGGTCTAATGAGGTCGCCAACCTCAAGGACCAGAATGCCTCCTAGTGATGGCTTGGCAGCTTGCATTATAGGCAACCTCGGTGATCTGTTTCAGCTTTCATGGTGCCCTCGCCAACCAGGATTTCTTCGGAAATGCGAGCTTGCGTTTGGCAGCATACTTAAGGCACGCTTGACCTGCAACGCAAGTTCAACCCTTCCGCCTGAGGGCCAAGATGTCCGTAAGAGTAACAGAATCTCGCCTTCCAGCTGGCTTTGAGCCCGGTGACCTTGGGGAGGCGGATGTTCATCCTGGCAATGGTGCGCCACCGCAATTTGCGTTGATCAGCACCCTTTCGGGCCCCTTGCCCGTCGGATATTACGTAGACTACTTTGTCTTTGTGGTAGATTCCGCCTATTCAGCCGCGAACCTGACCTACGACTTTAGGGTGACGCTCCCAAACGGGACGATCCAGAGCACAACGACCGAGGGTGTCTTCTCGCAGCCAGACAGCTTTGGCTTCAAAGCGGAGGGTCTGCTGATTGAAACACAGGGGACTCACCTTATCCGGGTTGAGATCCTCGATGGACAAACCGTTCTCGCCACGCTTTCGCTGCAGCAAGAGGCCGTTGCCGCGCCCCTGCCGTTGCAGTCCCTCTTCTATGATGGATCTCGTCCGACGCGTCGATCGTCCATTGGCGCGATTGCGGGAGACGCGGAGGTCGCAAAGGAATTTGTCAGAGGTTTGCTTCCCTTTGTCGAGTCAGCGGCGATCTCTGACGCAACAGATGTACCGCCGCGTCTCCTGGGGGCCGTCATTTTCAACAACCTGAGTCGTGCCTCCGCCGAAGGGTGGCGGGGTCGCCGAAGCAAGCTCCGGTTAGCTGCGCAGGAACTCAACGGTGAATCGGCTTGGTATGACCCTCAAAGCGAGCGCCTCCAACGTCTCGGGATTGCACAGATTTCGATTCCCGTCCTCGCGATGATTACAGGTCCGAATCCAAACGATCCAAACTCTACATACACGAGCTGGGTTGAGATTCAGACTGGTAATGAGTGGCATCGAACCCGGGCCAGTACGGCGCGTGAGACGCGACGGACGAACTTGGATAACCTTGCCAATGCGGCTGACGTTCGCATCGACCTCTTCAACCTCCTGAGATTTCCCAAGACTGCGGCTCGCATGGCGGCGCGCTACCTCGATCGACTTGTTCGTCGACCGGTGCGGTTGTCCGCTCCCAGTCAAGCGTTGATCCTTCAGGATGACGAGCTCATGATTGCACTGGCTTCGGAGTACCGAGACACTCCGGAGGCCGCTGCAACTGCCGATGTCAAGACAAACACCTTTGGCGCATCCACCGTCTCGAAGAAGATGGGTCTTCCAGTTTTACAGGCTTGCTTTCCGGAGGAGCTGCCAGGGGCAGCGGACTACGGGGGGCACCTATTGCAATGGGGGGACACGGATAACTTCCCGGGCACGGGGCAGGCGCAGTATGGGGGGGCACCCCACCCGGGTGGATCCAACCACATCGCCACCTTGAGGCAGCATCTTTCCACGCTGGGTTTCGGCATCATCGAGCCGGATGCGACTGGAAACAACCCAGAGTCTTTCGATCATCTGGCAGAGTGGGCGGTTCGCGAGTTTCAAATCTATGCCAAGATGCCGTTTGTGGCCCACGAGGCCGCTGGGGCGGGCCGCTATGTGACTCGTCTATCCTCTCAAGAGAATCTGATGATCTATCTCGGCCCTGTCTCTGGCAAGCTCAACACGGCCACGCGCGTCATTCTTCATCACTGGTTGGCCAATGATTGGCGGTGCCCCGTCGTCATTGAGCCGTCCACCGGTGTTTCAGTGAATCTGAACAGCTATCCATCGTTCACGCCTCTGAATGCGCCTACGCATACTCCGGACAATCTTTGGAATCCCCACCTCTATCCTGCGGCTTGGGCGGTCGATAGCCCTACGCCTGCGATCGATATCTCCATCTTCGAACGTTTCGGTAGAGTGTTGGATCTTTCCGGATACTACGACATCCCGGCTGTTCGACTGACGGAAGAGGCCGGGGATCCAAACCAAATGAAGCTCATTCACTGTGCGTACTGGTTTGAGGGCACTTCCCCGAATGTGGACTTTGGGGGGCCGACATCGGCATACAAAGAGGCTTGGCGAGGGACAGATGCAGGTGCGACTGAAGTTCTGCCTATGGGCCTATTCGGGGAAAATGAAGCGGCATTGATGGGTAACCCGGGAAACTCCGGCGATCCTGCCCCCGGAAAGGAAGCTCGGCACAGCACATTCAAAGTTGTTCGGGTGCTTTCGGAAGTGGAGAATCTCGGTTTCTTTGATTCTGTCAACACCTGGGACACGGCATATCTATCCCTAGGGCTCTGTCACTGGACCCTCGGACGGCCTCATACCCAGAATGTGAACTACGAGCGTGCGGGAGAGCTGGGTGGATTCCTAGCGTATCTCAAACAGTTTGCGCCTGATACGTTCGCTGATGCATGCCAGTTTTTTGGGCTCGACGTTGAATTTTCATGGATTAATCGAGATGATGGATTGGTGACGGGGAGAGATCTCTTCTCTCCAGAGCATCGAAAATACGTCAATTGGGTGACGCTCAGTCAGGAAGACTGGAGTAATCGACCGATCTACGGTGGTAATTACGGTACCGCAGCGAACTCAACCCGCACCTACAACAATGTGGTGACGGCTGAGAATCGTGAGGGGGCTCACTTCTATTTTCGAACGTACCACTGGGTCTACCGGTTCCAAATGGCCGCCCGCACGATGCCCTTGTTCAACCAGCAAATGTGGGATATGGCGCGGATACGGCTTCGTGATTTGCTCTCGACCCCCTGGGGGGTACCGAGTGTGGGAGATGAGCAAATCGAGAGTACCGGTGACAATCTCATACCGGGGAATCCACCAACCAACTCGGGAAAGCTGAATCGAACTACCGGCGCTGAACGCGATATCACCATCGGTGATGTCTTTACCTCGGAGCGTGCGGTTGCTCTGCTGTTTCGGATCCATGTCAATCAACCATCTCTGATTATTGACTACAACAACAACACTGCCACGGCTGGCCAATTGGCAAGGACGGCCTATGAACACGCGAAGGATGCCGATGGTAGTTTGGTTTGGGACGACAGATTCGGTAGCTGGAACGACGATAACCAGATGCGGTTGATTAGCGGGATCACCAATAAGGTAGATGCGCTCTCGAATACATTTAACGATCTGAAGCAGTCGATTAATTTCGTTGAGAACTTTCCTCCAAACACGCCCGCGGAACAGTACGGATTCTATCGGGGCCCGCGCGGGTATGTGCTCAGTATCGACACCCTAATTGGACCGAAACCCGCTGGTAGTCCATTGTCTGACATAGAGTTCCAGAAGCAGAAGTTCCTTCGGGCCGGAAAAGATACTTTTACCTTGGATTTGAGCGATCTCCCGACGCCTCCGTTCCCGACCCCACCATACGAGCCCTAGGAAAGGGAATGCAGCGAATTCTGAGTCCTTGTCCGCTCATGCCAGTTCACCGTCACCAAGGTCTGCACCTGATGTGCTATCGTCTTTGCATGCTGCTCATCCTTGCCACTGCATCGCTGTTCTCCATCTCTGCGCAAGCTCGGGGCCCGTCCTTCGAAAAGTGGCTTCCTGCCCTTGCTGAATCAGATGGGCTCCGAATTACCAATTGGGGACTCACTGACTTGGATGGCGACGGGAAGAACGACGAGAAATTCGCCTTCTTATGCGGACCGAAGCCCGGGCCGGCTTCTTGGTACGTGGTTGAAGAGGATGGCCGAAGATGGGTGATGGAGTTCGAACGGGCATGTTCACCAATAGCGATTGTCCCTGATTTTGATCTGGTACTTCCCGCCGTCGCGCGAGTGACCGTCTATCAAGGTTCTGCGACCTTCAGCGCGATGGTTGCTCCGGTGGGCGGGCAGCTGGAGGTTGTTCATGAGTCATGGGCTTCCGGAGGGTGGACTGCAGATAGTGGTTCGATTGATTGGATTAACCTTCGTCGCATCAGGCAATGGAGCGATTATGGGAATGAGGGTGAGGTGATTCAGACCTCCGAGACTGCTGTTGCTGTCATTGGGCCCCCGGGATTAGCTCCTCCCAACTCAAAGGTGAGCCGTCTGCTTGGTGATGGCGAATCAAAGAAGGACTCGGAGGGCGTCGAACTTACCGTGGCCGCATCGCAGGTGGATGCCCAACACATCGATATCTACGTATCCGTTAAGGATGACCAGCCAGTGCGAACTGCAATGAGACCGCTTCGTCATGAACTGGAGCAATTGGAGCATCTGGAGGTGATCTGGTGTCCGAAAACTCAGGCCTGTGACAAGACACGCCGGAAACTAGGGATTGGCATCCCTGAATCGGGTCCAGCACACCGGCAATGGCTGCAAGACGTGGCTGACGACACGGTCACACTGCCCGACGTAGAGTCGGGCGGCGACGGCACGGTGCGGGTTCGCGTGCCGCTGACTCAATTGGCCGGGAAGGGTACCAGTGAAGACTGGCAGACCCCATTCACTGTGGTGTACGCGGATCGAACCGACCCAGACAAGGGGATCGAAGCACGGATAGCAACTTCGGATCTTCGAAGCGCTGACGAGCTGTCCTTAGGTTTGATGGTACGGTTTCCCGACCACCGACGCTATCCCACCTACGCGAAACGAATCCAGCAAAACCTGAGAATTCTGGACTCTCGAGAACTGAAGCCAAAGGCTCGGACGCTCCGCCAGGCGGCCGGATCGCCAGGCGAATGAAGGCGGCGGCTTAGTGCTTTCGAAGGTTCTTCCGATGCCATCGACGGTGCTTTCGTGCATCGCGGCGGTCATCTCTGGGGGTTGAGTCTACGGGATTTAATGCTGGCCGAGGCCTGATGAGGTCAGGCAAAATCGCAACACCTCGACTTCCCGGAAAGACAAAGTGCTCCAGACGTTTCATGCTGACGTTCATGTGATCATGGAGCACTCCTTTGAGGAGCCCTCTCAGGTCGTGGGTCGGACGAAGGTGCTCGCCACCAATGAGCCGCTTTGGCGATAACCCTGGCCAGTCAGTCAGGACTCTTCCCCCGGCAACAGCACCACCGGCGAGAAGCGCAAGGGAGCCCATCCCATGGTCGGTTCCGCCATAATTGTTAGGTACCACGCTTCGGCCGAATTCTGTAACACCCAACAGGGTACTTTGGCGCCAGACCTCTTCTGACATCTGCCGCTTCATGGCGAGAATGGCGTGGGACAGAAGAGCGAGCTTATGTTCGTAACCGTCGGCTTGATGAGTGTGGGTGTCCCATCCGCCAAGGAGGAAGACGGCGCTACGTACGCCGTGGGGCTCGCTGAGCTGGTGACCGACAATTCGGGCCGAGGCGAGGAGCGAACGCTCCCATTTGCTGAACGGCGAAACTCGCGAGCGAGGCGTATCATCAGTGTTGCACTCCATAGCTTGTGTGGCATGCGGATTTAGGAGGCTTGTTTGGGTGCGCCCCTGAATCAAAAGAGGGACCTTTCGTCCCACGACCACGGTTTTCGCGTTCGAACCTAATGCACGCGTCAGCCAGCCGGTACGTAACGATGAAAGCCGATTCGTTCCTCCCTCGAGAATGCGCTGGCCGCGCGCGTGTGACGATTCGCGATATGGCATCCCGATCGCGTGTGCCACGAGCAACTGCCGTTGCTGGTAAAGCGGATACAGTGGAGCCATTGATGGATGGAGCCCGAACGTTCCGTCAAGGTTGACGGGCCCACCCTTGGCCCCTGGTGGGGGAAGGGCAAGGTCTCTGCGAACCTGTCTGTAGTGAGGGTCGCCGTGTGCGGGTATCGCAGTGAGGCCATCGAGTGCGCCCATGAGGACGAAAACAACGAGCCGGGGATCGGTGGTTCGAGCCTCCGCCCAGGCTGCGTTTAGCGGGGTGGCAGCCCCCAGCGCCGCGACGGAAGTGAGAAACTGGCGTCGCTGCATGACAATCTCCTCGTGGTGGCATAGCCAAGTGCGGATCGGTAGGCCGAGCCCATGTTTGTGGAGCACCATACATGAGCTTGTCTTCACCTGCAAGGCAAGTTGCTGGCTGGTGTGGCTTGTTGGCCCGCAGGCATATGAGTGATTCAAAGTTGATAGTGCTGATTTCCGGCGCTGGCCCTGGCTCGATGCGGTGCTTGGTTTGGCAAATGCTGCGCTTCCTCAATTCTCGCGGGCCGGTTGTGCGCTTGTGGTCTTGGCGCCCCTACGTCTCTCGTCGATAAGACGCATGAGGCCTTGGATTTGTGGCCGACATTTCGAGGTCGTCGCTCACCTTCAACGTTATCGCAACCTGTTTGAGGGACGTCTTAGTGGCAGTTCAACTCGGCATGCGACGGCTTGCGCTCCTCGCGGAGCCACGCCGCCGCCGGAACAGGGCCAACGCCAATGGAACAAGGCTCATCGACGCCTGGCCGCCACCGCAGCCGTTTCCGTACCGACTGCAATCGCTGAACAAGAGCCAGCTCCGCAGCGGTGCACCATCAAAGTCCAATTCCGTCGTCTCCTCTGCGCATGAGGCATCGGGCCGGGTCATCGGCTCGTCGAGGAAGTCCGCCAGGAGTTCCGTCGCACAGTCTCCGCCTGGCGCGGGGGTGGTGCCCAACAGCACATGCGACCCGCGGGGGAACCGAACAAAGTGCTGGCCGGGAGCGGTAAAATGGTCCCGAGCCGATTCGGCGCGCCAGGGTGGTGTCAGGGGGTCGAGGTCACCGTGCAGGAGCAACATGGGGGTAGTGGTGTCGGCAAGGGCGTTGTCTGCCGAATAATCAAAGGGGTACCTCGGCCAGATGTCGAGCAACGGACGCTGTCGAGCCCCTAGACCAAAGCTCGCCAGGGTCTCCGCTTCCGCGGCTTCCAGGTCCGCGAGCGATGGCCACGGCTCCGGCCACTGTTCCGACAGCTCGATGTTTGCGAACAGCACAGGACTATAGAGGGTTTCGGTGTAATGGGGCTCCGCGCCCTCGAAGAGATTGCGGAGACGTGTGAGATCGTCGGCGTCGTCTTCGGTGCACCGGCCGGAGCGATGGTACAAAGCAGGCATAAAGCCTCGCATGGATGGGTCGGCGGCAAATGCTGCGGCGCCCCGCCGTAGCGTCGTTCCATCGATGGCGGAGCAGCTCCCCTGGTCGACTCGATCTCGAATGGCTTCAGCCTCAGCCGTTGCGTCGGGACCCATGGCTTCGGTGCATCGATCGTCATCGCTGCACGCGTCGAACACGCGCCGCGCGACCTCATCGAATTCGGAGTCGTACACCCGATGGTCGACGTCGAGGGCCAGCGAATCAAGGATCACGCCATCGGCCAGGTCAGGATGCCGCTGCAAGAATCGATGGGCAAGGGTCGTGCCGTACGATGCTCCGTACACATAGACCTCACGCCCCTCGGCGGTCAGGCGAATCCACTCGGCCAGGTCGTCCGCTGCCGCTTGACTCGAGTAGGCAGCCAGGTCATCACCCACTTCGGTGACAACAGACTCCAGACAATTCGGCCATTCGTTGGGGCTGACGTCGATGCCGTCTTCACTATCGGGCGCTTCTTGAAGCGGACAGCCCAAGCGGCTTGAACGACCGACCCCTCGATGTTCGAACACATACAGATCGGTTTCGGGCAACCGGCTCGCCAAGCGCTTGATGATATCCTCGTACACGGCACCCGTCTGCCCGGGGCCTCCCGGCAAGAGCCAGAGCACTCGCTCACCGCCGGCGGACAAGTGGCGCTGGGCAAACAACTCGACCGTGTCGCCTTCGGGGTCATCCCACCACAAGGGCATGGCGGTGGTCGTGCACTGGGTGGGCTGTCCGCGTTCGTCGGCGCGGAGTGGACACGGCTCCCAGGAGAGATCTCCTGTGGTTTGGGGAGCGCGATTGGGGTCAGCACAGGCCATGAAGAGGGCGGCAAGACAGATTCGGAACATGACTCCTCCATTGGAAGACGGGTCCCTGTACAGCAGGTCGCGTGCCGACTTCTGTGATGGTTGAAGCAGAGAAATGGTGGAGCAGTCGGACAGGTGTCGGAATTCGGCCGGACACCTGTCCGTTGGAGAGCCCTGCTACGCTCTAGACATGCGCGTTCTGGTGGTCGATGACAATGAGGCGGTACGTCAAGCCCTACAGCTGTTGTGCGTAGTCCACGACTTGCCCGTCGAGGTCGCAAGTACGCCCGAGGCCGCGTGTCACTGGGTGCGCCAGGGTGACATTAGCGTGGTCGTCCAAGACATGAACTTCACGCTGGGCGCCACGAAGGGCGAAGAGGGCCGCGCCTTGTTTCGCACGCTTCGTGCGATCGATCCTGACCTTCGCATCATTCTGCTCACCGCCTATTCGGATCTTCCGACCGCGGTCGAACTCGTTCGGGAAGGCGCGGATGACTACGTCGAAAAGCCATGGGACGATGTGCGCCTGGTGCGTCAGCTGAAGCGGTTCTTGGAACAACGTCGAACCGCTCGAGAAGTTGCCCATCAACCACAGGTTGAAGGGCTCATCTATCGTTCGTCGGCGATGGCCCGTGTGGTGGCCTTGGCCCTCCGGGTGGCTCCGGCCACCGTACCCGTGCTTGTGACCGGTCCGTCGGGGGTCGGAAAGGAGCGCATTGCCAAGCTCATTGCTGATCATTCGGGACGACCCGGTCGCTTCGTACCCGTGAATTGCGGAGCGTTGCCCGACAGCCTGATCGAAGCCGAGCTGTTTGGGGTGCGGCGAGGGGCCTTTACGGGTGCGGAGCGGGACCGGCGTGGGCGTTTCCAGGAGGCTCGCCAAGGCACGTTGTTCCTCGACGAAATCGCTACACTTTCGAGCCACGGGCAGGCGGCCCTGCTGCGGGCTCTCGAGACCCAAGAGATTCGTGCATTGGGTGGAGGTCCGGTCGAACGGGTCGACGTACGGGTGGCGGCCGCGACGAACATCGATCTTCGAGCGTCCGATCACTTTCGAGACGACCTCTATTTTCGGTTGGCAGCGGTCGAAATTGCGATTCCGCCGTTGGCGACTCGACCCGACGACATCGATGCGCTGGCCGATGCGTTCTTGGCCGAACAAGGCCTCGACCCCGAGGTCCTCGAAGGGACTGCGCGGGCGGCGTTGCACGCCCACGACTGGCCAGGGAACGTTCGCGAGCTGAAGCATGCGATCCAGCGGGGAGCGCTGACCCGTCAAGGAGAGCGCGTGGGGGCGAGTGACCTGGGCCTTGTCGATGCACGGGGCCCCGTTGGGGATGACGAGCGGGAGCAGATCGAACAGGCCTTGAGGGAGGCGGATGGCGTGGTTGCACACGCGGCGCGGGCCTTGGGCTTGTCTCGGCAGGCGCTGTACCGTCGAATGGAACGGCTGGGGGTGCAGGTACAGCGCCGCGTGCGGAGATGAAGGCCCGCTTACAGGTGCTTGCCCCGGTGCTTACGGCCTTGCTCCTTGGCCTTTCGATCTCCAATCTCATTTGGTTCTTGGGCCTCGGTCGTGAGGCGGCCTTGCGCTACGGACAGCAGGTCGATCTCATCTCGATGGCGCTTTGGGCGATGCTTGCCCTCGCCACGTTCGGGATGCCCGATCGCATCCTGGCCGGACTCGCCCGCGCCATCTATGTACTTTCGAGCTGTACGTTGGCGGGATTTGCTGCTTTGACGGCCTACGAGACGGGCCAACCGGCGGCCGCGTTGAACTGGGCCGTCGTGATGGTAGCGATCTACCCTTTGATTTCGCCGGGTCCCGCTTGCAGAACGGCGCCCGTGGTGATTCTTGCCGTGGTTTCGGCGCTGGTGGGGATCGGAGCGGCAGGGATTCTGATCGGCGACCCACGGCCGCTCGACGTGGTGGCGGCCCTTCCCGCGTTCATCGCATCGGGCCTGGTCGCGGTGCTTGGAGGCGCGGCAGTCCATCGGACCCAAGTGGACGTGACGTTGCTCCGTGAGCAAGAAGCGATGCTCGGGGCTGTGCTTGCTGCGACGGAAGACGGCATGGTGCTTCAGACCAAGGAGGGGACCGAGCGGTTCGCGACGACGGCGTTGGGGCGGTTTCCCGACCCTCGCCCCCTCGCGGTGCCGGAGCGAACCGAACTAGTGCCCATCGGGCCACGAACCTATCAAATTCATCACCGGACGTTGGTTCTTCGGGACCGACCGCACGGCCTCTTCAGCATTCGCGAGGTCACACAGGCCGTCGATCGGACGACGCTGGATGCCTGGCGGGACCTGCTCCGGGCCCTCACCCATGAGTTGAACAACTCATTGGCACCGATGTCCTCGATGGTGCACTCGCTGCATCACCTGATCGAGCCCACCTCTCCCGCGACGGAGGTGCTGAAGACCTTGCGCTCGAGGATCGACCATCTCGCCAGGTTCTTGCGAGAACACGCGCGGTTGGCTCGTTTGCCGGCTCCAAAGCGGCGCCCCGTCGTGCTTCGACCCTGGTTGCAGCGGCTCGCGCCCAGTCTTGGCTTCCGCATCGACACGGTCGACATCGAAGAGGCCTCGTTTGACATCGGGCAGGTCGAGCAAGTGCTTATCAACCTGATTCAGAATGCACGGGACGCCAATGCCATGACCATTCGGGTTTCGGCGCTTGCCCGTCCGGGTCTCGTCATCGTCGTGACGGACGATGGAGAGGGCTTGTCGGAGGAGGCGCAGACCCAGGCGTTGATTCCTGGGTTCACCACGCGACCGGACGGCAGCGGGGTGGGCCTCGCACTATGTCGGGAGATTGTGGCCGGGCACGGGGGAACCCTTCGACTGACCCGTTCGGAGTCCGGCGGGGTTCGGGTCGAAGTAGGGTTCGGAGACGCTTCGCGGGCCGAGCTATGAGGTGGAATGAAACTTCGGACCGCCACAGCCTCGACGTGGGTCGAGCCGGTATTGGCCGACTTCGACGCGTTCCTGATCGATCACGCGGCGTGCGAGCGCAAGGCAAGCGCCACGGGGATGGGGTTCGTCGTGCGCTATCCGGATCGTCCAGTCCTCGTAGACGAGATGATCGGGTTTGCTCGGGAAGAGTTGGAGCACTTTCACCAGGTCTATCGCATTATTCGAGAGCGCGGGCTTCAGCTTGCGGCCGATACGAAAGACCAGTATGTCGGCGCTTTACGACGAGAGGCCGCCGGCAAGGGTGAGGCTCGCCTGCTCGATCATTTGCTGATCGCGGCGGTGGTCGAAGCCCGAGGCTGTGAGCGGTTTCGCCTGGTCGCCGAGGCGCTCGCGGAGCGAGACGATCCGTTGGCAGCCTTCTACCTTGAGATTACGCGCTCCGAAGGCCGTCATCAGGGCCTCTTTGTACGGCTCGCCCAGCATTTCTTTCATCGCGACAGGGTCACGGAGCGTCTTGACTACTGGTTGACGCTGGAAGCAAGCGTGGTTTCTACTCTTCCGTCGCGTGCGGCCCTGCACTAACCATGTCTATCGACCAGTACCTCGGCCGTTATGCAGAGGCGGAAGCGCATCTGGCCGACCGGCTGGACGGTCACTATCGCCATGTTGTGGTGGTTCCCGCCACCGATGAAGCGCCCTCGCTCGTAGATGGCTGGTTACCAAAGGCGACGCTCTACATCCTGGTGGTCAATGGCCATGACGACCAAGCGGCATCGGTCCACCATCAGAACGCCGAAACGGTGGCTGCATTGCGGGCGTGCTTTCAGACCAACCCTCTGGCCGAGGGCGCTTGGTTTGGAGAGCAGTCCGATCGGGCCCTGCTCTTATTGGATCGATCCAGTCCTGGTCGTCGTCTCCCGCGCAAACAGGGGGTGGGACTGGCAAGGAAGATTGGCTTCGATGTTGCGCTTGCGCTTTATCGTCGAGGAAGAGTGGCTCGACGCTTTTTGGTTAGCACTGATGCGGATGCGACGCTTCCTGCGGAACTCCTCAACGTAGGCGTTGCCCCAGACGTCGTTGCGCTCACCCACCGGTTCACGCATGTCCCAGGCGGGGATTCGGCCGTGGACGAAGCGCATCGGCTGTATGAAATGTACCTGCGCTACTACGTCGCTGGATTGCGATGGGCAGGGTCGCCCTACGCTCATTTCAGCATTGGCAGTACGCTCGCGGTCGACGCAAATGCGTATGCGAACGTACGAGGGTTTCCGAAGCGGGCCGCGGGTGAGGACTTTCACCTGTTGAACAAGGCACGCAAGCTCGGGCCCTTCGCGACGCCGGATACGCCGCCGATCCGAATTCGTGCCCGTCGATCGGCGAGAGTTCCCTTTGGCACGGGTCCTGCGACCGCTGCGATGGATCGGGCAAGGTACTGCCTGCCGCATCCTGAACTTTTTGAGTGTCTGCGAGAGGTGTTGGAAGGACTTCCGGGCTGGGCCGTTCATTTGCAGCGCAATCCCACGTCCACCCCTCCGGGCCGTCCTGCGGTTCAAGAGGCGCTGCATGCGATGGGCGTCCCCGAGGGATTGGCGCGAGCCGTTCGCAATGCGCCCCCTCACCAACTTGCGTTGAGGGTGCATGAGTGGTTCGACGGCCTAAAGACCCGACAGTTGCTCCGCCGACTCGAGGCCGTTTACCCAGCGCAACCGTGGCAGGTTTCGCTGAAGGAGGCCGAGCTGCGGTTCCCCCTTTGATATCGCCCGGCCTAAGGGGTGAACTGTTCCAGGCAGCTTCGTTGCGCGCTCGGCTCGAGCATGTCGGACACGAGGGATGTGCCATCTCGGACCCAGCTCACATCAAGCAAGCTGCCGTCGCCCGACCCCACGCGGAGCGTAATCCCGGTGTCGGTTCCGTCCAGCCAAGCGAGCCGATACGCCCGGGAGGGATCCGAAAACAGCTCGTCAGCCCCAAATCCGCCGTCCGGGTCCACCACCTGATTGACACGTGCGGTGGTCGTGCCGCCTGGAATGGGCAGGACCTCCTCCGAGAGGTAGCCACCATCGCCTTGCGTCCGAATGTGCCAAACCACGAGGCCTCCAGGGGCCCACGGCGCGCGCAGCAGGTCGTAGTGCGCACCTTCCGGAGGATCGACGTCCCGATACTCGAGCATGAAGAATTCATCCAGTCCTCGAGCCGCGTCGTAAAGGACGACCGGTCGCCGTTCCCCCATGCCGCGGGTCCCACAGTCCGCCCAGTTCGCCAACGTTTCGCATGACCCAGGACCGTCGATTCGGAAGACGCGGGGGTTGGTCCACCCGAATCGCATCCGATTCCAAGGGTCGAGGTGAGTCGTGGTATCCAAAACGTCAGGCTCGAAGGATATTGTGCTCCCCATTAGCGTCAACTGGTCCGTGGGGATGCCGTCGGCGTAGAGATCGGCCGCTTGGAGGCCCAAGGCGTGCACCGTTTCGTGGGCGAACGTGGCCAGGGACTGACTCTCTCCCGCGGTTGGCATGCGCAAGCACACCGGAAGCGGTCCCGACGTAAGGCAGGTCGGATCTGTGTTGCGGACGATGGCGAACACGTCGGGAGGGGCATCCGCCGGGGTCCGAGGGGTGGAGAGGATGCCGTACACGACCACGTCACGGTTCGTGACTTGGCCATCGCCATTGCCGCCTTGGGTCACGTCGTCGAAGGCGGCGAAATCGATGCCGTTGGACTGGGCGATCTCGATCATGGCGGCCCTCGCCTCTTCGACGGTGCTAAACGACGCGATGGATGGCATCGCATAGGGGCCTTGGACCTCGACACTCGAGAACTCGAAGGCCTCACCTGAGGTTTCGCCGAAGAAGTCGGTCAGGTTGCGCCCAGGTCCTTCGAGCTGTCGACGGTAGAACGCCAAGTCGTGGCCTTCTTGGAACTCGAGGCCCCCTGGCTCGAACAGCAGAACGAGCAGGCTTGGCGTGCCAGGGTTGTCCGCCCCATGCCCCATGCGACCTGCGATTTCATCGGGCTGCAACAACGATACAGGCGAGACCTCCTCTCGTCGGGGCGACGTGACCATCCAATCCCAGTCGGTACGCCAGTCTTCAAACAGGGAGCGCTGGACAATCTGCCCACCGCCAATCGACTCCTGAACGGATCCGGTGCCCATGTCTCTGGCGTAAAGCAGCAGATCATCGAGTGAGGAACCTGCGAAGTCACCGACCACGACCTGGGTCCATGCCGTGCTCCAGTTGGTGTACCGCTGGATTTCAGTAAACCCGCCTGCACCATCGGTCGTGGAGATCGCCGCAGTACCGCTGTCGAAGTCGACGAAGAGCAGGTCGTCCTGACCCGTCCCATCAAAGTCTCCCGTCACCACGGTGTCCCATTCGCTCCAGAAGCCCGTGATGGTAGGCCCCGCCAACGTGAATTCGCCTGCATCGTCGGTGAGGAGGAACTGGGCCACCCCGGATGCGGTATCCATCACAAAGAAGTCTGTGATGTCGTCATTTCCTCCGAAGTCGCCCGCAACCACGAACGGCCATGGCGTCCAATTGTCGTAGAAACGATGCTCGGTCAGGTTGCCTGATCCGTCGGTAAGGTAGATGCCCGCCGACCCGCCATCCGTGTCGACGAAGAACAGATCGGTCCACTCGTCGTCGTTGAACGTCCCCGGAAGGAGCAGATCCCAGCCATCAAACCAATTGGTGTGGCTACGCAATAGCGTCAGCTGTCCAGCGCCATCGCTGGTCATCACATCGCCTACCCCTCTCGAAAAGTCGAAAAAGACCAGATCTGCGTAGCGGTCTCCGCCGAATTGACCGGAAACGAAGCCATCCCACTCACGAAACCAATTCTCGTGCTCGAAGATGGGTCCAAAGCCGCCTTGTCCATCGCCGTCAACGAGGTGACCGCTGCCCGTGGCCCGGCTGTAGAAGATGACCTCAGACGTGGCATCGGGTCCGCTGCCAAAGCCCCAGTCCGGGCTCGTGACCACCTCGTAGGGGAGCAGTGGCTGTGGGGAAAACGCTCCCTCACACGGCGTCACCGTGCCTTCCGGCTCAGAAGAGCCCGTGTCGGCCGTGGGCTCGCCGGGAATGGGGACGGGTTCGCCCCGCTTGCATCCCCACGTCGCCAACGGCAACGCGACGAGCGCTCCCCACAGCACTTGGCGCCAACGTGCACCCACTGTCCACCTCCTTTGCGGCGTGTCCGGCTCCGGACAACGCATCGAAGGTAGCGGTGGACGCACAGCATACCCATCGCATGATGAGGCGATGGCGGTGGACGAGGAGTTGCGGGAGGGTCTTGGTCATGGAAGGGATAGACTGTGGGCGGAGGCTCGATGACGAAACCGCAGGAGCGGCGGGTCGCATTGGTCGAAGATGACCGGCGGTACCGCACCGCACTGCGACAGACGCTCAGTCGTGAACCGGGCTTTCGGGTTGTGGCCGACTTTGGGTCAGGAGAAGCGCTCCTGCGGTCGATCGACCGTCCATTGGCGTCCCCCCCTTTCGAGCTGGTGCTCATGGACATCGATTTGCCAGGATTGAATGGTATCGAGGTGACGAGGCAATTGACCGCCCGCTGGCCTATCGACGTGGTCATGCTCACGGTCTTCGAAGATCCAGGCCGGATTGTCGAGGCGATTTGTGCGGGCGCACATGGCTATGCGTTGAAGCGCTCTTCTGCCCCCGATCTACTTCGTCAGCTGCGAACCCTTTCACGTGGGGGGGCGGTCCTCACGGGCGAGGTCGCAAAGCTCGTCTTGGACATCGTGAAGCGGCAAAGTGCAGTGGGGCGCCCCTTGGACCCCGAGGTTCGCCTCACCGAACGCGAACGCGACATCCTTAGGTGCCTCGTCGAAGGGCGAACGTATCTCGAAATTGGCGAGCAACTTGGTATTTCCATCCATACCGTACGGACGCATTTGCGAAAGGTGTATCGGAAGCTTCAAGTGAACTCAGCGACAGAAGCGGTGGCCCGCGCCATTCGGGAGGGACTGACTTGAATCTCGTCATGCTCGGATGGACGATGGCGGAGGCCAGTTGGCCTTCCGTACACTTCACTGAAGCCCACGGACTTCGACAGTCCCACACCGAGTCGATTTGCCAAGATGAACTTGGATTCCTTTGGGTGGGGTCCTTTGTCGGACTGGAACGGTTCGACGGGGCCACTTTCATCGAGTGGTCGCCGACCCAGTTGGGCGGTGGTGCAACGCCGGTGTGCGGAGGACGGGGGCAAGTCCTTGCGATCCATCATCGGCGCGGCACGCTCTACGAGTTGCCGCTGCCCGACCGGCGTCCCCGCGCGGTCCTCGACACAGACGGCGAACCCGTCACAGACGTTCGCTCTGCGGCGGTGGGGCCGGAGGGGACGGTGTGGTGGATCGCAGAAGGCGCACTCGTTGCACGTTCGCACAATGCCGAACGACGGTGGGACCACACCGACTTTGAGGGGGATGTACCGCGCTTGGTTTCTGCGGATGAGGCGTCTCAGGCGTTGGTCAGCGCGGGATCGAAGGTCTGGAATGTCGCCCTTGAGGGCTCGACGCGACGGGTCGCCACCCTCGAGTCTCCGTCGTACTACACCCGTCGGACCACCGATGGCGCAGTCTGGGCCAGCACGATTGGGCAAATCGACGTTGGCGAGTGGACCCTGTTCCCCTCACTCTTCCGGGTGAGCGATGAGGAGCCTCCACGACGCATCGAACGGGTTCAAGACCTCGTGCGTGGCCTAGATATCGCCTCCGACGGTCGTATCGTCGTCTGTGGAACGGAGACCCTGCTGGTAAGCCCAGATGGCAAGCTCCAAGTGCTTGGACGAATGGGAGAGGGAGGAGAGAACCTCTGCACCGACACGCTGGTCGATGATGATGGGGGCATTTGGCAGACGGCGTTCGACGGCCTGCACTACCTTCCGCACCCATCCGTCCAGCACGTCGGGGTGGTCGATGGGCTGCCCTTGCATCCCCGCTTCGTGATCGGCGACCGCTACGGAATCGTGGTTTCGACTTGGTACGGATTGAGTCGAATTGTGCCTCTAGACAAAGGCTACGAGGTCACCGACCTCCACATCCCCAGCGTGCATGCGCCCTGTGCGGATGGCACGGGCACGGCTTGGGCGTACGTCCAGGGGGCGCGTCACGCCGTGGTGACCCTTACCGAATCCGGTAAACAACCGATCGTTCCGGTTCGCAACGCGTACGGGGCGTGTTCGAAAGCTCCGGATGGCTCCATGCTGTGGAGTGCAGATGGCCAGCTCTTTCGGTCGTCCCAGTCCGGTTCAGCGGCGCCGCGACCGTTGCCCAAGGCGGTGGGATTGGCTCCCGTCATTGCGGAAGGCCCCGACGGAACCCAGTGGGCCGCATCCACGGGAGTGCTCTGCACGAAGCCCCAAGGGCCCGCATCGTGGCATTGTGAAGCTCCTCCCTTCGTCGCAGATCCCGTCGACCTCGCCGTCTTGCCCGGCGGCACCCTGGTCGCCGCCACGGTTGGCGAGGGCGTGTGGTGGCGCACTTCCGGTGGAGAGTGGCGATCAAGCCTGGATGAACTGCCTGGATGCCACACTGCACAGTCGATGCAAGCCTCCCCCCGCGGGGGTGTTTGGGCTGGTATGGCTGGTTGTGCAGTGCGTTTCGCCCCTGATGACACCGGGCATCTCGTTGTCGCAGAGCAAATCGGAACGCGGCAAGGAGGGTTCAGGGGCGGCGCGCGCAGTATCCATGAAACCCGAAATGGGGACTTGTGGCTGGTCAGCTTGCTTGGCGTCACGCGGATTCCGGTCCACGTTCGCGATCAACCCGCGATCCGACCTCGGGTCTACCTCGAGCGGGTGGTCACCGCAGAGGGACGAGCTGCGGCCAATGGAGAGTGGCTGTCCTACTCGCAAGCCAACGTCGAAATTGCGGTTGCTACCCCAACCTACCGAGGGCGTGACCAGCTCCGCTACCGCCTTAAGCTGCGCCCTGAGGCACCCTGGCAGGTTGCGACGGGTCCCATCGTGCGGCTTCGTGACCTTCGCCCTGGTCGCTACGCGGTTACCGTGGGCGCATCCGTGGACGGGATCGAATGGGGTGCTTTGAACGAACCCGTTCGGTTTGTGGTTTTGGCCCCGTGGTATCGGCGTCCTTTCATGATCGGCATTTGGATGGTCCTCGGGTTCTCGGTGGCCCTGTTGACGGGCTGGATCCGATCCCGTCATCTCTCACGGCTCTTGGAACAACGCCAGGCCATTGCCCGCGATCTTCATGATGAACTGGGTTCGGGACTTGGGAGCATCGGACTGATCGCCTCGGGTATGAAGGAGGACGGCTCAGAGACCATTGCAGACCTGGCTAAGGAACTTGGCTTTGCCGTATCGGATGTCATCGCTGTGCTCCGGCCCGGTGCACAGAACCTCCCTGCGTTGGTGCGCGTTTTGGTGGAGCGTGGTGAGGCCGTTTTCGCAGGGTCCAGGACGCGATTTCGGACTCGGTTTGTGCGTCCGTTGCCGCACTACCGATTGACTGCGCTCGCACGGCGTGAGGTTCAACGGATCGCGATTGAGGCCATCTACAATGCGGCACGCCACGCTCAAGCGACGACCGTCGTGCTGAGTGTGCAAGTGAACAATCGACGTGTCGCCCTGTCCGTCACCGACGATGGGGTGGGATTTGACCAGACCCACACGCAGGACACGGATGGGCTTGGTCTACCCAGCATGGCGGCGCGCGCAGCACGAATCGGTGCGACGCTTACGATCCAGACCGTGCTTGGGACGGGAACGCGAATCGAGATTCAGTTCCCGGTTCGTGGTGGGACCATCTAGATGCCGTAGGTTGTGGCAACGCTTCAGGGGGATCTAGCGATGTTGGGAAGTTTGTTCGTCACGACCCTGGGTTGGGCCCAGCCGGCCTCCGAGCCTCAAGCCCTTGGTCCCGACCCCTGCGCGAAGTTCGTCGCGTCGGCACCGAGTGGGATGTCCTGCCAAGACCATCGCCCCACGGGGTCGCGTCCGCAGGGCCAGGCGATTGGCGTTCGCATCCGGCTGCTGCGGGCCGGGGCAGATGCCGCATTCACGAGCGTGCCTCTTTCCACCTCGGTTTGCAATGGTGATCGGCTGGCCTTTGAAGTGGAATCGTCCTTCGATGGCCTCGTGACCATCATGAGCCATGGCACGTCGGGGCGTTGGCGCAGGCAGTATCCGCCGCCGGGTCAGGTGGTAGGGAAGCTCTCGGCCAAGCGACCGTTGCGGGTCCCGGCTCGAGAGGCCGCGTTGTACGTCGCCGGGCCGGCGGGCACGGAGTACCTGCTTCTCCTCGTTTCGCGGACTCCGTTTTCCGCCGAACTGCAGCAGACGGTGGCTCGTTTCGAAGGCACATGGATGCCGGCGGAACCCGGCGGTATTGCCGCTGATAACCAGAGGGTTCTGCTTCTTCGGGGTGACGTCGGTCCCGAGCAGGGGTGGGTCTTGACCGAAGACGAGCACCTCATCGTGGTGCCCATCGACCACGCTGCGACGTGTCCCTGACATCACGCTTCGATGGTCAACGTGGTCTGCATCACCCGGGCCACCTCAAGCGCCACGCGCTGCACTCGTGCATCTCGGCGAAGATCTTGGTGGTAGACCAGCCACACCACACGGCGAGGCATTTCGTCCAACGTCTTTAGGCACCGTAGAGGGAAGAAATCTGCCAAACTGGTGGACAGCACAGCTAGCCCTTCCCCTCTCGCGGCTGCTTCGGCGAGGACCAAATGGTCGGAGGCCCGCAAAGAAACGTTCGCGGCAAATGCGTTCAGCGCAAGCCATCGCGCCTCTGGTCCCGTGGCCAGTCGCAGACTTGGAAGCAACACGCGGTGACCTGCCAGCCCGGATTCCCGCAGCCCGGAGTCTGCTAGGGGGTGCTGCACGAGATAGGCATCTGCCGCGAAAAGACCGTATCGCACGACGCCCAAACGACGACGCACCAAGGTGGGCTGGTCCACGTCGGTCAACCGCACGGCCAGCTCGGCCTCCCCACGAGTCAGGTCGACCGGGCGGTTGCTGGTCACCAACTCCACTGGGATGCGTTCGGTATGGAGGCCCGCCAGATCCATGCGAGACGCCAGTAGGCGACCGCTGTGAGGTGTCGCGGCCACCCGAACCGGAGCCCCGCCCGCCCCCAAAGCCCGATGAGCGATGCCATCCAACGTGTCGAGCAACGGCAACACCGACGTGACCAGCTCCCGCCCTGCCGACGTCAGCGAAACCCCACGCCGCCCCTCACGCACCACGAGTCGCTGACCTACGGCCTGTTCGAGCGCGGTGAGCCGTCGCCCCACCGTGGTCGGGTGCAGGCCCAAACTACCCGCCGCCCCCACCAAAGTCCCGTGGCGACTCACTTCTCCTAGAGTGCGGAGGTCATTCCAATCCAGCATCGAGTCATTATAGCTGCGAATTCGCAGTAATATGCAGCGCAAAATCGCATTTAAATGCACGAGGCCGGTCATTACCTT
Organism: Myxococcota bacterium; assembly: GCA_039208735.1. Classification (GTDB taxonomy): domain Bacteria; phylum Myxococcota_A; class UBA796; order UBA796; genus DRPG01. Next base: position 69,023 of record JBCCQY010000008.1, on the reverse strand, counting down.
CAGGGCATCTACACAGAAAGGAAGAACCTGATGTTTCTACGAAATGTGGTCCTGCCGTTGTTCCTCGTGGGTTGTGCCAAGACCACCCCTCTCCCTGCCGTCGAATCACGTCCGACGAGCTTCGAGGCGGAAGATCTAGTGGGAGTCTGGCGGAGTGGCTGCGTCGACCCTGGCAATGGTCAAGGCATCACGTTGGACTTTGACCTAGACGCAAAAGACTGGCAATTGGACTACGCTGTGCACGTAGATTCGACCTGCGGTGCCCCATTTCTAACCGTGCATATCGCGGGCCCCTATGAGCTTGGTCCGGCGTCCTCCATTGTAGAGGGGGCTCGGGAGGGCACGTTTCGTTTCTCGACGAAGGGGGTCACACCCTACACAGAGGCAGCCGTCGACTTCCTGGCTTCGGCGGAAGGGTGCAATCGGGATGACTTTGGGGTGACACAGGAGAGCAACCTCGCACCGGGTTGCCCGGGGCTCGGCCAATATCCGATCCAGGAATGCGACACGGACTACGACGTGGTGCGGCTCGACAGCGATGGGTTGCGCTTTGGAGCCCGTCCCGCCGACAACAACATGTGTACCCCACAAACTCGCCCAACGGAATTGTCTGATGTGTTCCTTGCCGCCGACGAGGCGTAGCTCCATCAAACGTAGAAATCGCATGCTGCATCACGACCGGTTCCTCGCCTCGAACATTCAGCCCTTGATTCGGGAACCGAAGACCCCACTCCAACCGTGGCCGTCACGGTAGCCAACCCGACGGCACGTCAGAGACGACGATGGCGTCATCGTGTTGGCCTTTGCCGACACGTTCAAGCCTTCGGGGTGTGCGCTGGTGGCCTACACCGACAAAGGAACTCCGACGCCCACCTTTGGTTCGGCGGGGGTGCAAGTCGTTTCAGATTGTCCGACGGAGATTGGGCCTCGCACGGGAGGCTATGCCATGTGGCAGTTCGACACCCTTCGCGGGGTGCTGCCCGACGGCGGTATCGACGGGGCCTTTTCAGCGACCGTGAGCGCGTTTGAGGCCCTGGCGGAAGTCACGCTCGATCCACAAGGCCGTTTGCTGCTCACAGGCTTTTCGGATGGCTTGACGTTTACCGCCCAACGACTCCTTCCGGACGGTGCCGTCGATACCACCTTTGGGACCGCAGGAACATTGGCCGTGCCCGTTCCTCCGTTTGGGGGCAACGACGCGATCGGCTCGGACACTGTGTTCGACGAGAACGGAGGAGGCGCCATCCTCGTAGAGACGAACGTAGGGTCCACTATTTTCGAAGAGTTACCCCGCATTCTACGCTTTGGGCCAGACGGCCAGGTCGATGCTGGATTTGGTGCCGGCGGACTGGCTCCCATCCTCCGCGAGTCCGAAGTCGGATTTGCACTGGGACTCGTGCGCACGTCGACGGGTCGGTTCGTCACCGTCTCCTGGGTGTTCGACGGGTCCTTCTCGGGTGATGCTTACGTCGCGCGGTTCAACCCCGATGGAAGCGCGGATCCGACGTTTGGCGAAGGGGGACGGGTTCCCGTCGAACTTCCACGGATCCTGATCTACGATGAGGCCGCCGAGCGAATCCTGACCGTGGGGGAGCAAGATTCACCCACCGGTGGCATTCTCGTCAGTCGTTTCTGGTTGTGAGGACTTCAAGCCCGACATCATCGATGCGACCAAGAATGCACCCAGCCTACGGGTTTGAGGCGCCAATCCCTCGGCGCGGATCGGAGGTTTAGGTGTGTCGGGGCCGGTCCAAATTCCCTTTTCGTCAAACGCATACGTCGCCTTTTGGCGAGTTACGACCCCGGTTGTCGACACGGTCATCCCCAATGGCCGACTCTCCGTGGCATTGGCCAGGCGTAGGGTGCCATCCGGATCGAGCGACATCACCCGTCCGGGTTCCGTTCGTGTCAGGAGGATGCCCTCCTCGTAGACCCAGCCGACCGCCTCGGGCTCTCCACCCAAAACGCTGGATTCGACCGCCCCTCTTGCGTTGACTCGAATCATGAGCTGATCGCCCGCATACAGCGAGAGCGGCAAGATGGTCAGGGTATCCTGCACGGTAGTTGCGGGGTCTCCCAAGGGTTGGGTCGTCACCGTGTTGCTCATCAACGTGGCCTGTCCGTTGCTCCGAACCTCGAGCAGAAGCAGATGCTCGCGTGACCGCTTTTGAAAGCGCAATGCGACGGACTGCCAGAGATCTGGCTCTTCGCCATAGGAAAGGCCTGACTTGGGGAGGCCGACCGCGATCGCGTCTTCGAAGCTTGCCTTCACCGTCCATCCATCGCTGGGCTCTACCGTCAGTTGGAGACGTCGGGGAACCTGGACGAGCGAAGGAAAGTCCTTGGTCGACGTGGTCATGGTCCGGCCGTGGCGAACGTCCAACGAAAGCGGAATGGTGGTCTGCTCGACGGTCACCATGAAGGACGATTGGGTGGTCTGATCGGGCCCTACGTCCTCTCCCAGTTTCACGTCCGAGATCGACAGGGCATCCGTACGTTCCCAGGTTGCAGTCACAGGTGAAGAAGCAGAGGGGGCAGTCGAGCAGCCCATCGAGGTAACCAGCAGCATGACCATCAAGGGACCTCCCTGTGCCGTACGCATAGTGCGTCGAGGTCATCGCATCATCAGTGCTGTGAAGTGTGCATAAGCCCGTTCGCTACCTTTCTCGACCGCCGACTGGCCATCGGTCGGGCCTGGCATAAGTTGCCTTTGCGGTAAGGGAGCGTTCGATGGAATCCAATAGATTGAAGTTGAAAGTTAGCGATAAACATCCTTATTCGGAACTTCTGCTGTTGGCGCTTCTCGCTTCAGTTGGTGCGTGCGCACAGGAGACCCTTCCTCACGAAACCCCACCCCCTCCGTTGGTTGACTCAGGTGAGCCGGAAGACACTGGTGAGCCGATTGACACCACGGTGACGGTGTCGTTCGTGCTCGATGAGCCAGGCGATGAACCGGTTGTGCTTGTCATCCACAATCTCGACGGTCCCATGCTGGCTTCGGCGCCGGTGGAGGATGGAAGGGCCGAGGTCACGGTCACGGTGCCCACGACCACGGGAGCGTCATTGGTGTCTTTCGGCGGTGGTCCTCAATACTCGGCCAGCATCTTTCCTGTGGCATTGCACCTGGATGATGGCGATGGGGTGTTGGAAACTGGGGAGCCCATCATTGGCCAGGACGTCGTGATATACTACATCTTTGACGATGGAACCGATCCGAGCGGGCTTGAAGCCTTGGGCATCGGCTTCGGCTGGTCCATTGACCTAAGCCGTGACTTTACCGACGTCCCGCTGATGGTGAACGCTCCGGGTGAGGCGCTTACGTTATCGGGCACGGTTGCCGAGCCGACTCGGGTGGTCGCGCTCCCCGAGTCCGAGATCGAGTCACCAACCTTTGCAAACGAACCCTTCCTCGACGAAGCGCTGAGCGCAGACTGGAAGCTGTCCATCACGGGTAAGCCGCCCGAGGAGTACCCCATCACCGAGGACTTCTGGCCTGCAGACGCGATGACCGGATTTTTGACCACGTACCGCGATCTGGACGATAGCGGTTCGTTCACCGCGGGTGACGAGCTTGGGGAGCGCCTTTACCAGTGCGACATGTCGATCGAGGTTCACTTCGGCTTCCTTACGCCGAGCGATGACATCGTCTTTGCACTCCTTTCGTCCGAGGGCCGGTCAGGCTGGTCTGTGCTCACGCGCACCACGTTCTATGAGGGGCGGCTGAAGGCCGAGGGCACCGAGCTGTCCGGCATCACGGTCGGCCCCTGTCCCTGACGGTGTGCCCTCGGGCGCGAATGCGCCTACCGCAACGACAAGCGCAACGCGCGAACCCACCATGACCATCGGGCGGGATCGCGAACCTCACCCGTCAGTTCGCGCTCCGCATTGTCGAAGGCGTCCTCGATCAACGCGTCATGCAGCCACCGAATCGCCACAACCCACCAGACCGCGTTCACCCAACCGGCCGATGCTGAGATCACATGCCGCAGCTGAATGCCCTGCTCAGTGGGGACCACATCGATCCAGTGACGTCCTCGAAAGGGGCTCGTCATGCGGTAGGCCACATGTCGACCAGGTTCATACGCCTCGACCGCATAGCGGATGGGCCCATGGCCGCCGACGACTCCGACACCAAGCGGGCCATCGAACCGCTGCGCCGGCCAACGGTCCGTGGGCCACAGCCGGTCTTGAGCACTCGACAACGTGTCGAGCAACGCTGCAGCATCGGAAGGGTCCGCCGGGATCGTACGCTCGTGGATACTCCAGATTCGCATCACCTACCTCCAATTAGAGAGGTATCTCTAATTATGGCTCGACGCCCAAAGTTCGATGAACAGCAGATCCTGGACGCTGCGCTGGCATTGCTGGCTGAGGGCGGCGTCCGCGCGGTGACCGTCGCAGCCATCGCGCGGCAGCTTGGTGCCCCAAGTGGTTCGATCTACCACCGCTTTGCAGCGCGGGACCTGCTGCTGGCACGGCTGTGGCTCCGCACTGTCGCTTGGTTCCAAGCCGACTATTTGCAGGCGTTGCGCTCGTCAGAGGATCCGCAGGTGGGGATTGCGGCCGCGGTTCGGTTCGTGTTGTCCTGGTGTCGCACTCATCCCGCACATGGCCGTCTGCTCTTGCTCTACCGGCGACACGACTTGCTCGATGGTGCGTGGCCAGATGAGGTCGCATCGCAGGCCCAAACGCTGGCCAACCAAATCGAAGAGGCCATGGCGTCGTTCCTCGACACCCACTGGCCCCATGGCGAGCTGGCGGAACCGCTCTTGCGGCTTGCTGCCATCTCCATTCCCCAAGGAGCCGCGACGCCGTACCTAAGGGCGGGCCGGCCGATTCCGCCAGGCCTGGATGATGCAGTGGTTCGAGCCTCGCTCGCCGTCCTTCGAAAGGACGATGCGTAGGCCCGTTGCGGGCCGTAGTGGGGCGCCTCGGAGGAGTCAAAGATGTTTGACACCCCGTGTCCGCCGGCTATGTGGTGTCAAACATCTTTGACATTGGGGGCACATGTGTCGTTTCGCGAAAAGAGCACCTGGGTCATGCTCGTGCTGATCGTTGGTGTCTACGGCGCTTACTTCGCATCGATCCTCGGCCTCTTTGGCGATGCACCGATCCTTGCCACTGTCGCGTACCGACCCCTCATGGTCCTCACGGTGGTGGTGCTCGTCGCGGCGAGCGTGGTGATGCACATCGTGGTGGCCTTGACGACGCCAACGGCCGAGCACGGGGGGGATGAACGCGACCGATTGGTGGAGCGAAAGGGCGAGAGCATCGGAGGTGCGGTGCTTGGGGTGGCCACCCTTTTCGCCATCGGGCTTGCGTGCTTGGAGGTCGACCACTTCTGGATTGCGAATGGCCTGCTGGCTGGCCTCGTGCTCGCAGAGGTGGTGTCTCGCACGAGCCAGATCGTGTCGTATCGATACGGGGTGTAGGTGCCGAAACCTACACAAGTCACCAATCGAATCCGTGCCTTGCGGGCCGAGGCAGACCAGATGACTCAGGGCCAGCTCGCCGAAGCGATCGGGGTGACGCGACAGACGGTCAATGCCATTGAACAGGGGAAGTACTCTCCATCGCTCGAGGTTGCCTTTCGCATCGCACGAACGTTCGGTCTGCCGCTGGAAGCCGTCTTTCAGTTCCCGGACGACCCGCCGCGGTGATGCTGCGCAATCGCTGAGCCAGCCGGAGGTTCACCTCTTGCCGGTGGATGCCATCGCGAAGGCCTCCGTGTTGCATGTGGGCACATTATCGACCTGGCTGATTGGTATTTTGAGCGCGACACGACGTGCGCATCGGCGCGAACACACGTCAGGGACTCTGTCATCGGCATGTTCTTCCTTCGGAAACGGGCGCCCGTTTCGAGGCGTCGCTGCTTCAGGGGCTCCTTGCGCCTGGTTCAACGTGATGTGCACAATTCGCTTCGTCATTCCATCGCCACGATAGGTTCGCACCCGGAGGGCAGCCTTGAATACTAAGCTCGCAAACCTCGTTGTGATGATGTGCGTTGTTGCGTGTAGTCCCATCCGCTCGTTCACGGGTGAACCTGTCAATCCTTGCATTGAAACCGTGACGGAGGTGGGAGTCGAGGAGCTGTCGAACAACGAACTGGCGTCGCTCGACAACCTTCAGGCGCTCTTGGGATCCCACGCGTTCTCGATGGTGTGGCGAGATGGTCGGACCGAGCCCGTCGATGTGGACTTGAAACGCAACCGACTTCGGAGGGTTGAAGGCAAGCCTAAGTCTGATGCAGTCAAGGATGCCTGCACGTACGAAGGGCTGGACGTGGAGCTGTTCTGGTCGGTGGTCACGCGCGACACGGAACGCATCGATCTTGCCTTCCAGACTTGGCAATCGACCCTTACCATCAACCGGTTTGCAGGCGACGATTCCGTGGGGGGAGGGCACCGGCTTGGTGCGGACGAAGGGGCGATTCTGCGAACCGAACTCGGATTGGCAGACGAAGATGACCGCGGAGAGCCGACGGAACTCACCTCCTTTGTTTCCGTCGGACCTAAAGGCGTAGACTTTGCCTACGTCGCCTTCGATGACGTGACCTACAACACCCCCTGCGAAGTGGTCGGGTTTCGCGAGGGCGACGGAGCGAAGGCGAACGACGAGTGTGATTGAGGTCAACCGCCAGCGCCGGTGACCTCCAACATCGTGGGAGTTGAGGCCTGCTCGAACGCCGCTTGCATCGAGGACGAAAGCGGATTCGATCGCAGGTTTAGACGCTGGAGTCGAGGGAAGTATTCGAGCTGGTTGGTAAGGCGTGCGGCACCGGCGTCGTCGATGCCGTTGCTCGAAAGGTTCAACTGACGAAGGTTGGGATGTCCGGCTTCAACGATCGGCGCTGCGTTCGACAGGTGATTGTGACAAAGATTCAGGCTCTCGAGTTGGGGTAAGTCGTGGAGTCCTCGCAGGGTCCCTGAGAGTCTGCAGCGGCCAAGGCTGAGTCGCACCAGTCGGCGTGCGGCAAGAAGTTTGGACCATGGCAGGGTTTGGCCACTGAGGTCCAGTTCTTCGAGCTTCTCGAACCAGGGCGCATGACGCCAATCCTCGAGCCCTTCACCGATGCCACAGCGCCGTGCCTTCAGCGTCCGCAAGGCTGGCAAGGCGTGGGCGAGTGCCGAGCCGCCGTCCTGCAACCGATTTGCCCCGATGTCGAGCGCCTCAAGGGAAGGAAACGCTTGGGGAGGCACGTCACCGAGTCCTGTCAGCTGGCATCCGTTGAGCCGAAGCTGCTGGAGGTGGGGCAATGAGGCTGCCGCAAGGGCAAGCCATCCTCGGGTTGCGACTGCACAACCGGAAAGGACGAGTGACTGCAGAGAATTCGGGAGATCCGCCTCCCCCATCCGGGCGAGTGACAATTCCGGGTTCCGTGAAAGCGAGAGGGCCTTCAGGGCGGAGGCGGCGCGGAGTGCAGGAACGTCGGAGTCCACGAGGGCGCACCCATCGAGGACGAGTGACGTCCAGCCGCACGCCGCAGCAGCGACGGCATCGACGGATAGCGCCTCGTTATGGGACAAATCCACGGTTCTTGCCGCCGTGAGCTTCGTCAGATGCGCGCCTGTGAGCTGGTTTGCCGCTAGGGCTAGGTTTGAGACCGACGCACCGAGAGGCCCCCGACCCAATGCCTCGAGCCCTGCATCCGTGAGTTCGGTACGGGTGAGGTCGAGCACTTGGAGAGCCGGCGATTTCAATGTGCCGAGCACCATCCCCCCTGCAGGTCCCAAGGGATTGTTGCGAAGGCGCAGGGTACGGAGCTGCCCGATGAACGGGGCCTCGACGAGGGCGGCGAGCCCCGTCGCTGTGCATTCGTTGTTCTGGACGTCCAACTTCGTCAACGAGGGAAACTTTCCCCTTGCCAAGCTCAACAGTCCATTGTCGCCCAAGTGGGTCGATGCGAGGGTGAGTGTGCGAAGCCGATTCGCAAACGCAGCCGACCGCAAATCTGCGACGGCTTTGGCAGGCATCTCAGACAGCGCCAGACTGCGCCACACCAGCCCATCGGGGTGCGCATCGAGCGCCTGGAGCTGGGCGAGCGTTCGATCGTCCCAATGGACGTCGACCCGCACCACAAATCCAAACCGCCACGACAACCGGGCCCCGGGCCACTCAAAGCCCTTCGGTCCACCACGGTGCCATCGGGCTTCGAGAATGAGCCGTTCATCTATGCGCTGTCTGTCTTGGTCGTAGTGAAGGCGGATCCAGCGCCCCCGTTCGTCGCTACGGTCGAGTAGGCCGTCTGCCAACACCATCCAGGCTTCGTGATCGTCGAGGTCACTCGCGATCCGTGCCGCCACTTCGTCCAGCAACGCCAACGTCCTCCTCGTTCCACGTGACCCTGTCGGACGTAGGACGCGAAACTGCGACGAAGGTGATGCGACGACATTCCAAACCCCATCCCTTACGACTCCCCTACCAACGGGGCGAGTCCCGCGTCGCGACCACGAACGGCAGTAGGTCCGAGACGAAACCCTGGGGTGTGTGGACACTTCCTGGTCCAGATTTCCGCGATCGGATTGGACATGCGTTCACTGAACATGTATCTTACGCTCGATGCAAGGAATCGAGCCACTTCTGCACCGACAGGTTGCTGCCGCCTTGGCACTCCGATTGCCAAAACCGCGAGGTCCGGTAGACCAAAAGAACGCCACGGTCATCCAAGGTCAGGGCAGTCCCGTGGATCGAAGCTTGGCAACGTCCCGCTTGGTTCACTTAGATCATCGGCGAAATCGGTCACACTGCTGGGAGATTGCGCGCATTCAATGAGGTCCTCGCCATTGACCAACCCGGCGGCCAAATGCAAAGTGTCGATCATTTCACAGTCGAACGCGCCACGCTTGCCCGACTCGAAGGCAGAGGCCAATGCGATGTCGTCGCATGGCAGACGCCCGAACGGACGACAGTGACGGACTTTCACGAGTTCCATGGAGGCAAGAGGCCCCAGGCCGCTGCGAAGGCGACCCTCGGTGCTCTTGGGGCGTCACCGGACGAGAGTTAGAGTTAATGAACATGCGACGTTGAGGGCCGTCATGGGGCAACGAGAAGAACTCCTCGAGCAAACGATTCGACTCTTCGAGCCTCTCGTTGAGCGGCACGGATTTCGGCCGCCTACTGTCGCGACCGTGGGAAGGTCGACACACCTCGACTACCTCTCCACCGAACTGGGGGTCGAGATTGAGTTCGACTGGCGTGAGTTCCAGGCCTTCGTGTTGCTGGTGCGGCTCGAGGGCGGCGAGCTACCCGACGGTTATTATGTGGCCAATGGCAGAACCGTCCGAAAGCACCTGAAAGAGGTGTTCAGGAAGCGGGCTTGGGCCATGGTTGATTGGGGGTCAAGGCAACCGTCGGAAGAGGATATCATTGGGTATCTCACAGATGTGCGCGACATGCTGCTGCCTCGGATTCGCGAATTGTTGGAGCTTGGCGAGACCCTCTTCTGACGGCCCGCGCTTTCGGGTCGATGGAACGGATGCCATTTCTGTCAAGAACGCCGCAGCAGGTTTGCACCGAGCCCCAGCGAAGCCCCATAGGACTGCACCCACCGCTGCTTGGCAAGGTTTGGAGGAAGAATGTCGCTTGTTGTGGCCCTTACCACCTTTGCGTGTACGGAAGTCGAGACACTCGACCCCATCGAGGAACTCAAAGAGGTATTTGAAACTCGTGACGGGGAGACCATCGTCGACTGCGGGGGCCCCTCCATGTCCGACCCCGATGGCATCATTGACGCTGAGTGCTCAGACACGAACCATCAGAGACAGCAACCCTACATCGCTTGGACCACGCCACTCCAGACGTCGAACGGAGAGATGCTCTACCGAGGCGAAGTCGTAGTCTGGCCGTCAGGCAATTGGCAAGCATGGCAGATCAATGACAATCGTGAAGATCCCATGGCGCCAATCGAAGAGCAGTTGTGCGCTATCTGTGTCCTCTGCGACCGCTTTAAGGTAGCTTGCTACCTTGACGAGTGGATCTTCTGACAACCACCTGGTGACATCCATGACGTCCTTCCGGCCATCGGAGGGTCGTTGGCGGTGCTTGACGGCCTGGAGCAGGTCGTGGAAGAGGCGTCTGGTGACCTGATGCCCAAACTCGACCCCTTTGACCGGCTCGCCGTGATTCGTGATGCTCAGCTCGAGGGCCACGTGGCCCTGGTTCGCGAGCACGCCCAAGCCCTGGCCGCGGCCCTCGATCGGCCCGAGGACGGCTCAGCCCTGGGCGATGCATTCTTGGGGCAGGGCCCGAGATGGAATGAGCGAGCCACGTCCGTTTTGGTGGTCCTCCTCGAGCGCTCGTCGCCTAAGCCGCGCTTGGGCTACGTCCTGTGCGCGCTGATGAACCACTACGCGCACGCCTTCGACGTCTTTCAACGAGCTGCCCGCAGTCGATTCGATGCGTCGTGGCCGCTAGGTATGCGCTACGGCCAAGACTATGCGCTTCAGTACCAGCTTCGGACGGCGGCGTTTGACGAGCCGTTTCCCATCGTCGGGTACGCAGACGACGTGGGTTCGCACGCCGAAGTGGTCGCAGATCTCGAAGACCTTGGTGAAATCACCTATCCCGGCCCGCCGTACATGTGGCTCAATGGCGAACGCACCGCACGGCGGTTTCGGGTGACCGGGCCTCGCCCCGAGTTTGGCTCGGATTCCGTAGGCGAATTCTGCACCGAAATCGTGCACTTCGCGTCCGCTGGACGCCCTGTCGCAATTCATCGCAATGACTACGTGATCAAGTAGGGATGTGCATCGACCTGTGACATTGGCACACAAGTAGGGAAGGTCCGGATGACCAATGAGGGTCAACCCCCGTTGTCGACTACGAGCCGATAGGGAGCATTACACCGTTCCCCGCCTAACAGACGAACTTCGACGTGGAAGTTTCCGCCACCGCCGGACCCGATGGGGAACGCCTCGTAGTAGAGCCCAATGCCGTTGCTGTCATCGCTGTCGACCGCCCACAGTTCGTCGTTGTGCCAGAGTGCCAGCTCGACTTCCAGACCCTCGGGGAGGTCTTCGATGAACGCGTACATGTAGAACGAATTCGTTAGGAATTCGGTATCATTCACCGTTTCTACGAAAAACACATCCGCTTCATCGAGGGGACTCGAGAACGCTGCTGTGATGGTCACACGCTCATTGTCGCCCGAGATTCGAGGAGCCTCCCGAAGGTCGTTGTTGGGCTCCCATTCGTCTTGGTCGGGGTCGGCAATTCCGTCGCAGTCTTCATCGCGACCGTCACAGACGTCGACCGCAATGGAGGGTCGAACGGTAGGGTCCTCATCGTCGCAGTCGTTGTCGCAGATGCGGAACCCGTCATTGTCGTCATCGAGATACGCCTCGGGGGTTTCGGCTACCCCATCACAGTCGTCGTCTAGGTTGTTGCATCGTTCAAGGGCGCCCGGAAAGACATTGGGATCGTCGTCGTTGCAGTCTCCCTCGCAGATGCGCCACATGTCGCCGTCGGCATCGGCATCGGCCCCTACCCCGTCACAGGCCTCGTCTACATCGTTGCAGCGCTCTGGTGCCCCTGGAAAGATGTCGACACGGATGTCATCACAGTCGCGTCCATTCTGCACGCGATTGGCGTCGTCGTCTGGCTCCCCGCAGAAGCGGCGTTCCGTCTCCGGATCACCAAACCCATCGCCATCTGCGTCTTCGAACCACATGTCCCCGTCGATAGGGTCGTTGTCGACCACGTCGTCACCGTCATCGTCGAGCCCGTTGCACACCTCCGGCCCACGCTCGGCGGGCGCACCAATGCACCCCAGTGCCGCCAAGAAGATGGCGGAACCCATGCCCAAGTTGAAAACCCGTGTCATGCACACTCCCGATTTCGAGCATTCGCGCTCTGGCCTATGCAGCGCACTGGAAACCAAAGTTGTGCAGAAACTGCAGTCGTTCCCCACCGGCGGACGGGATGCGGTGCTTCGATCGCAACCGCGAACGGGTGCGTCTCAGTCCTGCAAACCACCGAGCTAGCGTTTAAGGTCCATCACACTTCGATCACAAGAGGATCACAACGCTGACTCGGTTCACTCGGTACTTCTTTCTCGGGATTGAGCCCGCTTAAGGAAGGAGTACCCATGCTGACCCTCTCGATTCTCTTTGGGACTGGCGGAGCCGCCGCGCAGTCGTTTCCTACGCCTTCACCCTGCCTGCTGAATCCAGCCCTCTGCAACTTCAACGTGCAGGCCGACTTCACGATTCAGTCCTTCTCCGTTGGCTGCACGGGGCTGGGGGGTGACCCAATCGTATACGTGACCGTCGCCAATGACGGCATCATTGATGCGGAAACCTACGTCGATTTCTGGTGGGGTTCGCCCACCATTCCATCCCTTGGTGACATTGGTGAACAGTACCGACTCGTTCGCGTGCCGGCCGGAGGAACGGCGACTGCGCGGTTCTTCTTGCCCGGTTTGGATGGCCAATCGGCGTATGCCGATGCCATTGTGGATACCGAAGACGAGGTGTCGGAGTCGAACGAATCCAACAACACGGACTGGCAGTGGTTGACGTTGCCAAACTGTTTGTTCAACTAAGTCCATGCTTGACGGTCCCGCTTGAATCATCCCTTCAATGTTGGTGGTGCAGTGTAGAGTTCGCTGGTTATCACCATCGACTTGTGCGTGTAGTGCCGACGCCCGATCCCCGAACGTCGCTACGGCGAGGATAGGCGAACATTTGCCGCATGGTATCATTCGGAGCAACGACCCCTCCTCGCTGTACGGTCTCATGGACCCTTCACCGCGGATCGGGACCTCGAGAACGCAACTCACCACGGGCAACGTGGACGGTGCAGGCCATTCCTACGGTGGGCGGGTCCGCATCATCCCTGCGACAGACGTTCCATCATGGTAGCCGAGAGGCTCGCCCCGATCGTTGCATTCGAACCTCTGTTGCATCCGTTCAACGACGCCGACCCGACCGCTCCGAGGTGCGCGCCATACGCGGTCGGGCGCGCAGATTGAATGCGTGAAACTTCGTGTTTCACACAGGATTTGGTCTTCTCCGTCTGCGGCCGCGGGGCGAACGTCGTCCGTCTGCTGCACCAAACCTTGGAGGATCGATGTCCGTTCGCATGTGTTCGATTGTGCTGGGGCTGCTGTTGCCGGTCACCGCTTCGGCGACCACGCTGATCGACGAAGACTTTGGAGACGACCTGACTGCGACGTGCAGCAGTGCCTGGGTGGGAGACTGTGAATTCGGATGGAGCGATGCGGCGACTCCCTTGTCGTTTGAGAGCTGCGGCAATGCTACCGACGACGGGGTTCTGGTCACCGGTGACTCGACGACGCAGCGACTGTTCCGGCAGGTCTCCCTTCCGTTCGGGGAACGGGATGTCACGCTAGCGGTGACTGCGCTCGCCATGACGGGCACCCCTGATGTGTCCGCGACGGTCAGGTTCCTCGATGCGTCCGGCAGCGTCCTTGCCACCGCCAACGAGACCGAGCCGATGACCGACGGGGACTACGCGGTTCTCACCGTCCGGGCGGTCGCCCCGGCTGCCGCGGTCTCCATGGATGCATCGGTGGAGCTCGATGGAAACAATGAACAGGTCTGGATTACCGGTGTCGAGGCCACCTCCGAGACGCTGTCGTCGCCCGAGGGGGATCCGAGTGTGAACTGTCCGATCCAGGCTGCCGATGCCGCAAGGCAGGCCAATGCCGATTGCTTCTTCCTGCAGGGTACCTGGTTTGGGAGTTGCGTTGGAGACTACATTGCGGCCTTGGACAAGTGTCGAATCGAATGTGAAGGAACCTGCCGCATCACCGTTAATCTGCCCGATGACCCGATCTGTACTGAGGATCGGGACGGCAACGGTGACGGCGAGGGTGGCGGGCTAATCGTTCCCTGATGGTTCAGGGTCGAGACCGCGGCGTGCAGCAGCCTCCTCGCGCTGCGAAACGAACTCACGGGCGGAATCCAGCATCCGGAACTTAGGCGGGTCGGCACTTTGGTCGGGCTGCACGAAGCTGTGGTTCACCATTGCCTGGAGCATGTCGATGGTCCACGTTTCGTGGTCGAAGGGGAGCGCCTCGACTTCGGCGACCGTGAAGGGGCTGTTGAGCAAGGCGATCTGTTTCAGAAAGGTCCGCTCGCCTTCGTCCAGGAGCTTCCAGGACCACTCGAGCGAGGCCTGGAGACTGTTGAACCGGTAGCTCGGTGCCTGCGTCCGAAGGACTCGAAACCGGTCCTTCAGCGCCTCGGCCAGACCCGAGAGCCCCAAAACGGGTAGCCTCGACGCGGCGAGTTCGATGGCCAAGGGATTGCCCTCGAGATTGCCGTGGGCAAGACGTTCCAGCCGCGCGGTGGTTGCGGGTTCGTCGCGGGTTTCCCAGCCGCACCGACGTCCTCGGCTGCGGAGCAGGCGTCCCGCAGAGGCACGATCGAGTGGTGGGAGCGTGAATCGCGTCTCGTGGATGCCGCGGAGGACCACGCGCGACGTGACGAGCAGCGTGACGTCGCGGGTAGACTCCACAATGCGATCGAGCCGCGGAGCGAGCGTCGCGTGAAGGCCCTCCGCCCCATCGATGACGAGCACGTGACGGCCTCGTTCGGCGATCGTCTTTAGCAGAACATTCGCCCCCGACGCATCCGAACCTGTTGCGGCGTAGACCGCGTGAAGGGAGGCCAGGGTCGTCGCGTGACTGTCGTGTGGGCCGAGGCGAAGCAGAACGTCGCGGTCTACCGACATCGAGGGTCGGGTGGCCAGGAACTCCAACGCGAGCCGCGTCTTGCCCACGCCTGCGCCAGCATGGATGGTCAGCCAGCGGCATCCCGCTTCGACCGCTTGGTGGAGCGAACGCAGCGATTCGGCACGCCCGACCAGGTCCTCAGCCAGTGGCGAGGGGGGCGGAAGCTCGACCGTCGGACCGCCCTTCGGTCTCAGCACATAGCCCTGTCCCTGAATGCACAACAGATGGCGAGGAGATGACGGCTCGAGCTCGATCTTCTTCCGGAGGCGTTGGATGATCACGTAGGGGGAGCGGCTACGGACGCGCTCGTGGTAGCCCCAGACCTCACGAAGCAGCTCGTCGACAGGAGCCGGCGAAGCACGCTGGGCGAGGTAGGACACCAGACGGTGTTCCATTTCCGTCATCCGGGTCTCGTTTGATCCCTCCCTTCGAATTCGTCCACCGTGCAAGTCGATACTGCCATCCACGAGTGTAAAGAGCTGGGTCAACCTGCCCCCCTTTGGCGATCCGTCGTCTTGAGCCCCGCCGGAGGGCTCCCCACACTGCGCGGGTTGGGTCGGCCATCGAACTACGGTGCGAGCATGAGATCGAGGTAGAGCGTTTCGTCGTTGGTCTGGGTCTCGACATCGAGCGGCA
The DNA here is from genome assembly GCA_039208735.1 of Myxococcota bacterium. Classification (GTDB taxonomy): domain Bacteria; phylum Myxococcota_A; class UBA796; order UBA796; genus DRPG01. The sequence goes on along the minus strand of JBCCQY010000008.1, from coordinate 53,689 downwards.
AGAAGTTCGCCGTCGTTGTGCCGTCATCGACGCTGAGGCTCGGAAGCGGCGACAGCGCGACGACATCGGGTATCAGTGACTCGAGCGCCTCGTTGACCTCGTCTTGGTAAGCCGCAATCGGCGGCTGGACGCTCAGCACAGTCCCGATGCTTCGCCCCGCCCCCAGCGTGACCGCCACGTTCGGCCGCACGACCAACTCGCCTTGTGAGTCCGTGGAGAGGTCGATGTACCCAAAGAGGTCACCGACATACGAGAGGAGGGGTTCGGCTCCTGGCGCGGAGTCTCGGAAGTAGATGGCAACGGTGTAGTGCATCGCCGAGATTTTGAGTCGGGCCGTGCCCGGGACGTCGTCCACGACGACGACCGGCGGAAGCCCGAATCCCGAACGAATCTCCAACTTGAGACTGGAAAAGCTCAAGACGCTATCCAGGCCCGGGAATACCTCGGTGAGGGTGCCGGCCGTGATGGACTGGGGGCCGGTCAAGCAGCCGCCCGCACCATCATCCAGACAAATCCCCAAGCTCTCGAAATCGAGTTCCGTCAGCGACGTGTGGAGCAGACCGGAGTGGTATGCCGCATGCAGGAATTGCGTCATCGTACCTGCGGAAATGGCAGGTGCGAACATGTAGGGATGGCCCTGTGGCGAGACGGGATCGAAGTTCTCGGCGTGGTTGTCCTGCAGGTAGACATCGGGCTCTTGCCGCACCGCGTCCCGGGTACCCGAATATGTGTCGACGGCGAACTTCGTCTTGATGGTGGTGGTGATGCCATCGGCATCCTCATCAATGAAGGAGAAGGCCCCCTGAGGATTGATTGTCGCAGAGTTCTCGAGAAACTCGAGTTCGATGGGTTCTACCGGCTCCCAATCGTCGATGAACTGCGCGAACTGGTTCGCTACGAAGCCGTTGTCATCGGGGTCAGACGGATCGCCATCCGCCGCCATGGTGATCACGGGTGACAACGCTTGTGCGGTCGGCTCCGGGACGTTCGCAAAGGATGCCAAGGCACCACACAGGCCCGTGGCCGTGACACCGACCGGCCCCATGATGATGTTCGTGGTTCCTGGGATGGGCTCGGCCTTGATTCGCCCTGGCTCGGCCGGGTCCGGCTCGAGATTGAGGTCGGCAACGGCTTTAAAGTGATCCATTGTCGCCGTCGCCGAACAGCTGGTTTTGACGTTGTCGACCGCCGTCAGGCTGACGCCGACGGGAAGTGGAACGACAAAGGCCAGCGACACGTCGATGTTGACGTCGAGCCAGAACGTGAGGTCGCCACTCATCGACACGGGGCCGGCCGTCGTGTCGACATGGAGCGCCCCCACCCGGCTGTCGAGTTCGAGGAAGGCATCCGCTGCCCCATCCCCGTCCAAGTCCGGCGGGTCCGCAATGCTCTCGGTGTCGATTGCGGTCGGGTCGAAGCGGAATCGATCGACACATACGCTGACCCCGACAGGACTGGGGGCATTCGCAGGCCACGTCGAGATTCCGAAGCTGGTCGAATCCAGCCCCAGATCGTTGAAACTAAGTCCTAATGCTGCCAATGTAGCGCAGGGGGACACCGGAGGGTCGAAATCGACGGGATTGTCGGGATCGAGATGCTCTTCGAGGTCATCGCCCCAGGACTTGGCCCCTGCTGCCACTAGGGCCTCGAAGACATCGAACGTGCCCATTTCATTGAGTCGCACGTGCACACCGTTCGTGTGCAGGAGGGTGCCCGGCGTACGCGTGAACGAGTAGCTGTCCGCAGTGTCGTAGTAGGTGACGCGATCAATGGCATGCGGGTCGGGGTCCAGCCCTTCGTAAAGGAAGGCCTTGAGCTTGTGCTGCGGCGTTTGCGACGAGAAGCTTAGGTTGGAGAACGCCAAGCTCCACGTGCCCCGCGTATTGTCGAAGGGATCGGGCACGACGCTCGCCAAAACTCCGTTGACCTCGATGGAGACATTCGCAGCGTTGGTCACCTCCGAAAACCCACCGGTCAGCGTGGTTGGATTGCCAACCCAATCCCCGGTCGAGATCCCGATGTCGACGACCTGCGCATCCGCGACCGAGCTCGCCACAAGAACGCTCAACAAGGCGATGCTCGCCATCCTTCGAACCATTGCACCCTCCTCGGCCCCGATGCGAGCCGCTGCAGAGCTTTGGCGTTCTTGGCCATCATGTCAATGCGGGGGCCATCGTTCCGCGCAGACTGAGCCAATCGGCTCGTCTGGAATTTTAATGGTTTTAGACTTCGAAACTCGGCGGCTGCCTCGGGCGACGGCTCTTCGCGGCACGCCATCACATCGGTGCACGATTCTCTGCACGACAACCGAAAGGACAGCGGCCAGGATGCAGGTTTGAAGAATTTAGTCAGCAAGTGACTGTATCTCTCCCACGCTCGTGAGGTGTCACTTCCCAACCACCCCATGCGGTGCTACCTTCCGCCATGTCGTGGCCCAGAGTCATTCTGCTGACCGATGGAAAGATCGATCTCGAGAAGCAATGGGTGATGCGCCGTCACGGCTTGCCGGTGCGCTTAAGTGACCTCGAGTGCCAGCTCCTGGCGGTTTTGTGGAAGGCCACAGGTCCCGTAGCCGTGTCCGAGCTGTGGCAAACCGTCTGGAAGGCACGTCGGGGCAAGACCTCTCGGGTGGTGCACCAGGCTGTCTGGCGACTCCGGCGCAAGATCTAGCCCGACCCCCGCGAGGCGATCCACCTGCGGTTCATTAAGAATCAAGGCTACATCTTCGCATCGACAGACGAGGGCGCGGCGGCGACGTCGATACCCCTGCACGACGGCACCATCGACTTGACCCACCACCGTGTGGTTCGCCTCGACCGACCCGCGACCTCCCTGACCGCACTCGAGCATCGATTGCTGTCGTTTTTGGCTCTGCGAGATCGGCCCGCACCGCTTGGTGTGCTGTTGTCGGACGTTTGGGGGTACCACCCCCGCTCGCGGTCCCGCGCACCCTACGTTTCAATTCAGCGCCTGCGGGAGAAGATTGAGGTCGATCCTACGGCACCGCAACATCTCGTGAATCGATCGGGGCAAGGCTACGAGTTGGTCCCCGCGACGGTGGCGACCCCGCAGGTGACGCAACCCGTGCAGGGAGACTTTGTAGGGCGTGCCAATGAAATGGCGACCTTGCGACGGTTCCTCGACGGTCCACCGGGGTTGCTCACCGTGGTTGGACCTGGCGGGATGGGGAAGACGCGACTCGTGCGCGAGGCGCTGCAGATCGCACGCTCCGGCACCCTGCAGGTCTGGGTTGAACTCGGTCGGGTGCGGACTGAGGACGGACTGCTCGCGGCAACGCTGGGAAGCTACGGACTCGTCGACGATGCCTCGCGTTCCCAAGACGCGTCGATTGCGCTGGCCCTTCAGCATCGAGGTGAGCACATTGTGGTCTTCGATGCAGCCGATCTCGTCACCGACGGACTTCGGACCCTTCTCGAGCGCGCGTTCCTGAACCGGCCGAACACGCACATCGTCGTGACGTCTCGGCGAAGGCTGAACGTGCCTCACGAGCAGGTGCTCGTCCTCGAGGGCCTCGGAGGGCCTGAGGCGGTGAAGTTGATGCTGTATGCCGCGAAGCGACCGGGCGTTCACTGGCGGCCCAATGAAGCCGAGCGCCGCGACGCCGAACGATTGGCCGTCGACAGGCTCGACGGCCTGCCCCTGGCGCTTGAACTCGCAGGTCGTCACCTCGCTTTGATGAGCGTACATGAGCTGTCCAGGCGCATCGGCGATCGGTTCTCGCTGCTGCAGGGCGAGTCGACGGCCAGCCCGTGGAGCAGTCTTCGATCCGCGCTGATGTGGTCGGTCGAACAACTCGACGAACGGGAACGCTCTTTGCTCGCGCAGCTCGGAGTGTTTCGTACTCCCTTCACCTTGGCATCCGCACAAGCCGTCATCCCGCGTGCTCTCGGGAGCGGGTGGTTGGAACGCCTTCGGGAGCTGGTGGAGTGTTCGCTTGTCGATGTGACCCGCGAGACCTCTCACGCGCCCCGGTTCGGACTTCTCGACAGCGTGCGCGAGCTGGCCCGTGAGCTGCTCGAGTCCGACCCGGCTCAACTGCGTGCGACCCACGATCGACACCTGGCCTGGGTTCTGGCCTTCGCCGAGCCCGTCATCGGTGCGGACGCCCCGTCCGCCGATATCGCCAAGTTCTCCGCGCTCGAACCCGACGTCTGCCAGGCGCTGCAGTGGGCGCGACAAACGGATCGGCCTCACGAGGCCAGCACCCTTGCCGTCGCCTTGCGTCGGGCGGCCGAGCGAACGGGACGTGGCGAGTCGGGGCGTCTCTACCGCGAGTGCAAGGCTACCTGGCCCCTTACCCGGCCGACCCATGAGCATTGGGCACGTCTAGGCTACGCCGTGCTTGCTTCGCGGTGGGTGAAGGCGAGTCCCGACGAGCATGCTGCGCGAATCGAGGCCACTCTGCGCCAGTGCCGTGACTCCGGACAGCGGGCGTGGATTTTGAGCGCGCGGGGCTGGCTTCGCGAGCGCCAGGGCGACTTCGTGGGGGCCATGGACGCGTCTGCGGAGGCGTTGGAGGAGGCGAAGCGTGTAGGACTCGAAGGCCTCGAGCCTCGATTTCGGCTCATGGAGCTGATGGGACGTATCCGTTGTCACACCCAACCCGGACCGGTGCTGCTCGAGGAACTCCGCCAGCTCGAACGCGAGGTGCCGCGCCACCCAAGCATTCACCTCCGTGTGCTGTTCTGGATGGGACGGCTCCTCAACGAGCTTGAGGATCCACGACAGGTGATTGCCGTGGCCGACCGAGCGCGGCGCGTTGCCGAGCCCGACGGTCATCTCGACTACGACATCGAGATCGACCGGGCGGAGGCGCTCACCGCCTTGGGTCGCCACGAGGAATCCTTGCGGTGCATCCAGCGGGTCATCGAGCTGGCCGCGAGCAATGGGCACTGGAGTCGATGGGTGCGCGCGTCCCTTCGCTACGCCTACTCGCAGCTCGACATGGGCAATTCTGACGAGGCCGAGGAGCAAGCCATCCTCTTGCTTCGTGGCCAGCTCCCCGCGATCGAGCGCCAGAACGTGCTTGCGCTGCAAGGCCAAATCGCGCTCCAGCAGGGACGCTTCGACGAAGCGGCCTCCGCTCATCGAGCTTTATGCAGCGAACAACCCGGTAGCTGGGCTCCACGCCTCCACCTCGCGTGCGATGCCCTACGTCGACACGAGCACCAAGAAGCCCTCTCCATGTTGGATGATCTGCAACAACGGGGCTGGGCGCTGGCACCCCACGCGGCGATCGCGGTGCGCGCCTTGACCCGACTTGCTCAGCCTCCGCTCACGGCATCGGTCCTCGAGGAGATCCGGGAGGCGTCCGCGACGTCACCGAGCCTCGCCGAAGCATTGCGGCTCTACGAAATCGCTCCACAGCCCCTGGTCCCCGCTCGCTAGCGCAGACGCACCGAGCCCGATGCGACTGCCTTTTGCAGTGCTGCGTCCATTTCCTGCGCGAAGATCAGCCGGACGGCCTCCAGGGTCGCCGGCCGGAGGGTGTCCAGGATCTCGGTAAGCTTCTCGGCGTGCGCTTCACTCTCCCCGAAGCGGCCCAGGAAGAGTTCGGAAACCTCCTCGGCGGCACGGGAAAGGTGTCGCCGCAACATTTCGGCGGCCTCCGCGCTGATGCTGGGGGGTACGCCGGCTTGAGACAGCTCGAGCGTGATGGTGAGCAGCGCAGGGCTCGGCACCGAGAAGGTCTTGCCCGTTCGCTTCACCACGCCGGCTCGCACCAGCTCGGCGACCATACCCTCGCGATCGGAGCCCATCTTCTCCACCAGCTCGTCCATCGACACCGAGACGGATGGGTCGTCGGTCCACGGCACCTGAAGCTTGGAGTTCAGTCCGAGCCAGGTGGACAGCTCCATCTCGCCCCGGTCGGCTCGCGACAGCAGCGAACGGATGGCCTTGATGGTGAGCCCCTGGTCTTGCAGCCTGCCAATGAGGCGGAGGCGCTCGACGTGGCGGTCATCGTAGATCGCTAGCCGACCACGCCTCGCCGGCGCAGGAAGTGCCTTCTTCGACTGATAAAAGCGGATCGTCCGGCTCGAGACACCCGTCTCGGCGGCGAGTTCGTCGATCGTGAATTCGCGGCCCATAATTCAGCCTGTGGAGGGCACCGCTCGCTTGGGGAAGCTCAGCTCTGCGATGCGACGGAGAGAGGTGAGCAGTGTACGCCCCCAAGGCTCCGAGCGGTAGGCTACCCCATGGTCCTGACAGATCGCCTCCACCTCCGGTGCGATGGCGCGCAGGCGCTGCGGCGGCAGCTTCGGAAACAGGTGGTGCTCGATCTGGTGTTCGAGGCCCCCGCACAGGACGTTGAACGGCCAGGCAACCGTGAAGTTGTTGCTCGACTCGACTTGCATCTCGTACCAGCGGCCTCGCGAGCCCGCTCGGGTGCCTGGCGGGTAGGACGCGACATCCTCTCCGACGTGCCCGCAGTAGATCGTTGCCGCCGTGTACAGGTCCCGGGCGCGCTCGCTGAGCCAGTTGCCGAGCGCAACCTTCCAGAACATCGGACCGGCGAGGGCCGGGAAGAGCAGGTACTCCTTGGCGAGGTGGGGGAGCAGCTTGCCAAACGCCCGGCGATGGGCTTCGCGGACTGCCTCGGGGTCGCTCGGGTCGATGACGTCAACCTCGTCTTCCCATCCACCGAGCCCGTACACGTCCATCAACCCGGTGAAGTGGGCGTTCATCGCCGAGGTGAAGAATGGAGCACTGACGAAGAATACGGACCCCAGCTGGTGGTAGTGTTCGGCTCGATGCGGGGTTTCCTCGGTTAGGCGAATGCCGCCGAAGTTGATGTCCGGATCTCGGTGCGCGACGTTCGTGAACTGATGGTGCCGCAGATTATGCCCGTTGCGCCATGAGTCCTCGTCGATGGGAGCCTGCCAGACGAAGGTGTCCGAACGATAGCGGTCGTCGAGACGATCGTAGACCCCGTGCAGCACGGTGTGCCCGATCTCTGTGGCCTGGAGCTGTTTGTGAACCCACAAACAGGTGACGCCAGTGAGAAAGCCCACCGGCTCGAGGCTGGTGTGCAGCAGGGTGCGGCCAACGACCTCCATGGCGTGCGAGAACCGATCGAGCTGCACGATGTAGCGCACGTCGGCCTCGCCCATATCGGCCATCTCACGGTCGTGGAGGGCTCTGAGGGCTCGACCGAAGCTCTGGAGCCGTGCTGCCTCGGACTGCGTCGGGGACTCGGCATGGGACGGGGGACGCGCGGACGTGGGGCGAGTGGTCATGGTACCTCGGGTGAATGATCCACCCATAACTGGTCCATCAAAAACTGTTGCAGTGATCACTGTAATGATGTGGTTTGGTTAGTTTGGCCTATAAATTCCGCGGTCGTGACGGAGTGTGGTTCGTGGTCCTCGCTAACGCAAGACCCCGGCGATCAAGGTGTCGACGAGCCAGTGATAGCTCTCCTCCGTGGAGACCTCGAACTGAAACTGCCCGCTTGAGTCGAGCAGCACGAACCCGTGGATACCAGCTCTCACACCACGGATGGCATGAATGATTTCGTCATCGGGTACGCCGAGCTGCCCCAAGGGGCGTCCAAAGAGGTCCAACAGGTCGCGATAGACCGGAATGAATGCTGGGTCGTCATTATCAGGCTTAACCCTGGCCATCAGCGCGTACAGGCCTCGGTTATCAAGCGCCCAGCTACGGGTCGCGTCGGCCAAGCCTCTCAACTGGCCGCTGGGTTCATGCACGCCGCGCACCGTATTCTTCAGGACGTCCACCAGCTCCCGATTGGCTTGGAGCACAACGGCTCGAGCAAGCGCATCGCCCGTTCCTACATGATTGTAGATCGACGGAGGCTTGATGTTGAGCGCGCTCGCGACCCGGGACACGCCAAGCGCCTCTGCCCCTTCGGCACGCACCAGCTCCACCGCGGCTTGAACGACCTGTTCTCGCGTCAATGAGGGTCCGCGCTTTCTGCCCATCTATACGTGGTTCTCCCTGAAGCGGAGGATCGCCTGTGCGGTCTGTTCTGGCCGTTCAACTTGAGGATAATGGCCCGCTTGATCGATCATCACCACCTGGTTGTCACCACCGAGTTCGCGAGCTTGCCGGTGCGCTTCCTCTTCCGGGCTCGAAAAGTCGGGATCTTGCGCACCCATCGCGATCAGCGCGGGAACGGTCACGTTCGACAAGCGGTCGCTGATGGCGGCCTTTGATGCGCACATCATGGTGCGTACAGCTTGCAATCGGCCCCCCTCACGTAGGTTCGACAACACTGCATCATGGTTGTCGGCAAAGTCGGAAGGTGGAGATGCGAACAGGGTCTTGCGGTACATTCCCCAGACCGAGACGCCCCATGGCCAAGCGAACATCATGCCGAGCAACAACCGGATTGCACCGAAGTTCGGCGGGTCGCTGACAAAGCCGCTCAGCAGAACCAGCCCGTTTACGCGGTCTGACCGAAGCGACGCGTGAACAACGGCGGCCGCACCGATGGAGTTGCCGAGCAGGAGCGCCCCTCGAAGGTCGAAGGACTCCATCAGCTCGTGCACGTCATCTCCAATGTCCTCTGAGGTGTACGAGCCGAAGCCCACATCCGAGTCCCCGTGTCCCCGAAGGTCCATCAGGTGAACCGTGCAGTCTTGGTCGGCGAGAATTGGAGCCAGGGCACGGTAGCTCGCTCGCGTGTCTCCGATTCCCGGCACGGCCACAATCGGGGTACTTCCGGAGCCGATTGTCTCGTATGCAACCTGTCCACCGGTCGTCTCCAGCATGGGCATGTCCGTTCCCTCGTGTCGTATGCACTATCAAACTAAGAGCATTAGATTGAAAACTAATGATCTTAGTTTGAGCTGTCAAGCCGTTCGACGGCTTCAGCGAAAGAGTGCGTTCGAGGTGGGACCATGCGATTCGTGCGTCGCCTAAACTGTGGAGGAATCGGGCGGTGGTGGCTCGACCATCTTCGAATCCCCAACGGGCCAACCATAGACCTCGCGAGCTGCGCGAGCATCTTCGTCGGTGATCATTAAACTCGGGTCTCCACCGTGTTGGGGGTAGTTCATCACGGAGCGGAGATCGGCCTCGCCAATGTCGATGTTGTCGAGTTCATGCCTCGTGAACTCGTGGTAGAACCCAAGGATGTGCCCAAGTTCATGGCGAAGAATGCCCCGCGCGGAGAACGTTGCGGGGAAGGTCGGGTCGACAAAGATGTCGCGTTCGTCCGCGGGGTCGTCAGGGAAGAAGGCCAATGCGATGAGCCCACCACTCAGGTCGTGTTGCCTGACGGTAAACAGGCAACGCTCTCGGTCCGTTGCTTCGTGTTCGGGAACGTCCAAACGCTGAAAACGCACCCCGCACACACTCTGCCAATCGCTCGCGGCTTCCAGCATGGCCTGGCGGATCGTGGCGGCGCGTTCTGGGGACGGAAAATGCTCGTCAAGCACCGCGTAGGTCAGGACGCTCCCGGGTGACCACCGAACCAATCGTCCCTCGGGACCCATGCCACCGACCAGCTTTTCGAGCAGGCGCCCGGGCGTGGCTTGGCTCACTCGAGACTGCCAATACTGAAGCAGTCGCACCTCGTTCATTCGCATGTCGTCCTCGACGACGAACCAGGTTTTCCCACCCACGGTCACCGTGGGTTGGGCAGCACGAAACTCCTCGAACGTCATGGGGTCTCCGAACTCAAGAGTCGACGGGCAAAGGTCTTTCCGAGTTGTTCATCATCGACGGATGGAACCAGCAATCCATCTTCGAAGTGCCTCGCTGAACGCCACTGCTTGGCCAGCGCCGATGCGCCATCCGGGGTGAAGCGGGCACGGTCCAGCTGCGCCAAGGCCCGTACGACGACGCGTGCGTCTGTGCCTCCGACGAGCCCACTCGTGGGGTCGTTGAGGCGGGTCACCACATCCTGGACGTTGCCTTCAGGGATCTGACGGTCAAGCCGCACGTCGTCCGTCCACGTTCGTTCCACGAACGCCTGCATGACCTGGATTGCAACGCGCTGATCGGCCAGCGCAGGGGCTCCCGCCATTTCGAACGTCGACGTCCATCGGCTCTCGATGGCAAGAGCGTCGGGCAGTCCCAGTGCCTGAAAGGCGGCAAAAGCGGCCCTTAGGCGAGAGAGGGCCCGGGGATATTTGTCACGCGGTGCCTGGTCGGCGAGGGCTTGCGGCGACGCCGCTTCAGCAAGGGCCAACGCCTCCAAAAACGCATCACCACAGCACGCTACCCCCCACGCGTCCGCGAACAGTTCGCGGGCCCACTGACGAGCTCGGTCTCTGTCTTCTGGTTCCACGGCATCTGCGGCGACGTCCGCTACAGGCAAGCCCAGGTCTCGCTCCACCATGTGGCCGACCTCATGGGCGACTACCGCCAATGAAGGGAGATCGGTCCAAGAACGCCACGGCAGATGAAGGATGGGCACAGGAATGCGAAAGACGAGGTCTTGGAAGCGTTGCTGGAGTTCTGGCGTGTCCAGCTGCGGGGGGATCTCTGGGCTGCCTCGAGGCTGGACGGCTGGTGAGCCCTCGGCCGAGAACATCACCAACGGAGGCTCGCGTTGCACGACGGCAGGGGTGCACTCCCGGGCCAAATCGTCAGCTAAAAGAAGGATGAATCGCCATTCCTCGCGCTCGCGTTGCTCGAACCGGTCGCGGTAGGCTCCCCAGACCACATGGGCGCCCTGAACGGCATCCAGGACCTTCAGCGCATCCTGCACAGTGCTACGGCCTGCGCCTTTGAGATCGGCCAGCATTGCCCGCAGCATCGAGAGCAATCGGTGAATGTGGCGACGGTTCGCCACGAAGCGGTTGTCGATGTTGGCCGCAGCCTGACGCTCGAGTTCATCGAACTCAAATGCAAGGGATGCCAAGGCTCGATCGGCCGCATGGTTGAGTGTTTCGATCACCGGTTTACATCCGGCATCTCATCGACGGACTTGGGTTCGGGAGGGTGAAACGCACCGGCTGGACGAACCCGATCGTCATCGAGCAGATCGTAGGTGATCTTCCGCCCCGCGAGCACCGCCTTTGGCATCTCCAACACGAAGACCCACCGGCGTTCCTTGCGATCGAACCACACGCCCATGTCGTGCGTGAGATCATCGACCTGGCTTCCATTTACCATCAACGGCGTGTCACCCTCCATCAACCGTACAAACCACGTTCCGGCGGGCTGCGGAGAGCCGATGCGCGATCGGCCTTGACGTTGGGGCTTCTTTCGCGGTGACCAGGACCCCACGAGCCGCACGAGGCTCGGATCATTGTCGATGCCTTCGAGTTTGCGTCGGAGCACGCCAAGATCGGGTCCGGGCCGAAACCCTGCGTCGTCTTCGTCCTCGCGCGTAATCGCAATCTCTTCGAGGGGCGCCTGGTTGCGAACAAAATAGGCGGTCCCTGGCGTTCCTTCACCGACCGGTTGCGGTGATGCCGCGGCCAGCGTCGCCAGTCGCTGACGGATCAACGACCCGAAGTGGCGTCCCCAATAGACGGAGGAACCCTCGTAGTCCTGGACGGCATATTCGCCAATCGTGGAAGCGTATCCCGTGTAGCCGCCCGCGAGCGCTCCCAGCAGGACCTCTCCGCCAAGGGTGCCATCCAGCGCCTGGCGCAATTCCCGGCTGAAGTGAACCGAAAGCTCGGCGGGCAATCCTGCGATGTGCACGTCATCGTCGAACGACAACAGGTGAAGGGGCAAGTAGGGATCGAGTCCGAGGGAACCCACCGGCCCAATGAAGGACAGCCACTCTTGGAGGGGTGACCCCGCAATGTTGACGGGGGGCTTCTTGGGGCTGTGGGGGTCACGCCATTCGATGATCTGGAGCGCACGTTCGTCCGGCTTCAATCTCTTGGACCGCTCGACACCCTGCTCGGGAGGCACGGGCTCCCAGGCTCGGTTGAGTTCGCTCGTCGCAAACGTCGATTCTCCAATCATCCAGGTGCAGGGCAATTTGTACTGGTGGATCGAAGGCGCCCCGAGGTGGGGAGGGGCATCCGGTGCTTCGATCGGACCCGTGGCCTCTGGAATCACAGATTCCTCGAACCGAATGTTGATCTGTGACGGTGCCTTCGCCGCCGCCCATCCGGTTGAGATGGCATCCACGACATGGGAGGCGATGGCCTCGGCCGCACGGCGTACGACGTGGACTCCCGCGGCTCGCCGATCTAGCACGTGCCTGGGCTCCCCTGCATTGGCGCCCTCGATGATGTCCCGGTTTCGCGCCCGCTGAAGCGTATCGAAGGGCATGCCCCGCACCACGACATTCACATCCCCATTGGCCGAGCCGACGACCCCGATCGGCACATGGCGCCCCATGGTTTTCTGAAGGGTCCGTTCGACCGCCTTCGCCGCACTTCCAAACGCGTCCGAGGAGTACCACCGCAGGTGGCTCGCTGACAGCGTCGGGCTGGCTCCCATGAAGGCCAGGGCCCCCCACGGTGGAGCTCCGTCTTCATCGGGCCCCACGACAAGCACGCGAATCCGTGCGTCTACGGCGAGGTGGTCAAGCGAAAGGTCGGTCGGAACCTCTCCGCCGGGATGCCAGCGTCGGGCCTCATTCAACACAGTGTTGCGCTGGGTGTCCTCGGACGTGGTGGTGGGCTCAAAGAAATTGCCGAGGTATGGCGGGAGACTCCGGTTCCAAAGGGTTCCCCACGCATCCGAGTGTCCCGTGCCGATGCGAGCGGGTCGCAGTTGCCCCTCCAATCGGCGGGCTTCCCGTACCATGCGCTCCACCATTCGCGCGGTTCCGCGTACGTCGAACCCATCGAACAGTGAACGGATCCGTCCCGCCAGTCGATCGTAGGTGGGCACGCCGTAGAACCGTCCGTGGCCTGAATGGGTGTGAGACGAGGTGAAGACAATTCGATCGACCGACAGGCCGATGTCCGCGAGGTGCCAAGCCAATGCTTCGGTGAGGTACCGGGCCCCTGAGTGCAAATCCGCGCCCAGCACGAGTGCGCGTTCGCCTCGATCGTCTTCGAACAGCATCATGACGGCTCGGAGGCGCCCGAACCACCCCTCACCGCCCTTGGCCTTCCCCGGACCATAGCCAAAGGTGGACTGGTACAATTCTCGGGTCAGGTCGACCTGGCCAACCGCGGCTCGAAAGCCTTGACCGCCGGTGGTGGGGGCCGGCTGACGTCGATGGATCGGAAAGGAGCGAGCCGCTCGCTGCCATCGTTCCACCACTCGGCACGCCTTCGGGCGAGAAAAACTACCCGACGCATCCCAAGACTTGTTTTCGAGGAGCCACCCGACGCTCTCGAGGGTCACCAACTCTTCGCTGATCGAGCCGTGAGTATCGCCCTGCGTTTCGGTACCGGGCTCGCCGTCATGAGGAGACCAAAATGCCGCGGATTCGTGGGTCGTGAACCAGGTGCGCACCCCGTTCAGCGCTTCATCGCCGGCTGAAGGGTAGCGCGTTTCGTCCCAGTACCGTTCCATCCCCAGAAGCGGCTTGTCGCTTTTGTCTTCGAGCAGTCCCGAGACCAGGTACAACAGTGACGCAGGGTAAAACCACTCCCAGTATCCGCGTTCGCGCACGTCGGAGAGTCCGAAGACCCGCATCCGGCCCAAGCGAGAGCCTCCTGCTGACTGCAGCGAAGCGTGGAGGAGTTCAAACGAGCACGCGGGGGCGATGAGAATGGCGTCGAGGCGGCAGTCCTCGGGCAGAAGGTTGGCATGCTGCAGCAGATGGCAGAAAAAGACGCCGCCTGCGGAGTGACCGATAAAGCTGATACGTCGCCCCGGCTGCCACCACTAGGCGAGTCGTTGCAGAAGGTGCCGGCCACCGCGATCGTCGTGGTTGGCGAAGGCTTCGCGTGTATCGCCCTTCATCGCCGTCCAGTACGCTTCCCCAAGGACGTCACCAAACAGCGAACGAATCGTCTCCTCGAATAACGTTGCGAGGAAGGGCCTTCCGGGCTCGGTCATTTGTCGCTTGGCGGCGGCGGCGACGATGCGTACCAGCCGGAGGGCGAGCGACATCCAGTTGATGCCCGCTGCGGTTTCGAACAGCTCCTTGAGGACCGAACTTGAGACGACCTGGGGAATGAGGGAGAACCCCGCCGCCTCGCGGTCGCGTGCGGCCCGCAGTCCTCGTTCCAGATCCTCGTCGCGCGCGAGCGCGGCGGCGAGTGCTTTTGCCTGGGCTTCTTCGCTGGTGAAGCCCGATGGATGGTCTTCGGTGCGCTCTGCCTCGTCTTGGGCCCAGGCGAACAAGCGTTGGGCCAGCGCGTCTTTGGCAATTTCATCGAGGTTGCGGACCAGCGTTTCGACCGCACCGCTATTCCATGTCACAAAGATGGGGCGAGCATGGGGTTCGATGGTTTGTTGAAGGATGGGGATCGAGTTCAGCGCCTCATGGTGCTTGACCAAGCCCCCGTGCACGTGCAGACAAATGTGATCGTGGTCCGCCGCCTCCGCGAACAATGCATCGAGTTCCGTACGAGAAGTTCGGCCAAAACGACCTTCGACCAGGTCGATCACAAATCGCGGGTCGATAACACTCATAGAATCTCCGTCAGGGATGGGCGTCGGGGGTGGTCGACGAAGGTGGCGAAGAGGGTGCCGGCACCGAGGAAAGGGGCCATGCGTTTCAGGGCGTGGCTGATTCTCGCGATCCGAGGATCGTCGATGCCGATACGCTCCACGACGTCTGTGGCGAGTGCGTATCCATCGCTGGTCCAGGGCAGTCCGTGGTCTACGAGAGGAGCCAGTGCCTCCACGATGGCGGCTTGATCTCGCCTCGCACCATAGGCCATGCGCTCGTATGCGTGGAGCACGTGCGTATCTGGAATGGTTGGAAACCACCGCGCTAGGTTGCCGAGCCAATCGTGGGTGAGATCAAAACGGCGGCCTTGCACCAACACGAGACCGGCGACCACGGCAGCAAACGGGGCTCGGCGCTTGCCCGCAAGCAGTGACTCGAGCGTAATCCAAGAGCTTTCTACGAGTTCCGCCGCTTCTCCTGCGCTTGCCGCCATGTAGAGATCCCACAGCCGAGCGGAACGGCCTTGCGGGTCATCCCGATCGGACCGAAGCGCGGCACGGAGGTCGCTCACGACACGCGGTTCTGCGTTGGGGGTCCATCCGGCTTCAACGCGCCACTCGGCACCTTCATCGCCGGCGAGCACGACCGACATTCCGGGCAGCTGAAGCAAAAAGGGGCCGCCCTGTCCGTTTGCGGAGAGCCGTCCGTGAAGCATTTGCCCCTCGCGACTGGAACGAGGCTCTTCCAGTTCGAAGGCCACGTCCTCTTCGGGCTGCTCCAGCGGACTTAGCCGGGCTGCCGACCAGACCGAGGTCTGCAAGGTGGTTTCCGGATCGAGCGGATCATCGATGGTGCGCCACAATCGCGGGTCGGGCACCGCGGGGCGGAATGTCGCGGAGTTTCCATTCCGGCGTACGTCCCCCACCCGGTAGGCCACGGGCGCCTCCTCCGGCGTGGGAGGTCGTGCGAACACCTGGTCGACCGAACCATTTCGCTCTGTGACCCAAATGGGAGCCCCGTTGGCTAAGGCTTCGAGTGGGATGGAGGTCTTGGTCTCGATGGCACCGCCCCGGAATCCACCGGCCTCGGGGCGGCTTTCCGCTACGACCACGATCTGATTGCCCTCGACCCTCGTCGAGAGTCCGATGGGTTGGACCGCCACACTCTCCGGAGGATCCGGAGGCAGCTGGTCTGGTGGCGCCAAGACCAACGTTAACTCCAGGTTGTTGCTGCTCTCACGAAGGGGCCGAACGAGTTGTCCCGTTGGTGCCTTGGTCTTCTTTAGGAGTTCCTTGACCCGACGCTTCAGATAGCCGATGAGCTGGTCGACATGTACGGTCGAACCTCCTCCGTTCGGCGTAAGGGAGATGTCGTGAAAGCCGCGGAGGCCATCGAGAAGGGCACGGCCAAACAGGGTCGGACCGGCCGCTGGATCGAGTGGAGCCATCGCCTCGGCGCCTGGCTTGGTGCTGTGCAGCACGACTCGCTGCAGCTCATCCACCGTGTCTTCGGGACGAACCACGTCGAGGATGCTCGAGCCGTCTTCGACCTGTTCTTTGAGTTCGGCCGAACCCGTGCGACAGGCGTCGATGACAAGGATCTGTTGGGCTTCGATGTCATCGAGCCCGCGACGCAAGTTGTCGACCGATAAGCAAAGGTGGTGGTCGAGCTTGGGCCAGTCCGTCGGGAGCAGCAATTGGCGCCGGGTGTGCACCTCGACGCCGTGCCCCGACCAGAAGAAGACCGTTCGGCTGGATGCGCGTTGCGTTTCCGGAATGGAACGCACCCGCAGGGCCCAATTGCGGGTCGCGGTCTGAAGGTTGAGGAAGTCAGGTTCCTGTGCGTGTTGCATCATCTCAGGGTGCAGCGAACGCTCTTTGTCGCTGGGCGCCAGCAGAAGCCACACCTCGGCGAGGGGGGCGGAGCTTCGGAACTCGTGGCGCAGCCAGTTGAAGATCTGCCACGCCGTGAGCGCCGAGACGTTGAGTTGTTGGAACCCGAACGTCTCGTTCACCGGGTCGTTACCGCCTCCGAGGTGAGGATAGTGGCTCACCCCCACCACCAACGCCACGGTGATAGGGCCGTTTAGGTCGACAACTGGATCGTGCCAATGTCCAGCTTTGTCCGATGGAACGAGCGCCATGTCACATCCGCAAAGTGTGAATAGCAGGGAACACGACGGCGGGTCTTCTGCAATCACGCGCTGTGAACGGGATACTGTGCTCGATGGGAAGAGGACCTGGGTTCTTCTACAGGGTGGCATCCAACCGGCGTTGACTTTCTCCGTCAGCGATGGACCACTCCGTTCGTCGGGCTTCGAATTATCTTCAAACAGGGTTGGGAGATATGGAAGGGCGAGTTGGCGCGCTACCCCGTGACCCCCATCGTCTGGGCGCTCGCATGGACAGCCGAGACCCTTCATGGATGTAAAACTCTATACGCGAATTACAGAACAACCCGCGGACCTCGATCGTTGGGCGGTCTTGTTCGATTGGTTGGCCGAGCATGATGACCCGAGGGTGCACTTCGCTCGGGACATGATGAATGCCGCGCTGGCCCCGCTGGTGCCACACTCCCTGGCTGCGCTCCAGCTGCGCGGTCTGTCGCTACCCGGCCCAAGGGTCTTGGGGCCGATCATGAGCGACGCCCATCACACGTTGGCGTTGTGGCGACTTGGCTACCTCCACACTGTGCAGCTCGATGCAATGCATGCCGGGGTCATCGAAACGAGCCTTCGCAAGCTCCTCGCCCACCCTTCTGGCTCGTTGCTGGAGCGCCTGTCGCTTCGCCCCGCTCCCGAAATGTCCGCCGGTCTCGAAGCGTTGACTGAGGTGCCGATGGCGGGGCTCCGAGAACTGTTTGTCGGTCCTTACAACGAGCGAGCTGTGACTTCGACATCCGTGGATCTCGAACCCCTTTGGGACCATGTGTCGCGCCTCGTTGTGCTGACCGTGCGGGGTCATCGCATGCGCCTTGGCGAGGTCCGTGCGCCGTATCTGGAGCGCCTCGTGCTGCAGGGGCCGTTCGAGGGGTGGCCCTACTTTCCAGAGGAGGGGTGTCCGCGGCTTCGGGAACTCGTCGTGGACCTCGGGGTGGCCTCGGAGGCGATGCATTCCTGGTCCGATGCATGGTTGCCGTTCGAACGGGTCACGCTCACCTCGCTGACGCTTGAAAACGCTTATGGGGCCCATGGGCTGGTTGGAGCGCTGTCCATGACGGCCAATGTCCAGTCCTTGCGAAAGCTCGTATTGCCGCAGAGTGATTTGGCCGATGTCGATGTCCTGCTTGGGCACCTTGCTGCGTTCGAGAATTTGGAGGTGTTGAAGCTCGGTGTGCCCCACCCCCATCTCGATGTTTCAAGCCTCGTGGAGGGCGCGTCGAAACTAGGGATCCAGGTCCATTCGCAACGGTGACGCCTCACCGTTCAGCGACAAGTGTTCGTCTTCCAGACGCTCGTTCCATGTCACGTCACCGAGTAGGTGGTGCGAGCATTCACGACATCCAGTCGCGACACAAGCGCGATGGTGGCCAGCTGCACAGTGGCGGCAATCCCGAAGAGTACCGGGAACCCCCACGTGTCGGCCAGCAAACCTCCCAGCGGGGACGCCCAGGCGTAGGTCAGGTTGGTGGCTGCCATGTACACGGCGAAGTGTGTGGCGCCGATGCGCGGGTTCGAAAGTCCTTGGTACAGCGAAAGCATCCCTGCGTTGTAGCCGTTGACGAGCATCATCTGGGCGATCGTCCAGCCGATGAGGAACCCGTACGAAGGCCACCATGCCTCGGTCAGTCCGAACACGGCGAGGCACGCGGCGATGCCGCCCATCAGGGCTCCCACCGTGGGTCTCGCCCCCAGGCGGTCAGCGAGCAGACCGCCGACGAGCGCGCCGACCACCCCCGCGGCGGGATCGACGACTCCGGTGAGGAACGCGATGCGTTCTTCCGACAGCTGCAGATCGGCGCGGATCATCCGGGTCATGGGGATCGATACCAGCGCATAGCCCGCAGGCGTGAAGACTGCGGCGGCGATTCCCCACCACGGGGTCGCAAACGAAAACGACCGCTGCAGCTGACCGAATCCGGTCCGGTCCACCAGCGGCCATGCCGCGAGTGCTCCCGCCAGCGCCGCGAAGGGCTGGACGATGGGCACCCACGGTCTGTCGAGCGTGGAGAGGCCCCACATGACCGCCCCCACGGCTGCGAAGGGGACGAGGAACCAACCGAGTCGGAGGAGTCGTGCATCGACGGGCGTGTCGTCCGCGGACGGCGGGCGCTCCCGTAGCAACAAGGGCAACAGCACGATGGCCCAGATGCACAGGGCCATCACGATGAAGAGGTTCGACCAGCCTAGCGACTTGGCCAGCACCGTGCCTCCGCCACCCCCGAGTGCCACGCCGAGCGACTTGCTGGCCCACATCAGTGCGTTGGCTCGTCCCCGCTCGGCCTCCTCGAGCAGTTCGACCGCGAGTGCGTCGACGGCGACGTCCTGGAGTGAGGCGAAGGTGTTGTGTAGGAAGAGGAGCAGCGAGATCCAAGGCAGCTGGGTGAGGGGGTCGAGGGGCATCATCGCGACGAGCGTGAGGCCCATCATCAGCTCGGCGAACACGATGAAGGGCCGCCGCCGGCCGACGCGTAGGGGGGGCACGGCATCGAGCAGCGGTCCCCACAGGATCTTGAACGACCACGGGAGGTACGCAAGCCCGATCGCGGCGCCTACGGCGGTGTTGTCGAGCCCTAGATCCGCGAGGAGCACGACGTAGCCGACGGAGATGAACCCCCAGGGCACGCCTTGAGCGAAGTAGAGCGCGGTGAACGTGAGCAGGCGCAGGCGGCGGGATTCTGAGAGGCTCGGCATCCTGGGGGTCTACCACTCACTACGATGCGCGTGAACCCGGACTCACCACGCGGGCTTAGGCGAAGCAGCCACTCCACATTCATGGCTAGACCGATGAGGGTCGGACCCAGTCCCCATCCCGCGCAACAAATTTCGTCATCCGTCCCTCCTCCGCTTCAATATCGAGGTCACAACTCGTGAAGCGAAACAATCGAACCGACTTCGACACGCACCGGGTGTCGTGAATGTCGCCTGGTAAGAAGACCCGGCAGTCGCCCGGTCCCATGCGGTAGCGTTCTCGGCGGACGAGTGGAGCCGTGCCCTTTCCACCGGGCTCGACGTAGGTACTCAACTCCATCTCGCCGGACTGCACGGCATAGATGACCCAACCCTGCCCATGGTCGTGAGGCGCAAAGTACTGCCCTTCGAGGACGTGGTGGGTCTTGAGAACGAAGCCCTGCACGGGGTCTTGATGCAGCACGGTGGTCGGATTTGGTTCGAGCCCCTTGAGCCAGTGCTCTGTGTCGAGTGTGCAGGCCAGTCGCTGAATCCAACGCTGGCAGTCTTCGATGGTTTTTGTACACAATGGCCCAAAGGACGTTCCAATGCCGTCGATGAGGTTCGAGAGAGGCGTCATGAGGTCTCCGCGTTGGGTGCATCGATGGCTATGCCGGCCTCCGGGGAATCAGAAGGAGCGTCGGACGCATGTCATGCGTGCATGGCCGAGCCCTCGGCACCCGCGCTGGTTCACGCTACAGCGCCACGTGATGCCCGACGCTGACTTCAACCTCCTTGTGGCCCTAGACGTGCTGCTCCAAGAGCAGAGTGTCGCAGCTGCGGCACGGCGTTTGAAGTTGAGTCCCTCGGCGATGAGCCGCACGCTTGCACGGTTGCGACGGGCGACCGGAGATCCGTTGCTGGTCCGGGCAGGACGACGCATGGTGCCCACGCCCCGGGCCCGACAGCTCGGGGAGACGGTGGGGCGGCTCGTTCAGGAAGTCGAGGCCGCCCTGCGCCCATCCCATGGCATCGATCCGTCCGCCCTTTTGCGGACGTTCACGGTCGGCGTGGCCGATGGCTTTGTGGAGACGTTCGGCCCGCGCTTGTTTCAGCGTGCGCAGCGAGAGGCACCTGGCGTTCGACTGTCCTTCGAGAAACGGGAAGACCGAACCGGTCAATCGCTTCGGGACGGCACGGCGGACCTCGAAGTGGGGGTGGTGGGCCGAATGACGCGACCGGAGGTGCGTTCGCGGGCGCTCTTTCGCGACCGATTCGTCGGGGTCGTCAACGCGGACCACCCGCTCGTCACCGGCCCACTGACCGTAGAGCGATATGCCGCTGGTCCCCACGTCGGCGTCTTGCGCCACGTGGCCGACGCACAGCCGCATGGTGGACCGATCGATCCAGCGCTCGCCGAATATGGGCTGAAGCGTACGATCGCGGTCTTGGTGGACGGGTTCGCGGCCGCGCTGGCGTTCACGCGGGCGCAAGGCCTCGTGGCGACCGTGCCCGAGCGGCATACGGCGGGTTTGTGCCACGGGCTCGTCGTCTTTCCGCTTCCGATGTCTACGCCCGTGGTGACGGTGAGCATGCTCTGGCATCCTCGGTTCGAGGTCGATCTGGCCCATCGTTGGTTGCGGACGTTGGTTGTCGACGCTTGCGCGCAACGGTCACCGCCGGGCCTCCATCCACCGGACGAGGATTCCTCCAAAGAGAAGTAAGATGGCACCAAGTCCGAAGATGACGCGTAGTCCTTCGCTGACGGCAAGCGCAGGACCGGCGGCCTGGGTCAGCCCCGATACACGTGCGAAGATGCCGCCCATCAGTGAGGCTCCTGCCATGAGGCCCAGGTTGCGCGACAGCGTTAGTCGGCCCGACCACACCGCACGTTCGTAGGGCACCGCAAGGAGGATGTGCACGCTGTTGGCGGGCCACGCAGCCCACCAGGAGGCCCCCGAGTGACCACAGGGTCATGGACGCGGCACCGAACCGGTCGACGAGCCGTCCGGCGGGCGGGCCCGACAACATGGATACGAAGGGCCCCACGGCGACGATGACGCCCACACGAGCGGGCTCGAGGCCCTGATGCTCGAGGTAGAACGGCCCGACCACGAGCGTAGCCATCATGACGGCCGCCACGCACCCATGCGCCACGAGTCGTCCGAGCAAGCGACGCCCCTGCCCGGAAAGGCTCGCTATAGGCGGTGAACGGTGTCGATCGATGCGGCGGGGTGGGAGTCCCCAGCCAAGCAAGAGCAAGAGCATCAGCGCAAGCGGGACGTTGATGACAAAGACCGGCCGCCATCCGCAGGATGTGAGGAGCGCCCCTGCCGCAAGGGGGCCAACGGCAGTGCCACGCTCGGCAAGCTTGGGGAGACTGCAATGGCGAGCGAGCCGCCTGCGAAAACCACAACGCCCAGGAAGAAGAGCCGTCGCTGGCCCAGCCGGTGGATGAGAATTCCAATGCCCAAAAGCGTGCCTGTGATGGCGATCAGATAGGCCGTCACCACCCATTGCAGCTCGCCAAAGTGGGCATCGAACGACTCGGCCAAGGTGGGCAGTGTCACATTGGCGGTGCTGCTTGCGGCTGATGTGAGAGCCATCGAAAGGCCAAGGCCGGCCATTGCAATGGGACGTGGGGTCTGCACGAGTCGAACGTAGGCGGGGGTGGGTGATGCCGGAAGGTGCGTGGCATGCATGCGTCACGTGCACGCAAGGCGCCCGAATTCTGCCCTGAAAGGGGCACGTCTACCGTTGATCCGATGCCCACCCTGGAGACGAGATGTTTGCGCGAACCGTCCTGCCTCTGATCGCACTGGCCGCTTGCCAGGAGGCAACCCTTGATTCGAGCCCCCCGACACCGCGGGCGGGGATTCACGCGGTGGGGGATTCCATCATGGCCTCCTTTGCCGAGGAGGGAGCCTCGATCGCCGATGTGGTCAGCGAGGCTCGGGGTGAGAGCGTCGCCAATGTGTCGGTTGGAGGAGCCTTGATGACCCTCGGTGACCCCGAGCGCCCCGCTATCCCCGATCAGTATCGGGAGGGTGACTGGAGCTGGCTCATCGTCGATGGGGGAGGAAACGACCTCGGCGAGCTCTGCGGGTGTGACGGCTGTGACGACGTTCTCGACAGCCTCGTGACCTCCGACGGGCGAGGCGGAGTGTTTCCCCGCTTCGTGGGGCCCATCGCGCAGTCCGGCGTGCGGGTCGCCCTGATGGGCTACCCCGATCTCCCTGACGATGCCGCGTTCGGCTTCGACGCCTGCGACGACGAGTTCGAGGTGCTAGCCCAGCGACTCACGACGCTCGCGACGTTCGACGCGCGCATCGACTTCATCGACATGCGCGACGTCATCTCGAGTACGGACCTCGACATGTACGTCGACGATCACGTGCATCCCTCGCTCGCGGGCGCCGCGACGATGGGGGCCTATCTGGTCGAGCGGATGGCGGCGGCCGAGGCCGGCGGCGAAGGGTCGAACTGAGCTTCATGCCGCGGAGGGAGCGGGGGCGGACGTGCAGCCGCGTCTTGCCCGAGAGCCCATATACTTCGCGAGGCGCTCCCGGAGGTCCCGCCATGATTCGGCTCGTTTCGCGCTGGCTCACTCGCAACGCGGGCCTGACCGCACGCCATGACCTGGACGTCACCCGAGGGATGCGGGTTGCCATGGGTGACGGCGTTCACCTGCTCACCGACGTGTACCGGCCCCGTGGCATCTCCACGGGGCCGGTGGTGTTGATTCGGTCGCCGTACGGACGCGTGGCCATAGGGCTCGAGATGGCCGTGCCCATCGCGACACAGGGCTACCATGTGGTCCTGCAGGCATGCCGTGGCACCGGCGGCTCCGAGGGCACGTTCGTGCCCCAGGTGAACGAGCAGGGCGACGGCCTCGCCACGCTGGAGTGGATCCGCGCTCAGTCCTGGTACGACGGAGTCATCTTCACCTACGGGGCGAGCTATCTCGGCTACGCCCAGTGGGCGATCGCGCGAGATGCGGGGCCGGATGTCAAGGGCATGGCCATTCAGATCTCAGCCTCGCACTTCGCAACGATGCGGTACGCCGGGAGATCGTTCCTCCTTGAGTTGAGTCTGTATTGGACGCTGCTCATGCAGCGCATACGTACCTTCTGGGGATTACTGCGTTTCACGGTCGGTGAGTACGCAGGTCGCCCGTCGATTTCAGCCGCCCAGTGGCGTGCGCTCCCGGTGGCCACGATCGACGAAGCGGTGCTCCGGCGGCCCGTTGCGTGGTGGCGAGAGTGGCTGGCGCACCCGAGTGCTGAGGCCGAGCCGTGGCGGGCGACCAACATGACGCAGACGCTCGAGGACATCACCCGACCAATCACGTTGGTGGGCGGCTGGTTCGACATCTTCATTCCCTTGACGCTCCAGGACTTTGCGGCGCTGCACGCGGCCGGCAGGCCCGTGCGCATCACGGTGGGACCGTGGACCCATACGGATGCCGAGGTCAAACGCCACGCCCTTGAGGACGCGCTCGACGGGTTTGCACGGTGGTCTCATGGAGCGGCCGAGCACGACGAGGCGCCGGTGAAGCTATTCGTGATGGGGGATGGATGGCGCCGCTTCCGCAAATGGCCGCCCCCCGACACGGTCGAACGGCCCTGGTACCTGACCCACGACGGGGCGCTCGTGGACACCGCCCCGGAACACGACGTGCCCCCCACGGCGTGGATCTACGACCCCGCCAACCCCACGCCGTCCGTCGGGGGGCCGAAGCTCGAAGTGCGGGCCCGGCCGGCGTCCGTGGACAACCGGGCACTGGAGTCGCGCGACGACGTGCTCTGCTTCACGAGCGCCCCGCTTGAGGCGGACCTCGACGTGATCGGTACCCCGATTGCGGAGCTATGGGTCACGTCGAATTCTCCCATCGCCGATGTCTTCGTCCGCCTCTGCCGTGTGGACGAGTCCGGGGTCTCGCGCAACATCTGCGACCACTTGGAGCGGGTTCCAGTCGATGCGTTGGGCGAGCCTCAGGCGGTTCGCGTGGTCCTCTGGCCGACGGCCCAGCGCTTCCGACGCGGAGATCGGCTCCGCATCCAGGTCTCGGGCGGCGCGTTTCCCCGTTGGGTCCGCAACCCGGGTACCGCCACGCCGTGGCCCACGAGTACGGAGCTACGGCCGTCCGAGCACGTTCTCCATCACTCCTCGGCGTACCCCTCGCAGGTGCTTCTACCGATCCACACCGCTCACGAACGCTAGACCCTTAAGCGCAGTGATCGACGCGCACAGGTTGCGGAAGGACTCTACTACGTCGAATGGAACGGCCCGATCCAACACATACAGATATCGGTGTTCGGTAGTACAGCCGTGGAGTGCATGGTCATTCGTGGGATGCCGCAGGTGTCTTGTCACGACGTTCGGAGGTTCTTCAGGTCGCTGGTAGACTCGCCGTTATGGTGGCGAACAACGATAAACGTTGGCTGATCGTTGTCCTGAGCACGGTGGCCGGGTTCCTGGTTCTCGGCCGAGCGCGGGTGCTTTGGGCTTCAGACGCTTTGGGGGTGCTGGGGCCCTATTGGCTATGGATCGGGCTGATCTTCTTCGCCGTGGCCGTGGCGTGGTTGTGGTCTGCCGAGGAGGAGGCCAAGTGAGCGTGCTGTCGGGCATCACTCTCGTTGTGCTCTACCTGGTGGCGCTGATCGGAATCTCGGCGTGGGCCGATCGGGGTGGTGTGGTCGCCCGTCTGGGGGAGCATCCGCTGTCGTTGGGGCTTGCGCTGGGGGTCTACGCCACGTCCTTTACGCTGTTCGGTGGAGTTGGCTACGCCGATGAGCACGGCTACGCCATTTTGGGGTTCTACCTTGGCGTTGTGCTGTCGTGCATCGCGGTGCCCCTCCTGTGGTGGCCGCTTGCTGAGGTCGTGCGCACCCAACGGCTCACGTCCCTTGCTGACCTGTTGGCCTTTCGGTTTACGTCGCCGTGGATCGGTCCTGTGGTGACGCTCGTCTTGCTCACAGGCTTGTTGCCCTACCTTTCCCTTCAAATGCGGGCGCTCGAAGCGGCGGCAGTCGTGCTGCATGGCAAAGACACCTCGGCCGGACCCCTCTACGCAGCAGTGCTTGGGCTGTTCGCCGCCCTGCTTGGGGTGCGCTACGCCGAACCTTGGGCGCGTCGTCCAGGACTGCTCACCACGCTGGTGGTCGAGAGCGGTGTGAAGGTCGTGACGACAGGGGTCGTTGGGTTGGCCGCCCTATATGGAGCATTCGGGGGATTCAGTGGATTTGGTGCCCACTTCGAAGCGCATCCTGAGGCGGCCCGAGCGCTCCTGGATCCGATCGAGGAGCCTCTGTTTGCCAATTTGGTCGTGCTCTCCTTCTTCGGCGCGTTTCTCCTTCCGCGGCAGTTCCACGTCGCCTTTGCGACCCAAGCGCCCCGGGCGGCTTGGCGGCACGTCATCTGGTTGCTGCCCGTTCTTCTCCTCGGGTTCTTGCTTCCCGTTCCGGTGCTCCTCGAGGCGGGTCGTGCCGCGAATGTAGGGGGAACCCCCGATCTGTTTGTCCTGACCTGGACCGAGGACCCAGCACTGCGAATGGTTGGCTTTTTGGGCGGCGTATCAGGATCCTCGGCCATGGTGCTCGTCACGACCTTGGCCTTGTCGGGCATGGTCGTCACGCACCTGGCCTTGCCCCTCCGGGTGCCCGGTGCGGTGTCGCGCACCTCGGTGCGACGAACCCGGCAGGTGGTCATGGTGACCTTGGTGGTGCTCGGGCTCGTGGCGGACGCCTTCTTGTCCCAGGTGGTGCGACTTGTTGACCTCGGGTTGGTCTCGTTTGCGGTGGTGGCACAGTTTGCTCCAGGCGTATTGTGCACGTTGTTCTGGCGGCGAGCGACATCGGCAGGATTCCTCGCGGGGCTCGCCGTCGGTCTTGCCGGGGTGGCCGCACTAATGGGATGGCCCCTCCTCAATGGGCTGCCGCCCGGTCAGGCCACTGACGGCCTCATTGAGTGTCTCCTCGTCAACGTGCTTGTCTTGATGGGGGTTTCGCTGATCACTACGCCGAGGCCTGATGAACAGCGAGCGTTCGTCACTGCCCGGCGTCGATGGGGGCTTGGTCCACCTCCGGTGAGCCTAAGGGCCCTCGAAGAACGCGTGGCCCGTCAACTCGGGCCCGAGTTGGCGAAGTCCGAGGTCGATCGGGCGCGACGTACCGCGGGTGTCGCCCCCATGGAAACCCGACCCGACCGGCTTCGGAGCGTCGTACAAGTCGTGGAGCGACAGCTTTCGGGTCTTGTGGGGCCCTTGCTCGCCCGCGCGGCCACTCAGGCGCCCAATGACGGTGACGACGTCCTGATCGATCTTCAACTTCGCGTGATCGAAGAGTATGGAGAGGAGCAGGACCAAGTTCGGGACTGGCTTCGGGGGCTTCTTCGGGACCTCCCTGATGGTGTGGTGGTCACCAGTCGCGGTGGCGAGGTGCGGCTTTGGAATCCCACCGCGCAAGCGATCACGGGGTTTGGGCCTGAAGAGGTCGTGGGCGCCCGGCTCGATCAGCTTCCCCATCCGTTGCCGGCCCTGTTGACCGATGCGGGGGAGCATGTGGTCCGGCTTCCGGTCGGCCAGCGCACGCTCGTCGTTCGTACGCGAACATTGTCACACGGCACGCGCATCGTGCTCTTGACGGACATCACGGAGCAGCGGGCGCTCCAAGTGGAAGTGGACCACCGGGTTCGGCTCGCAAGTGTGGGACGAATGGCGGCTGGCGTCGCCCACGAGATTCGAAACCCTCTCATGGGCATCCTCATGCTGGCCGGCAACTTGCGTCGCGAGGTGGCGGAGGACGACCATGCAGAACGGCTCAACGCCCTGATCCATGAAGGGCATCGCATCGAGGCGATCGTTCGTACGCTGCTGGAGCACAGTCGTTCGTCCCAGCGCCCTCGGGGTCCCGTCACAGTCCGCTCGATCGTCGACGAGGCACTGCTGCTAGCAAAGTTCGTTCCCCAGTTGCGCGAGCACGCGGTCGAAGTCGACATCCACGACGCTACGGTGTGGGGGACGTTAGGCTCGCTTACCCAGGTCCTGGTCAACCTCTTGACGAATGCTGCCCAAGCCTCGCCGAAAGGCCGCCCCATTGAGATTCGAGCGCGCACCCAGGTGGATGACGTTGTGATTGAGGTCCTCGATGAGGGCTCAGGAATCGACGAGTCGGTCGCCGAAACGCTGTTCGAACCTTTCGTGACGACGAAACCGGTCAGCGAAGGAACGGGGCTTGGATTGGCCGTGTGTTGGCGCATCGTGCTGTCTCACGACGGCACCCTCACGACGAAACGCGTGGCCGGTCGGACTTGCTTTGCGCTCACGCTGCCCCAGGTCGAAGTTGGGAGCGAGGGGTGAGCCGCGTCCTCGTGGTGGAAGATGAGCCGATCATCCGGCAAGAAATCGGACGGGTCCTCACGCACGAAGGACACGATGTCTCGCTCGTTGGCGACGTCCCTTCGGCGAGGGAGGCAGGTCCCGAGACGTTTGATGTGATTGTCACCGACCTTCGACTGCCTGGGCCAAGCGGAGACGCCCTGCTCGATGAAGTGGAGGGCGTGCCCATCATCGTGATTACCGCCTTCGGCTCCATCCGATCCGCGGTTCAGGCCATCAAGCGAGGTGCGGTGGACTACCTGACCAAGCCATTTGATCCCGATGAACTCCTCTTGGTCCTGCACCGAGCGTTGTCCAGTGAGCAGGAGAAACGGAGCGCCGAGGCGCTACGTCGTGAGGTGTCGCGGCATTGGAACACGCAGGGCATCGTTGGCCAGTGCGATGCCATGCAAAAGGTCCTGCGGCGGCTGACCAAGGTGGCGCCCACCGATGCCACGGTCCTTGTGTTGGGTGAAAGCGGTACCGGCAAAGAACTGGTGGCGCGGGCCATCCACGATGGAAGTGCACGCCAGAATGGGCCCTTCGTGCCTGTGAATTGTGCGGCGATTCCCGAGTCGTTGTTCGAGTCGGAGCTGTTTGGTCACGAGCGAGGAGCCTTTACGGGGGCGAATCAGTCGAAGAAAGGACTGTTCCGAGCGGCGCAGAACGGCACGATCTTCCTCGATGAAATTGGAGAGACGTCTCCCTCGTCGCAAGCGCGGCTCCTCCGAGCCTTGCAAGACCGCGCGGTTCGTCCGGTGGGTGCCAGTCGACCGGTTCCGGTGGACGTAAGAATCGTCGGAGCCACGAATCGAGACTTGCTCGAGATGGTGGAGGAAGGCAGTTTTCGGCGCGACCTGTACCACCGATTGTCGGTCATGGAGCTTTCGTTGCCCCCCTTACGTGATCGTGGGGAGGACCGCGCGAATCTCACCCTTACGTTGCTCGCCAATGCTTGCAAGCGAATGGGAAAGCCTCTCGTCGAGCTGTCGAATGAAGCGATCGAGGCCATCGAGACCTACGCGTGGCCTGGCAATGTGCGAGAGCTGGAAAACGCCCTTGAACGGGCGCTGATCTTGCACGAAGGGGGGCCTATCGATGTGGAGCATCTGGGCCTTCCTGAGGCCGTCGATCTCACCGCGCCCGAGGATACCTCGCTCGTCGGCTACTTTCGCCGCTTCGTGAGGGAGCATCAACACCGGCTTTCCGAAACTGAAATCGCCCGGAAGTTGGGAATCAGCCGGAAGACGCTATGGGAACGAAGAAAGAAGTACGGCATTCCTCGTGGCTAAGGATGCTCGATGTGACGGGTCGTTTCGTAACGCGATGCGTTTCGTTTCGGAACACGAGGCCTCGCTTCCGGGGCACGGCTTCCGAACCCCTTTGTAGCGATAGTCCGTAAACCAACCAAGCCTTTCAACAAACCAACAGGACTTGGCACGGTCGTTGCGAAAGGGCCTTCCACCTTCGACGCATCCACGAAGGAAGGAGGTCCGATGTCCGACTCAGTCGTCCATCCAACGGAAGCCATCGCGGCGAGGGCCCGGGTTCGAGGACTCGATGAGTATCGGCTGCTCCACGACCGTTCGATCGAAGATCCGGTTGCGTTCTGGGACAACCAGAAGAACCTTCTGGAGTGGCTGCACGAACCGCATCGCATCATGGAGACCAACCACGAGGGTGAGGTGGCATGGTTCTCGGGCGGTCGACTTAATGTTTCCATGAACTGTGTGGACCGGCATGCCGCGACGAAACCCGACCATGCAGCCTTCATCTGGGCCAAGAATGCGCCGGGGGAGTACGAAACCATCACCTTCGCCGACCTCAAGCAACGGGTCGGTCGGTGTGCGAATTTGCTCCGTGAGCTGGGAGTCAAGAAAGGCGACCGCGTCTGCCTGTATTTGCCGATGACGCCCGAGCTGCCGGTGGCCATGTTGGCGTGTGCCCGGATAGGGGCTATTCATTCCGTAGTTTTTGCCGGATTCTCTGCTGAAGCGCTCCGCGATCGAATCGTCGATGCGGGAGCGAAGGTCCTCATTACCGCGGACGAGGGCCTTCGGGGAGCCAAGCGAATTCCCCTCAAATCCATCGCGGACGATGCGGTGAACGGACTGAGCATCGTCCAACATGTACTTGTCGCGCAGCGCACCGGAGCTTCGGTGCCGATGATGCCGGGTCGCGACCAATGGCTTCACGAGGGCATGGCGCGGCACCGAACGGCGTGCCCCATCGAATGGATGGGCTCGGAAGACCCGCTTTTCCTGCTCTATACGTCTGGGAGCACCGGCAAGCCCAAAGGTCTGGTGCATACGACGGCCGGGTATCTGTTGTGGGCGGCGTTCACGCACCGCTACGTGTTCGATATTCGGGATCAAGACGTGCACTTTTGTGCGGCCGACATCGGGTGGATCACCGGCCATAGCTACATCGTGTACGGCCCCCTATGTAACGGCATCACCTCGGTCCTCTTTGAGAGTATTCCGACGTGGCCCGATGCGTCTCGCTACTGGCGCGTGGTCGACGACCTTCAGGCCACGATTCTGTACACCTCACCCACCGCGCTGCGGGCGCTCATGCGCGAAGGGGACGCGCCCGTCAAAGCCACGTCGCGCCAGAGCCTTCGGATTCTGGGGTCGGTAGGTGAGCCCATCAATCCCGAGGTCTGGCGCTGGTACCACACGGTGGTGGGAGAGTCGCGATGCCCGATTGTGGACACCTGGTGGCAGACCGAGACCGGAGGCACCATGATCACGCCGCTTCCGGGCGCTACGCCGCTTAAGCCAGGCAGTGCTACGCTCCCCATGTTCGGGGTTTCGCCCGTATTGTTGAACGCCGAGGGTCAAGTCATCGAGGCGCGTGCCGCCGAAGGCTTGCTCGCCCTTCAGGGGACGTGGCCAGGCCAGGCACGTACGATTTTCGGCGATCATCAACGGTTTCTCAACACGTACTTTCGCCCCTTTCCCGGGTTCTACTTCACGGGCGATGGATGTCGGCGTGATGAGGAAGGGTACTATTGGATCACCGGGCGGGTCGACGATGTGATTAACGTCAGTGGCCACCGACTAGGCACGGCAGAAATCGAGAGCGCGCTTGTGGCGCATGAGCGGGTGGCGGAAGCCGCCGTAGTCCCCATGCCGCACGAGATCAAAGGCCAAGGGATCGCGGCCTACGTCTGTCTCGTCACGGGGGATGAGGCGGCAAGCGAGGCTGAACTCATCGGGGGGCTCAAGGAGCAAGTCCGCCACGTCATCGGGCCGATTGCCACACCCGATCGGATCATTGTCGTGCCAGGGCTGCCAAAGACGCGTTCGGGCAAGCTGATGCGACGCGTCCTGCGCAAGCTCGTCGCCGGCGAGCGTGACCAGCTCGGTGACTTGTCCACGCTCTCGGATCCGAACGTCGTCGATGCCATCGCGAGCCGCCTTTCCAACTGAACCGATAGGGATTTCGTCATGTCAATGAAACCGTCCGCTGACGTCGCAAAACGCTACTGGGCAGCAAATGTTCGCCTGGTCGGTATTCTACTTTCGATCTGGGCCCTGGTTGGATTCGGCTGCGGAATCCTGTTTGCACCTTGGCTGAATCAATTTCGACTTCCCCTGACCAGCTATCCGCTCGGGTTTTGGTTTGCCCAGCAGGGTGCCATTCTTGTGTTCGTGATTCTGGTGGTGGTCTATGTCGTGTTGATGGACCGCATTGAACACGATGCTCACCTAGACTGATCAGCTTGCAGGAGCGAAGCGACGAAAGCTGACCGCGTGAGCCTGCAGGCGCGTAGCGCCGAAGGCCAGCGGTAATCAGACTCGCGCAAGCTTTGCTTGCTGCTGATCAGCTTGCAGGAGCGAAGCGACGAAAGCTGATCAGCCTCTGACACCCTGACCCTCGCGCCAACCGGCGCGCGGCCCGCGATGCTCTGTCGCGGTGTCCGCTTGGAGTGCATCCATGGATCTACAGACACTGACGTTTATTATCGTTGGGGTAACGTTTGCCCTTTACCTGGGGATTGCCCTGTGGTCACGAGCCGCCAACACCACTGAGTTCTACGTCGCGGGTGGGGGCGTGCCTCCGGTCGCGAACGGTATGGCGACGGCGGCGGACTGGATGAGCGCCGCCTCATTCATCTCGATGGCCGGCATCATCAGTTTCGTAGGAATGGATGGTGGCATCTACCTGATGGGTTGGACGGGAGGGTATGTGCTTCTTGCATTGCTCATCGCGCCCTACCTTCGAAAGTTTGGACAATTCACCGTTCCTGACTTCGTGGGCGACCGATTCTACAGCGACACGGCCCGCATCGTCGCCGTCATCTGTGCCATTTTCGTCTCATTCACCTATGTAGCTGGCCAAATGAGGGGCGTCGGCGTCGTCTTCTCTCGATTCCTTGAAGTCGACGTCAATACCGGCGTGCTCATTGGCATGGCCATTGTCTTCAGCTACGCGGTTCTCGGTGGAATGCGTGGAATTACCTACACGCAGGTTGCTCAGTATGTGATTCTGATCTTCGCCTACCTCGTTCCCGCGATTGCGATCAGTCTGTTGCTGACGGGCAACGTCATCCCACAGATCGGTCTAGGAGGTGCGCTATCGGGCAGCATCGGCCACGAGATCGCAGGCAACGAGACCATCTCCCTTCTCGATAAATTGAATCAGCTTCATGCCGAGCTTGGGTTTGCCCCATATACCGAAGGGCAAAAACCGATGATCGATGTCTTCATGATCACGGCGGCTTTGATGTTGGGGACCGCAGGGTTGCCACACGTCATCGTGCGATTTTACACAGTGCCCAAAGTCAAGGATGCGCGGACCTCAGCGGCCTGGGCGTTGTTCTTCATCGCCATCCTCTACACGACCGCGCCGGCTGTGGGTGCGTTTGCAAGGACCAACCTGATCCATACGGTAAGCGAGGCCCGCTATAGCGAACAGGTCGACGATGCAGAGGCGGTGGTTCCTGACTGGTTTCGAAATTGGGAGAATACCGGACTATTGGCCTGGGTCGACAAGAATGCAGATGGTCGGATCCAGTATCGGTCTGGCAATGCGTTTGTGGGCAAGCCAGACTTTGCCGAAGACCGCGGTGCGTCTGGGGAGCGGCTCGTCAACAACGCGCTCACGAAGAACGGTAACGAACTGTACATCGACCGCGACATCATGGTGCTGGCCAATCCCGAAGTCGCCCAACTTCCCAATTGGATCATCGCATTGGTCGCGGCAGGAGGGCTCGCGGCGGCCCTGTCGACCGCTGCGGGACTGCTGCTCGTGGTGTCGACGTCAATCAGTCATGATCTGCTGAAGCGAACGTTGTGGAAGGACATTTCGGAGCGTCAGGAGCTGCTGGCGGCGCGTATCGCGGCTGCCGCGGCGGTTTGCGTGGCGGGCTACTTCGGCATCAACCCTCCAGGCTTCGTGGCCCAGGTGGTCGCATTCGCGTTTGGGCTTGCGGCATCGAGCTTCTTCCCTGCCATTCTGCTTGGCATTTTCTGGAAACGCGCCAATCGTGAGGGTGCGGTTTCCGGGATGGTGGTCGGTCTGCTGTTCACCATTGCCTACATCGTCTACTTCAAGTTCCTCGGCGGCAGCCCCGACGACTATTGGCTTGGGATTTCTCCCGAAGGCATCGGTACGGTCGGCATGCTTATCAACCTTGCGGTCTCGATCGGCGTTTCGCTTCTCACCGCACCTCCGCCGCCCCATGTTCAATCCATGGTCGACGATATCCGGCTACCCACGGGCGCAACTGGCCCGAGTAACGCACACTGAGAGGAGAGGGGAATGTTGACGATTTCCATGTTGTTCACACTTTCGAGTTTCCTCTCGCCGGTTGCGCTGGCGGGGGACTCCGAAATCAAGCCACTCAAGGTCAAGTTTGGCGAGAACCAATTCATCAGTATGATCTTGTGGAGTCAGTTCTGGGCCAGGCTGCAAGAGCAGAATCCCGGAACGACCATCAACGGTGAACCGACAAACCTATCGGCAAACCTTGGGATTCGGCGGGCTCGGGTCTTGCTTTGGGGGCGTCCCAACAAACGAATGTTGATCATGACGCATTTAGGGATCAACAACCAGACCTTCAATAACGCACGCAAGCCACAGGCCTTCATTCATGATGCTTGGGTCGAAGGAACGATCATCGAGAAGCATCTCGACATCGGTGTAGGGCTTCACTATTGGAATGGAGTCAGTCGCGCGGCGAGCCAGTCGACAATGGGGTTTCTGGCCATCGATGGACCGATTTTCCCTTGGACGGTCATCGAGCGTACCGACCAGTTTGCGAGGCAGATGGGGATTTATGCCAAGGGAAAGATCTCAAGGTTGGACTATCGGGTAGCCGTGAATCAACCCTTTGTGCCGAGCGTCAGTCCCGACCCGAAAACCGGGGCCACGCAATTCCGCAACACCAACAACCATTGGGCCGTGCAAGGCTATGTCAAGCTCGAACTTGCTGAACCCGAGGGAAATACACTGCCGTTCTTGAACGGAACCTACCTTGGCAAGAAGCAGGTGGTGAACATTGGCGCGGGCGCTCAGTGGAACCCCGAAGCCATGGGGCGCTTCGTGGACGGGGTCGAAGAGGTGTTCGACCAAACCGCGGTCGGGGTCGATCTCTTCATCGATACACCGGTAGGACGAGGCGCATTCACGACCTATGCACTTTATCAGTACAACAACTACGGCCCAGACTTCGTGCGGAATGTCGGCATCATGAACGTTGGGAGTGGCGGGACGTCGTTGGCGGGGGGAGGCAACGCCTATCCGCTTCAGGGAACGGGACACACCGGGTATCTGGAGGCAGGGTACCTTCTGCCGACGACGTTTGGGGAGACGCGCTTGCAGCCGTACGCAGCGTCCCAGTCGAGCTTCTTCGAGGCCCTTGGGGCGCCCATGGTCCTTGCCGAGGCTGGGGTCAACTGGTACCTGGCTGGACAACATGCGAAGGTCACCGCGCATTGGCGCAATCGACCTGTGTTCTCACCTGACGGACAGGATGTGTTGGCGCGTGCGAACGAGGGTATCGTGCAGCTTGCATTCCGATACTGAAACCCGTCCGCCAGAGCTAGCCACTCCCATCTCCAGGTTTAATCTAATTCTTCACGACAAGATAAGTGGTCTTGTACCGGTCGAAGTCGGGAACGGCCGCCGCGGGAATCGGCGGGCCCATGAAGTGCTCGGCTGCGACGGTGACTCCGTTCGCCACCGACGCCGATACGTCGAATTTGTAAATGCCTTCTTCGGTCGACCCCGACCACTGGGCGGTGTAGACGCCGTCGGACGCGAACACGTCGTGGCCAAAGCCATCATCGTAGAACTGAATGAGGACCTGGCTGCCGTCCGGGCGTTCCACCGCGCCATGGATGACGGCCCCGACGATCGGGGTGCCCGCGTGCGTTGGCGTGGCTTCGACGAGGATCGATTCCGTGGGAGTGGCGCTGCCTTTCTCGAGTCGAAGCTCGAGGTTGGTGCCTGGACTTTCGGCGGTAGCCATCACGCTGGCTTTTCCATTCGAAATCGCCCCAGTCTGGATCGACATCGTCCAGGTGCCAGGCATGGGCTGGGGAATCACAAACCGCTGGCTGTGGAGACGTCCGACGAAGGTGCCCCCCATGTGATGGACATTGGCTGCTGTGACGACAGTTCCATCGGGAGCCACGAGTTCAAGGGTCGCTTGATCGTTTGCGCTGGAAATCGCGAGGAAGAATTCAGCCTGAGCGGCATCGGCCTCGACGAATGCGGTTTCACTATGAAGGCTGAAGGGCGTCATTGTGACGGGAGCACTGGCGAAAACTCCAGCGGCGATGGACTCCATGGCCACTTCCCGCATAATGCGCATCAAATCATCGGAGTTTCCTGCGCGCCAGTAGCGACCGCCGGTGTCATCGGCGAGTTGTCGAAGGGTCCGGTGTCCGGTCGTCGACAGCGAGTCCCCAACTCCGACGGCGAGGACCGTTGCCCCAGCCGCCTGGAGCGTTGGAATCACCGACAGCGGTGGCGTACCCCAGTTGTGGTCACCATCACTTAGCAACACG
Source organism: Myxococcota bacterium (assembly GCA_039208735.1). Taxonomy (GTDB): domain Bacteria; phylum Myxococcota_A; class UBA796; order UBA796; genus DRPG01. The sequence continues at coordinate 17,987 of JBCCQY010000008.1, read as the reverse complement.
ATGAGTCGGTCGCATGACGGTGCGGAGGCGGTTCCCAACTCGGTGAGACCTTGAACCAGAGCATCGCCGATGTTGGTATTGCCTCCCGTCATAAGGCCTCTGACCGCTGCATCTGCACTTGCGATTTCGGTTCCCGAGGCGGACACCACGGTCAGGTCCATGTCGTCACTGATCGTGTGTGAAAACGAGGCTACACCAACCCAATCTCCGGGTTCGAGTGCGGCTGTGAACTCCTGTGAACTTTCCTTGGCGTAATACATACGATTGTTGGACGCCATGCTGCCCGAGCGGTCCACTACGAGCATGACTTGGATGCCGCCAATGCCATCCACAAAGGTCACGGTGTGAGGGGGCGGAGGAGCAGCCACAGGAAGGGTCATGGGTGCGGGCGCAGTTGCCGACCGCGTGGGATGGCTGGCGAGGGTATCCCAGCACGATTCCCCATGCAGCCGATGCTGGGGGGTGTCCCCATTGGGGTCATGGTTGCCGGCCACACATAGTTCATTGAGCGACAACATGCCGCCAGGAAGAGTGGCGGTACCTCGGGAATGGTAGGTATCCATGATGGAGTAGTCAAGCGTTGTTTCATCGGAGACTTCGGCACATCCTGGAAGGCCGCCGGGCAGATATTCGTCTTCCAGATTGTAGCTCAAGTGCATGTGCTCATGGGTGATGGTGTACGCTGTAAGGTCATTTGTTCCGAGGAAGAACTCGGAATGAATCTCGGCACGGGCTCCCCGGATACCATACCCATCTAGTTGGGCTCGAGCTCCCCTTCTGTCGTTGCGAATCCACCAATCCGCGGATCGGGTCGCCCCGCTGTTGTTCACGACGGTAATCGTCCCAAAGCGGTGCTGGTCATCGGTTGCATCCGCAACGATTTGACTGCCAGCTTCGAAGTTGTTTTTGATGTTCGTCAGTTGGGCGGAGCCAGCATTGAATCGTACCGAAACGCAGAAGTCGTGAACGCCCGCATTGAATCGCCCGTTACCGGCTTGAGCATGAGGGGCGACTGCGAGGCTGAGCAGTGCCGTGGTCGCGACAATGGACTGATGAATGGGAAGAGTAAAGGCACCCATGGAGGCATCCCCAACGGTGAAATGGTGTGGACATCCCGAACCTGCGGGACCCATCCAGCATCGAGGTGCCTTCGATAGGGGTCAACGAGATCGGAAAACGATCGGAAGACGATCGGAGACAATCGATTGTTTGTAGTTCGGAAAGGGTGGCTCCAGACTTGATTGTTCTATCATAGGGTCCGCGGGTCGTAGGCTCTGCTCAACCAACAGCGAGTTGTGTCATCCAGGACGCAATTTCGGAATCAGTTTGTGCGTCCGTTGCCGGCCCCGCTGCACCAACGGGGTCTGGAGCCCCGCGGCAGTCGAGGACATCACAGGTTCCGTCACCATTGGCATCCTCCGAGCCGATGTCGCAGTTGCCATTGGCATCGAGGTCCCAATCCGACTGTTCGCCTCGGGCCCTCCGGACCGGGCGTGGTGAATGGTGGCTCGACGAGCAGAGAGTGCGTATCGCACAATCATGCGATGGTCCCGGGCCTCCTTCCTGGTGATGCCCTTGGTGCTCGGGGCAGGAGGCATCTGAAGACCGATGAGCAAGCGACTTCGACGAACTCCAACCTCCGCCGATGGCGTGCCTTCAGCCGACAGGGAGGCCGGAGGGCCCTCAATTGCAGATAATAGTTTTCTCGTAGAGCAGGCTGGACTGTCACGATCGTCTGCGTCGCATGCGTCGCTTCACGAGGTCCCACATGACGTGATGAGTTCGTTCGACGACCCTACGGATTTACGCAACTGGGGTTCGTCGGATCCTGGAGCTGAGGGTTTTCCTCGTCGAGATCCGCTTGCTGGGTCCGGTCCCTACCGAGGCGAACTCGGTCAGGTGACACGACGTCCTGGTGAACCGCCACGGTTCGAAGTGGACGGACGGGCCGAAGTCGCCCCGCAGGACATGTACGTCGTCCGGATTGGAGGCGAAGGCCCTGGCCAGTGGGGGCTCTACCCATTCCGAAGCTTGGATGAGGCAAGCCAGCATGCACGAGAGCTTGGAGAGCGCTACGCCCAGGACCCTGCCTCGGTTCGCCAAGAACTATCCTTGCCCGATGTATGGGCAGGCCCGCGTGGCAGCACATGGGACACCAGGGGCACGCGAACCTACGTCTCGGTATTCCGACTCCCGCAAGGATCGCCGTTCATTACTTCCGAAGTCGCTCCCCAGCCAGAAGGCGCAGACCTGGCAGCAGGCGAACCGCCGCGAACGTACCGAGGCGGCGGAACTCAGGTGCAATTTACGGAAGCCATGGGGCTCGATCCAGAAGCACTGTACCGAGTTGCCATTCCAGAGACCCGTGTGGACGATCTGACCTCAGATCCGCCCCAGCGCACTCGACCGCCTGACGTGGTCATACAGAGACCTCCCATCGTCCTGACCGATGAAACCGAGGAACGTGAGGCTCGCACGGCCCCCTCCGAAGAGGAAACTCCGCCGGTTCCACCCACGACATCTCACCGACTGGGCGCGTATTCCAGCCCGGGTGACCACATCGCGATGAATGAGGGGACCCCAACACCGGCAGAGCGGGCCGCTGCTCGAGGCCAAACCTCCACGATCATCAACACGACGCCGGGATCGGAACACCTAAGAACTCAAATCGACCAATCTCGTACCCGCACCGACGACCTTGGGAACGAGATCACACGTGAGCGAAACGCGGGGGCGCAAATCGGCCGCGACGGGGCTCAACTGTCCCTAAGCACGACGCAAACCACAGTCCTCGATGAGGAGCAGAGCCGTCAGGAAAGCCACAGTGGGTCCCTCAATGCGCAAGGGGAGGCCCAGATTTCATACAACCGACGAACGGGTGGAGAAGGAAGTCACCGAACGAATACGGTGGCAAGTACGGTACAATTCGGTGACACAATCGTCGAAGGTGCCGCCTTGCGAGGTCGCCGCGAAACCCAGGACGGACGGTTCGTCACATCACAAACAGGCTACACCGTCGACGTTAAACAGCCGATTCGCGAGCCCGACGGGCGCTGGACCGTTTCCGGGGTCATCGACTTTCGAGGCAGTCTTGGGGGTGGCGCCGAAAGCCAAGGTGCAACAAGGCGCTTCGGGGCCAGCGGCGAATTGGGGGCTTCGCACCAGCAACGCTTTGCGCGGAGATTCGCCACCGAGTCGGAGGCGCGCGCGTTCTATGACGACAATACGGCGCTACTGGGGCTCGCCCAACTCGGCTCGTTCACCGGAGTCACGGAGGATGCCGTCGAGGAACTTGGCGTGGGCGAATCTGTCGGCGAGACCACGGGTGGACAGGTGGGACTGTCGGGTACGGCATCGTCGTTCTACCTGCGCGGTTCGGTGTCGTTTGTCCTATCAGGGTCCACGCAAGTCGATGTCCAGCGCATTTCTTCATCGACCACTGAGGTCACGATTCGCAGGCTCGCGGGTCATGATGCCAGCGGCACATTCTCAAGCCTCGGCGTGGGGATTGGTCTTGGAGGCGGGGATTCGGACATTACGGGGGCAGTCCTCGTCTACCACACCGACACGGAGGCGGGTCGTGCGGCCCTGCGCAGTCTGCTCGACCACTACGACATTCCTCGTGGAACGCGGGGGCCAGGGTGGGAGGTGAAGGAGCGCATCGTTGAGGGCCATGAAACACGTGCCACGATGTCGGCGACGGCAGGGATGACCGGCGCATCCGTAGGTACAACCACCGTCGAAACCATCGAGGACGCCGAAGGCGAGACCACCACGCGAGCATCGGGTCAACACACAAGCACAGTGGGCACGGTACTTCCGGACTGGCTGGACCAGCGGTTAGGACTCTCCGGCACGGAAACGGTTCGATTGCAGAGTCAAAGCGGGCGGGGGCTCTCGCTTTCGTTCACGGTAGACGCAACGGACGCTGAGGCGGCAAGTCTGTCCTTAGCGCGAGCCATCGGAGGACAGACATCGCGCGATGCCCAAGGGATGGACGCCGGGGAGTGGCGCTTGGCCGCCCAAATGAGCGAAGCGTCCTTTCTGCGACTGGTTGAGGAGATTTCCACCAACAGTCGCCGGGTCCAACGCGCGTATTCGTCGCTACGGCACCCTCGCGGAGCTGAACTTCAGCGTCAAATCGCGACGTCGACCACGGCAGACGAAGCTCGCGTCCTGCTCGCGGAGTTCGTGTCCGCCCTTGGCGTGAGGGGCGCAGCGTACCTTCGTGAGATTGCGGGGGATCTCCAGTGGTCGATTCGGCTCGTCAACTCGGAGGTCTACACAGGCGAAGAGGGACGCGCCGCGGCTCGGCAGAGGCTACAGCGGCTCGTCCGTGAGGCTGCTCAAACGCCATCTACCGCCGCTCGTGGTCTGGAGGCTCTCCACTCACAAGAGGCGGACAAGCTTCAGCGCATCCACACCGAAGCTTCCGAATTGCCCATCATGCTTCGGCAGGCCGAGTTCGAACTACAGCAATCCTTGGTTCTCGACATCGAGGAGGCCCTCCATCAGGCGCGACGACTTCATGTTGACGCAAACCAAGACCACAATGCCTACGATGAGCTGTTGACCAGAGAAGCGGATGTGGCCAACCGGTCTATGCGATCGGGAGAGGATGTCCCAAGAGAATCCTCCATTGCACGCTACGACCAGCAAATGGCTGAAGTGGAAGCGGATCGACGAAGACGCCGATCCGAACGGATGGCGATGGAAGGGGACCTTGAACGGGCTACGGCGAAGAACACCAACCAACGACGGTTGCGAGACATCATTTTCGCGGAGCGAAGATTTCACCAGCAGGGTCTGACAGGAATGGGCCATTCGGCACCTCGGGACTGGTTGTCCACCTTTTTCAACGGTGAATCGTCGACCTATGACCGGATCGATGGGGTGTGGCGCGAAGGGGAACGTCACCGACGACGTGGGGAGCGGCTGCTTGTGCAGGCCCAGGCGGCGGCATCGGCAAGCACCTCTGCCGCGAATACCGCGTCATCGGCCGAGCAAGTTACGCGGGCTCGCCAGCTCGCATGGCGCAGCCACGATGCATTCGCCGAAGCCTTGAGAGCATGGCGGCGCTTGACTCACGAATATCGAGGGCTTCGGAACCGAAATCCAGGGACCGACGGCTTTAGTCGAGTTTCGTTCAGCCCACCGGAATGACGGCGACGACCACCGGCGAGCTAAGGCGCGTGGACCTTTCCCCCTAGGACTTGCCGAATCGGTACAGGTGAGTCGCGTTCCACCCGGTAGGTCTCCCGCGGTGGTGTGTGTCCGCGGGGACGTGTCCGTAGCCCAGGTGGTAAAGGGGCATACCCGAAGCTGCGTAAGAGCTCGCGTCACGACTACGCGATTTCCGAAGCGGTGCTGGCAATTCCGCACGATCTGTCGATCGCCGCCGCGCCGAACTCCGTAGGTGATCGAAACGGAGAACACCCATGACGACGATTGCAGTGCGGCGCATCATCGCCGCGGATCCGGACCTCGTCTTTCGCGAGGTGACGGATATCGAACGGTTTCCCAAGACCGTCCCTGAGGTCATGTCCATCGAGTTCTTGGGAGAGTTGCGACAGGGACCTGGAACGCGATTTCGGGAGCATCGGTTGGTCAACGGGCGGCCGATGGCGTTCGAATTGGAGGTTGCGGAGTACGACGCTCCTGCACGCCGGGCGCGATTCGTCACTGACGCAGGGGGAACGCTGTGGGATACCACCATGCGGGTCGATGCGATTCCGGAGGGGGCCGGTCTTGAGTTTATCATGGTAGCCACTGGGCATGCGTGGTTCAACCGCGCCGTTAACTGGCTGATGCAAGGCGTTTATCGTCGCGGGATGTCCCGCCAGCTCGAGGCCTTGGCGATTAGGTGCGAAGCGGAATCGCGCAATCCACGTCGAAGTGGGACCACCGAGCCGCATCCGGCGGCCGACGAAACCACTTGACGCTGGGCAGATCGAGCGGCGTTGCTTGGGTGCGAACGATCCATTCGTACAGTGCCTCCCAAGCCAGTGCGAGGTGCGGTCGGGGCCCATTTACGTGAACCGCCACCGCTTCATGGGCTGGCCAACGGTGCACCGAAAGGTCTTCGATTCGCACGTCATCAGGGACGACCACGCCGAGATCAAAGCACACGCGATCGAGTGACGTCGCATCGGGATGGTCCCACGATGCACCGACAAATGCGCCAACCTGCATCCCTGACCGGGCGAGCGCGGCGCGCAAGGTGTTCATGCCTGAATCGAGCTTCGCATCATCGACAAACGGTGTAGGAACACGGACGTAGGCGACAGTTTGTTCTGGAATCGCGATCCGACGAGGATGCAAAGGAGGGGGATTGGCACGAAACGGTGCCAGCGCGTCCTCAAATCCGGGAAAGCGGTCCGCCAACGGGGAGACGCGGTCCCACTCCCGAGGAGCCTGGCCGTAATGCGTGCGAAACACTCGGGCGAAGTTGGAGGCGGAACGAAATCCGGCGTCGAGGGCGATATCTCCGAGCTCGCGTCTGGGAGACCGCTGCATGAGCGCGGCGGCTCGCTCGAGCCTTGCGCGTTGGACGAACCGCGTGACGGTCTCGCCCGTTGACGCTTTGAACAGCCGCGCAAAGTGAAACGGAGACACGTGGGCCACGCGGGCCAATGACGCGATGGTCAGTGCGGACCGAAGATGGTTCCGAACGTGGTCCACTGCACGGTTCACACGGACGTCACGAAGGCCTGTCATGGCGTTTGCTCCACCGATTCGGGTTCCGCCTCAAGCTTGGGCAGGGGGCGGGGCCGGGCGCTTGCCGGATTGGTTGTGGGTTGTGGAGACGATGTGATGGTCGACCCGGAGATTCCTTCGGGAACGGGGGAGAGCGGATCTTGAAACAGGAGCGGACCCCGAGGGGCCATGGCGGCAAGATCGTTCCGGTGGCTTACTCTCGAGTGGCATCGCGAGGCTTCTATGCGGCCCCCCTCGACACGACGGAAGAGGCGACTTCGTTGACCCCCACTATTGGTGGTTGGCGACGGCCAGATCGTAAGCTTCGACCTGACGTCGGACGGGAGCCGGATGGTGTACCGAGCCAATCAGAATGCCAACGACGTGTTTGAACTCTACAGCAGCGCGGTGGATGGGACGGACAACCGGCGACACAAGGCGCCGCTGCCCGCCGACTTGAGCGTCGACGACTTCATCATCCGCTAAGGAGGCCGCTTCACCCCCCTACATGTTTGGGAGCGGCAGCTGAGCGAGATTGTCCGCTTCGGCTTTTGGAACGCCAAGGGCTCGAAGCACCGCGGAAGCGGTGCGTTCAGGCAGGTGGTCGGTCTCCATGTCCAGTTTCGCGAGCCGAGGGGCGTGAAGCTGGGCTGCAATGGCCGCCAACACGGTGCCCCCAGCGGACAAAACCGCGAGGCTGGGGTCGGCGGTTGCGAATCGACCGGCCGCAAGCCCCTGTTCGATGTCGCGTTTCAAGCGCGGACCCAGGCCCCGCGCCATCGACGCGAGTGAGAATCCCTCTCGGAGGAGCAGCCGCCCCCAATCTGGATCTTGTTCGCTTCTGCGCAGGGTGTGGCGAATGCTCAGCGCAACCACTTCGGGCGGATCCGAGATGTCTGCGCCGATCTCATCGAGCGCGTTGCCGAAGTCCTCGAGAAACTCGTCGACGATGGCGTCATAGATCGCCTCCTTTGAGGGGAAGTGGTTGTAGAAGGTGCCGAACGCTACATCGGCCGCGTCGGTGATTTCCTGGATCGACACGGCATCGATCCCTCGGTTCGCGACCAAGATGAACCCGGCTTGCAGCAGCCGTCCCCGAGTCCGTCGTTTGCGGCGATCGTGTCGGGTCTCTCCTTCACTATCCGCCATGCGCTGGGCTCCCGGAGGACGCCAGGCAGGCAAGGGCTTGTCGGGTGACCCGTTCAGCGTCGCATGCAGGACCATCGTTGACGATGGTGCGATCGGGCCGGACGACGGCACACCAAGCCGGAGGAGGGGCCGCCATGTCGAGGGTCACGATTCGACCCCCGAGCGTTTCCCACGTTCGCTGGGTTGCGGATGAAAGCCGAATGTCACCGCCTAATCCAACCAATGCAAAGCCTGGCCCCAGCACGTCGTCACTCCAGATGTTGTCCCTCCCCGAGACCCCGAGTCGGACCTGAGGAAACCATCCCCCGCGACGATAGCGCCCTCGACCCGAGACGAACAAGCCTTTGTCGAACGCGTGGGGAGGCTTGATTCGCATCTCGGTGAGTTGCCGCCGTATGCCGGGGACCCACTGCCCCAAGCGCAGAGCACCGTGAACCAGAGCGGCTATCGCGTGGCTGCGCGGCATGATCAACGCCCCCATGAAACGCGCGAGCCCGATCATCTTCAATGCATGGGGTCGTCGTTCCTCATCGTAGCTATCGAGGATACGTTCAGATACGCGATTGCAAAGGACCCAGGAGAGCTTCCAAGCGAGGTTGATGGCGTCGCGCAGCCCCGACACCAAGCCTTGGCCGGCGAATGGAGGGGTCAGGTGCGCCGCATCACCAGCGAGGAACACGCTTCCCACCCGGTAGGCATCGCACGACCGCGCATGGAAACGATACACCGCGACGCGCTCCAGCTCGGCTCTCCCTGTGGGGTCCCACGGAGCGAGGAGCTGACGGATCGTGTCTTCACGTTCCATGTGGTCCTTCGTTTCGCCAGGTCTCAGCATGAACTCCCAGCGGATGCGTCCGTCGGGGGCGACCATGTGAGGGGTGGGGCGGTTGGGATCACAGAGGAACTCCACGTGATCGAACGTGCCAGGCACGTTGCGAGCGTCGACGACGAGCCATTCCTCGGCGTGGGTCTGGCCCTCGAAGCGTTGGCCCGTCGCCCTGCGAACGGTAGACCGTGCTCCGTCTGCCCCGACCAAAAACCGTGCCTGCACCCTTCGTTCGCCGTCGATGGTGCGCAAAGTTGCCCGAACGGAATCCCCCATGTCGTCAAAGTGGACCAACTCAACACCGGTGGCGACCGTCACCGTGGGATGGGTGGCCACGGTCGCTCGAAGCGCGGCTTCGAGGCTCGGTTGATGGAACGTCACAAGCTTGGGATGACCGTCGATCGTTCCGCTCGTGTCGATTTCTGCGAACTGGCCGACGTAGGGGCAGTGCAACCGGACCGTGGGGATAGGCAGCGTCTCGAAGGCCCCCGTGGGGAGACCTGCGAGCTGAAGGATGCGCAGTGCTTCATTGTCCAGTGCAATGGCTCGGGGGTGGAGGTAGATGCCGTCTGCCTTGTCGATCACGAGCACCCGCACCCCATATTGGCCGAGGAGGCAGCAAACGGTCGCGCCCACGGGTCCGAACCCCACCACGAGGACGTCAAACGCGTCGTCGTCCCTGCTCATGGGGCAGCTTCGATGACGTTGCGCTGGGTGCCAAGATCGATTCGACCATCCGGACTCCGAATGCTCGCCTCGACCACGTCGCCTGGTTTTAAGTATTGGCTGCGCCTGGCCTGTGCGTTTAGAAACAGCCTCCACTTCAGGGCTTCGGGGAGCAACCCCGCCAGCCGTTGGATGAACGGCGAGGGGATCGATAGGGCGCAGCCAGCCGGTGTTCCCGTAGCGAGAAGGTCGCCCACCGCGAAATCCTGCAGTCCAGAGAGTTCAGTGAGGGTCTCTGCCGGCGCGTACACAAGGTTGCGCGTGTTGTCGTGCTGGCGAACCTCACCGTTGACCGTGAGGGTCAGGTCGAGTTCGTGCAAGGCATCGACTTCGTCCGCTTCGAGCAAGCAAAGATAGGGCCCCACGGGACCAAACGTGCGGAAGCTTTTGCCCTTGTAGAACTGCATCTGGGGAATCTGGATGTCGCGGGCAGAGTAGTCGTTGACGATCACAATTCCGGCCACGAATTCATGCAAGGTCGCCCGGGTAATCTCGAGAGGCCCCGTGATTGGGCGCCCGATGATCAGGCCGAGTTCGAGTTCATAGTCCAGATAGGCGACTTGCTTGGGGCGAACGACCGGGGAATCCGCTGCGACAATGCAACTCGAGGCCTTGGTGAAAATCATGTTGAAGGTCTTGGAATTGGGGTCGACCCCCGATTCGATCATGTGCTGGCGATAATTCGCTCCCTGACAAACGAACTGTTGGTTTCGTGTCACGGGAGACCGCACGTTCACGTCGACTTTGGCAATCGGGTCTCCATCCAGGTTTGCGAGGTCACGAGGGTCAACGGCCCGAAGAAACCCTCCCGTGGATTCAAACGTTCCGGGAATCGGGAGGATGTGGTCATCGCGGACGACCCCCCACCGTCGCGCGCCCTGGTGCTCATAGCGAATGACGTAGGTAGGCATGGTGGGCCTCAGGCAAAGATTCGAGCGAGGGTTATGAGCTTGGACAACGTCAGGTCGGGGCTTGTTCGTAGGTGGTGCACCATCGCGATGAGGTTGGACAGCGTGATGCGCGGACGGGTGAAGGAAGCGGGCATGGGAGGCCCCCACTGGGCCATGGCCTCGCGGCTCACAGCGTGAACGCCCATGGGCACGTCCGCGGTGAACACGTCGCCATCGCAGTAGTGCTCGTGCTTGGCACCCCAGGGATCGGCCCAGTAGTCGAAGATCTGACTGCCTAAGACATGTCGACCAATGCCCCAGGCATGCCGAAAGCCTCGCTGCTGCAACATTCGTTGCCCCATGCCGACCGCATCGGCGTCGACGACCTCGAAGGCACTATGGCCAAAGGCTGGCGCGAATCCCTGTGCAATGGCGATGGTGTGGTGATCGGCGGGGACGTCACCAAGGTCCAGCCTTAAGAACACCACGGCCGGCGATCCGTCGGGCAGCACCTGCACATCGCTCGGCAGAAGGCCAAAGTGCTCGGTGTACCAGCGGCAGGTGGCCTGAAAGTTTGCGACTTCGAGGACGAGGTGGCCAAGCCGGAGCACTTCCGGCGGTGAGCGTGGTGAGCGCTGGGTCACGTTGATGCGCGTGGGGTGACCCCCAAGGTTGGCCGGCAGCGGTGGCCGGCTGGGGAGTGAGGGGACACGTTCATGACCGAACACCGCCTCCACGAGAAACCCAGAAGGATCGGTCAGGACCACGACCTCGCCACCTCCCGGGTGAGGGCTTGTTTGGATCGGGCTTGCACCCGGGAGGTTCGCGAGCGACTCGAGGTCCTGGCGGGAGGCGACGGCAAGCCCAAGACCAAGGAAGCGGGGTCGGGGGCCACGCTGCACGCGGTAGCAGTACGCACTGGGACCTGTCGCCCGTAGGTAGAGCACGTGGTGCTCCTCTCGAGCAATCCGGAGCCCAAAGTCCATGAGGAACGGTTTGGCCGCGTTCGGGTCGGGTCGTTCGACCACCAGATGCAAGAGTTCATTAACCCGAACCGTAGGATTCGTTGGGCGCATGGGCTGCAAAGTGGTGAGCTGGGGCATGTCGACCTCATAAATGATGAAATCATCATTAATAGATTTTTCATCTAAGATCGAATATAGATCTCACCAGTCTACCAGGGGACGGCATCCGTATTCGGATCCCCATCAGGAGGTCGCGATGATCTGGCTTGTCGTTTGGTTCGGGCTTGGGCTGGCATTGGTCTCGTGGTGGACCGAATCGCGCTATCGTCGCACCCGCCCCATGGCCGGGGGGCGTCATGACGACATCATGCTTCCCCATACCGAAGCTTTTGAGCTGTACCACAATGCGTTTTCGCTATGCTCCAACAAGGTCCGGCTCTGTCTCGAGGAGCTGCAGGTCGCCTACCGCAGCCATCCCATCAACCTCGTTGAGACGGGAGCCTACGAGAACATTGGCCGACGCTTTCTCGCCGTGAATCCAGCCGGTCTCGTGCCGGTTCTGGTGCACGAGGGCCGCCCGGTCTATGAGTCCCATGACATCCTCGCCTACGTCGCGGCCCACGCGCCAGATCGGTCCCTGGTTCCCACCGAGTCGACCGCGAGGGCCGAGATGGACATATGGGTGGATCGAGCATCGCTGAAGGGCGATCCGCTGCGGGATCGATCGCGACCTGGAAACTTGGTTCCCGCGCTGACGATTCCCATGTTCGCAGCGATGGCCGAAGGCATTCCGATTCATCAACTCATCGAGGGGCTGTTGTTCCACCCGATGCGTATCCGTCCGATGTTCTTCCTGCTGTTGAAGGGGGTAGGTCTGCGCCGCCTTCACTGGCTCGCACCAGCCATCGCGCGGTACCGCGAAGCAGTCAACGGCATGCACACCGCTCTCGACGAACTCGAGATTCGGCTGACCCGGAGTGAGGGACCTTGGATGTTGGGCGCTGACTTTACGCTCGCCGATGTGAGCTGGGCCGTGCTCCTCAATCGATTGGATGAAGCCGACACCCTCGATGCGTTCTTGGACGGGCGGCCTGCCATAGGGGCGTATTGGAATGCGGTCCAGTCGAGGCCGAGCTTTGCTACGGCGGTCGATGCGATGCGACACCCCCAGGCTGTGGCAGCGACGGCCCGCATCCGAGCCGAAAAAGCGAACGTCGCGGGGCTCGCTACGGCCCTACAGGTCAACGGGTTCGGCTGAGGGCTCTTCTCCGGTGGGTTGGCTAGACATGGGTCTCAGCGTGCCAAAGAACCCCCGCGTGGGAAAACAGATCGACACGCCCGTCACGGGAAGGCGCGCCGAGATTAGGATCGTCAGAAAAGTGAGGATCTTCGTTGGGAACCCGAGCTAGGCTCCCACATGAGCGGCCCCGAATGCGTCAGCCGCTCCTTCCAATTCGGCAGCTCGGTCTTGGGCGCGCCCGCCGAGGTGATCCAGTACACGCCCTCGCCGAACCATTGGAAGGACCATACCAATCCCGTCATCGCGATCAGCCGCAGCACTCCGCTCGCGTAGAAGCCAAGCACGTTGTGCAGGTCGTAGGTGGCTCGCTTAGCCCCGCTCGAGAGGCAGGAGGACCCCAACCACAGGTGGAGGCGTCCCGCCAGGCGGCGTAGCGTCACGCGATGGACCTACGGCGTCGTGCGGTACAAGCCGCGGATCTCGATGTTGTTTCCGTCAAGCTCGAGCCCCTCGGTGAAAGCATCACTGCCCCCAGTAGGGTCGAGCGCGTAGATACGTGCCTGCTCACCACGCGGTGCGAGTGGCATGTAGAATGTGCCGTTCTCGACCAGCGGACCCGACGTCGTCAGCACAGGGCTGTCGGGCAGGTCCATCGCCGTGACGGTCTGCGCCTCGAGGTCGAACTTGGCGATGAAGCCACGGTTCTGTGCGTAGGCCTCTTCCCAGTCGGTCGCCCGATCCTCCCACAGCATGGCTCCGAACGCGATGCCGTCCCCTACGTAGGTGAGCTGGATGAGGCTCACCTCCTCGTCGAACTGCTCCGAGATGTTGAAGGCGTAGCTTTCGTCATATGCACGCTCTCCCGGTGCGATGCGGAGCACGTAGGTGTCCTGGTCCTCGGCGGTGCCCATGTTGTACCAGAACTTGCTACGGATATTGTGCTGGTAGACGTAGCCGCTCTCGTCCTCGAACATCGACTGCGTGACGAACCCACCGGTGGTTCCGACCGATAGGTCCGAGCTGAAGCGGACCGGATTCGCGAATGAGGGGTAGTCCAGGACCAGCGTGTGGAGATCTGGGCTGAAGTCGTAGGTGTCGAGGTACGTGTACATCGTGCCCACGTAGACCTTGTCACCGACGACAACCGGGGACCCGAGTTCGGTGGGAACGTAGTCTTCGTCTTCGAGCGGCTGCATGACGAAGGAGCCCGAGTCGGCAAACGAGAAGTCTGTCAGATCAACAAAGGCATAGTCGACGTTGCCTGCCGGGTCAGGCCAGGTCATGCACAACACCGTCGCGTCGTCGATGACCTTGAGCGTGCGGAAGTAGCCCCCCGCCGTCACACTCGTGATGAGCAAGGCGCTGTCGCGCGTGTAGCCCCCTGAGCCGTTCGGCGTGAGCTTCACCAACTCCGTCGATGAGAAATCCTGGGCATAGATGTGGCCTCCCACCGCGACCGCCTCGTATACGTCGCCGAGTTCGGTGCCGTTGCCGAGGAACGTCAATGAGCCGGATGCGAAGTCGCCCGTCGGCGCCAGATATGTCGCAGTCGCGTCTCCTTCGCCGACCTGGGCCAAGACGTGCAGGTCCCCGCTCGACGTCGTCGAGTTGGGTTCTTCGGTGCAGGCCAGAAGGGCGGCGGGCCCCAGGCTCAGGAACACTATGGAAATCAGACTCTTCACGGTTCACCTCGGGTTGGAATCGGTTCAGTTCTGCCAGCGGAGCTTGCCGAACACGGCCCGGCCTGGCTTCTGGAGGGCGAAGTTGTCGAAGGCCTGAGCATCGAACACGTTGGATAGGTCGAGTCCGAGCGAGACACTGCCGCGAGCCGACGTTGGCCAAGCGACACTGGCTCCCAGGTCGCTGACGAACTGCGCAGGCACGACGTCCTTGGTGTCCGATGCCCCCAGGCTGGGCCAGTTCAGGAAGAACGGGTGGACGTACAGGGTGTTCCAGTAGACAAAGAAGCCCGTCTTCGAACGAAACAGCGCGTCGGTACCCCATCGGACCGTTGCATTGCCCATCAGATAGGGTGTGTTGCGCAGGCGGTCGCCGAACACGACGTTCTCAACGCCCTCCGACACGAACCGTTGGCTGTTGCGGACGTCCAGGTAGGTCCCGTTGACCGACAGCTCGAACGACCGGTCGACGTCGAACAACAGCTCCGCCTCAACTCCCAACCCGCGCGTGCTTGCCACGTTCTGGAACTGCCCCCGTCCCTGGCCATCCACGACGGTGAGCAAGATGAGGTTGTCGGTCCAACGAACGAAGCCCGAGACGTTCGCGCGAAGTCCTGCAGAGCCCCCGAAGCGACCGAGTCGTACACCCGTGTTGACGTTCTGACTATCTTCAGGGAGCAGTCCCGGTGAGTTGAGGATGACGAAGCCGTTCCCGAGCGCCTCGTCGCTGTCGGGCAGCCGGTAGGTCTGCTCCGCCGAGGCCTTGACGAGGACACGCTCGCTTAGCCGCATGCGAACCGCCACCCCGCCGCCAGGCTCCGCCAGCCGACTGTCGATGGGCCGAGAGACCGTGACCTGTGTGCCGTCCTCGGTCGTCGTTAGGGCGCTGTCGTTTACCGTTGCCCGGTACACGAAGCCCTTCGCGAAGGCAGAGGCGACGAGGCGGTCATCGGCAGCAGTGAGCTGGTAGCTCGCGCCGCTCACCACCTTGGTGAGGCCCTGCGGGTCGACGAGTGGCGTCGTGAACTCCGAGAGGAAGGGGTCATCACCAGTTCGGGTGACGTCCGTCGCGAGCACGTTGAGCCCGACCGCATGATGTCGGCCGGGTCGATAGCTCAGATTGAGGCGACCGAGCGTAGCGTTCTCGGTCAGCGTGAACCGCGACGCCCCGCGTCCGCCGTTGAGCTCGCCGCCGAGTTCGGAGGTGTTGATGACCTCCCCGCTCCAGTCGTAGAGGTTGCGCGAGGTATCATTGGTGGTTCCTCGTTTGAACGGGGTCACGACTGTGGCCTGCACCAAGAGCCCGGGCACCCCGAGATCGTGGCGATACATCACCGACGGGACGAAGACCCGCTCGGCATAGGTGGCTTCGCCGTAGACCTGCCGCATGGTCTGGCCGGTCTGAATCCCTTGCTCGAGGTCGGTAAAGAGCATTCCGACCATGAAGCGGTCCGCCCATGGAACGCCTGTTGCCCCGACCTCTGCCTTGAGCACGAGCGAGCGGAACTGGTCGTTAAAGCGGCGGGCGCGGATCTCGACGGGTCTGCCTGCGTCGTCGGCCACTACGACGTCTGGGCCTTGCACTTCGTAGTCGTTGTTTGTGGTCATGCCGAGTGCGCTCGCCCGAAGGGTGAGCCCCCGCCGTCCCCGATGCTGCACATGGCCAGTCAGCTCGTAGGAGTCGAACGAGCCATACGACAACGAGGCTTCACCCGCCGGCCCGTCGACGGTTCGCGTGACGAGGTTGACAGCGCCTCCGAGCGCATCGGCGCCGAGTTCGACTGGCGCGACGCCCTTGTAGACATCGATGCGATCCACGAACGACGCCGGCAGCGTGTTGACCGAGTACGCACGGCCGAAGAAGTCCATCGGGATGCCATCGACGAAGAAGCGGACGGACCGGCCGCTGAGACCCTGGATTGAGTACTGGAAGCTCGACCCGATGCCGCCGCTGCGTCGAATCCGGATGCCGGGCAGCGTCTCGACGAGATCGTTGAGGGTTGCCGTTTGGGATTGGAACGCCTTCGTCTCAACAGACTCGACCGCGTAGCCCCCAGACTCCACCGCCTCAGCAGCGGACTCCGCCGTGACCACCACCTCCATCGTCGCTGGCGGTTCGGAGGGAACTTGTTGTGCGAGGGCTCGGCCAGGGGTGAGGCTGGCAATCCAGATCGGTTGGAGAAATCCATTCATGAACGCAGCCAATCCCGAGACTAGGTGGCATCGAGGCGCGAGGCGCGAGACCGCTTAATGATAACGAATTTCATTTTCAATATCGTCTTGACCCACGGAGATCTTTCCATCGTGGAGGTCAGAAGTCTCGATGACCTGTGTGCAGCCTTGGGTTGCAGGAAGTCTCCGCGGGTCACCAAGGGGCGTTGACGGCTGCGACACCAATCCCTAGGTGAACCTCTACGAGTGAGGACGCCACGACGGCCGCGGCATCCACCTCGACCCTGTCCCTAATGGCTGTTGCAGCGATCGTGAAAGCCGATGCGAACGTCGTGGGGGCCTGCTCCGTTTAGCCGTGAACGATGAACTGCGACCCAGGCGCCGTTCCTCGGGTGTTCATGATCGCGCCGACGGCCCGTACAATTTGACGCAGAAGTGGCCTTGCCATGACCAATCCGTCGTCTTGAAGGCGGTCGGAAAGCACCGACAGCTCGTCTTCCCGAATCCCCGTGGAGCGCTGCGTCGCGACCATCAACGGCTGGTAGCAAGGAGCCAAGAGTCGCCGGACGATTCGGCGTACCTGCGAATTTCCTTCGGCCAAGGAGTTGGCTGGCCAATTCCGCAGGGCCTCCCGAATCGGGTGGCCAAATGGGGTTTGTCCAGCGGGCACGTACACTTCGAAGGCTGGCGTCGCATCCTCTGAAAAAAACAGATTGGGAGTCAACCGATCGTCATCGAACAACCAATACCCGGAGTCGAGCTCTTGGTTAAACTCTTCGAAGAGGTCCTCGAGCGAGGGGTAGAGCACGCTCTGTCCGCTGATGACGATGCATCCTGGTGGCCCGAGGTCACCGGCGACGTCGATGTAGGCAAGAAGGCCCTCGAGCGACCAGACCGGTACCATTTCTGGAACCACCATGCGTGCTGCACTCTCACGGGGCCCGAGAAACGACCAATCGCCGTGCAGAGGTCCCGTCGATGAACCCCATCGGGTCCACAAGTCCCGGAGCGCTGCAGGCAATCCCGCGGCGGGCCACCTCCGGAGTCCCTCGAGGTCCGGAGGACCAATACGCTTGGCCACATCCGGGAAGTCCGTCCACAAGCTGGTTCGAAGCAGTTCCTCGAGTTCAAGGATCGAGGACCGGCCCATCATCTTTGAGATTCCCCGGCATTCCAGCAGCAACGTCTCGACATCGAGCCAAGTGTCTAGGTCAAACGGCGCATCCAAGTCTCTTGGATCGAAGAGGCGTCCGTGGGACCAGCAAAGCCGACCCACGGCGACGGTCTGAAGGTTCGCACCACGCCTTACGGGAGCCACTGACCCTGCCCACGAAAGCTCGATACCATCGGTATCCGAAGTCTCCACGAAACACGCCAGGCCAAATGGAAGACCGTTGATGCGCCGCGTGGAGGCACAGGCCGCGCCATCAAAAAGAGCCCAGCGACGAAGGCTGGGCGAGCCGTAGCGGACAGCCGCCGCCGTGAAACGCGCCACCGTACACGGCTCCATAGACCTTCGAACGAAGAGCGTCGACTTGCTTGCGTCGAGCGTGGCACGTTCAACCAAGACTCCTCCTCGATGGGCCAACTCGGCTCTCGATCTCCAATCGGTGTGCGTGCCGATCTATTGATAATGAATTTCAT
>JBCCQY010000007.1:0-104840 GCA_039208735.1 Myxococcota bacterium | reverse complement strand
TCGAGGGCCATACGTACGCCGGTGGCCCCTACGGGATGCCCCAGTCCGATGAGGCCGCCCGACGGGTTGATGGGAAGGGAGCCGTCCGCGCGGATGACGCCCGATTCGATGGCGCGCCACGCTTCGCCGGGTGGGGTGAGCCCAAAGTGCTCAATCGCCATGTACTCGGTGATCGAAAAACAATCGTGCAGCTCGATGGCATCGAGGTCCTGAGGGCCTGCCAGCTGGGCTCGCGCGTAGGCGTCGGTGATCGCTTTGCGAACCCATGGAAACAGGTGGCCGTCCGAGGGGCGGGCGAGCTTCGCTTCGAACAGCAGCGGGGCGGTGGTGTGCCCCCAGCCCTTGATGCGGGGCAGCGCTTCGAGAGGCACGCCGATGCGAGCTGCGTGGGCCTTGGCGACCGCTTCGGAGGCAAGAAACAGCACCGCCGCGCCATCGGTGATCTGCCCACAGTCACTGCGCCGCATGCGTCCTTCGACGATGGGATTGGTCGCATCGTCTCGCGCGAAGCTCTCTTCGGTGAACGTCCATCGTCGCGCTTGCGCCAACGGGTTCCGCGTTGCGTTGTCGAAGTTGATCTTCGAAATCTCCGAGAGATGGGCCTCGTCGAGGCCGTACCGCTCGTCGTAGACCTCGGCGAGCCGGGAGAACAGGGCGGGCCAGACGTAGGTGGCGTCTTCGGCCTCGCGGCCGGTCCAGGCGGCACACCCCAAGTTGTGGGCAGCGACGTCGCCGGGCACGTTGCGCATCAACTCGATGCCCACCACCGCCGCGAGCCCGTAGCGGCCTGCCTCGATTTCCGCACTTGCGGCCAACAAGGCCATGGAGCCTGATGCGCACGCTGCTTCGTGCCTCGATGCAGGCCGTCCTTCGAGGTCGGGGTGCACATGACCCATCATGCCGGCGAGCAGGCCCTGGTGAGCAAACAGCTCACCGACGAAGTTGCCGATGTGAATGACCTCGACCTCGTGGGGCTCAACCTTCGCCGATTCAAACCCGGCCAAGGTGGTGTCGCGAAGCAGCTCGAAGATCCCGAGGCCCTCGCGTGCCCAGTTGCGGGAGAAGTCACTTTGGGCACCGCCCAACAGAAACACGGGGCGGGTCGTCATGGGCGCTCCACTTGGTCCCAGCTCGCCCAGGTGGCGTGGGTTCCGCTCGAAATGCGATGGGGTAGCCGAATGCGAGCGATGGGCCCGTCAGCGAGGCTGCGGGCATCGAAAATGACGCATTCGGAGCAGTTTTCGCGGAGATCTGTAACAAAGCTCACGAGGTAGCCGTCGTCTTCTTCGGTGGCCCCCGGACGCGGGGCGAAGCGCGCCTCGGAGCCGAATCGATCGGGTCCAAACGTTATGCTTTGCGACTGTCCGGTTTGTGCGTCGTGTTTGACGAGGCCGGTAAACAGGAACCAACCTGGCTTTGCGGTCGTACTGTAGGTGAAATGGTGCTTGCGCCCTGCGAAGCGCTGGTTGATTGTCCCGAATTCCAACGTACGTTCGTCCAGGCGCTCCTCGCGCGTGTGTCCGGTCACCAGATCGAATCGCCAGCGATGCAGCCGAGGTCGAAAGGAGTGCTGGTCGAGGTAAGCCATCAATCGGTCGAGGCCCTTGGGGTAGCCCGGCAACGCGTCAGGGTCTGGATTCTCCTGAAAGTAGCCCTCGAGCACGATCTCCTGGCCTTCCTCCCAGGCATTGGTCCAATGAAGCACGTAGGTGGGATCGGCCTCAAACCAACGGATGGCGTCGGGCTCTCCTCGACGAGGAACCACGGCAAACCGGGTGGGAAGGTCCCGATGGAACCGGGCTACGTGAACGCCCGCGGCAAGGCCCTTGGCATCCCAGAACATCGGGAGATCAGCTAAAATTGCGTAGTTCTTCGTAAACGCCATGTCGTGGGGCAGGCGCGGGCCCGGCAGAGGCACGGGGATGTAGTGTTCAAGTTGATCGTCTGCACTGACCACCCCATAGTGAAGGTAGGGCGAGCGCTTGGAATAGTTGAAGAACAGCAGCTCGCCCGTCGCCTCGTCGACCTTGGGATGGGCGGAAATGCCGTCGTCAGGCACCCACGGCGCTGTGCCGACCGTATCGAGTGACCGAGGGTCCAGGCGGTACCCATCGCCACACTGGTAGAACGTGCTCAGGACGTGACCCGCATGAACGACCACATCGGTCGACGAGGAATCCTTGAGTCCCCCGTGCGCCCCCCAGCCTGGTCGTTCGGAAGGAGTCTTGAACGCCGCAATCCCTGCCCAAAGCGCGCGGCCGGCCTCCTGTTCGGCCAGGAAGCCCTGGGTGCGAACAAACCGATTGACGTACGAGGCCTTGCCATCCCGGAAGGACATCGCGTGAAGCATGCCATCGCCGTCGAACGGGTGGTACACGCCAAGGGGCTCATGGACCGGATTTTCGGTGTTTCGGATGTAGATTCCTTCGAGGTCGCGAGGAATCTCCCCTTCCACCTCGAGATCGTCCGCATCGAATTCCTCGAACACCGGCGTCCATGCCCCGGTCAGGTAGGGATGGGGTGAATCGGTGAGGGTGGATGCAACGGTTCGGAGCAGCTGGTTTGGCATGCCTGCGAGCGTAGCATGGCGTCACTTACCGAAGACCGATGGAGGAAGTTGGACTTCGAGCATGGCATGCAGTGGCTTGCTTCACGATCGCGGGCCGGTGAGATTTCGAAGGTCGCTCGCGCCATCCCGCCGGAGTGGACGCTCAAGACCGTCGATCGTGGGATCGAAAGGGAATCATCCAAGGATCTCAAGTGACTGTTCCCTCGATCGATGAATCCGAGACGCTAAAGCGCGCCTTGGCCGCTGCAGCTCGGATTGCCACGCTGCCTCAAGTCGCCGCGCGGGTCATCGAGCTTGTCGAAGATCCGAACAGCCAAAACGCAGAGATTGAGCAGGTGATCCAGGCCGACCCCGTCCTGTCTGCCAAGATTCTCAAGGTGGCCAATTCACCGATGTACGGGTTCACGCAGAAAGTGGCCTCCGTACGGCGCGCGGTCGATCTGCTGGGCCATGCGGCCACCCGCAACGTGACCATCGCGGTGTCGATGGCAAAGCTGTTCCAGCCGGGTGCCCTCGTGCCAGGGGTCGACGCCGAGGCGTTATGGCGCCACTCCAACGCCACCGCGATCGCCAGTCGCCATGTTGCGGACTACTTCGGCGCACCTCCCGAGGAAGCCTATCTGGCCGGTCTGCTCCATGAGATTGGCATTGTGTTGGAGATGCTGGTCGACCGAGGAGCGCTGCAACAGGCGTTGCGGTTGGCCCGGACGGACCCCAACGTTCGCTTGTGCGAGGCCGAACGTTCGTGCTTTGGGACGGACCACGCTAAGATCGGCGCCGCACTTTGTCGGGAGTGGAAGCTGCCGGTGGCCGTAGGTCAGGCGGTCGCGGAACATCATGAACCCACATCGGACGCTCCGCTGGCGGCGGTGGTGCACCTCGCCAACGCGTTGGTGCCCGAGGAACCGGAGGGTTTCGGGTTGGATGTGGGCGCAGATGAGCCGACGGAATGGATGTTGGCGTGTTTGTCCGCCACGCCGACGGACCTCGCGGCGGTCAGCGAGCGGGTCCGTCAGGCCGTGACGGGTTGACGGTGCGAGTTGAAGTAGTCGAGTAGCTTCTCTTCGGGAAGGGACCGGCTAAACAACCAGCCTTGCCCGAAGTCGACGTCCAGCGCCTGAAGAATGGCGAGCTGGCTTTCCTCTTCGATGCCTTCGGCCACGACCTGCAGGTCCAGATTCTTGGCCAACGTCGCGATCGCATGTAGCAACGCTGCAAATGAGCGCTGATGCCCCAGGTTGCTAAGAAAGGACCGATCGATTTTTAGAAGGTCGAGCGGGAACTCCTGGAGGCACGACAGCGACGAGTGGCCGGTGCCGAAGTCATCCATGTCGATGCGCACACCAAAGGCGCGAAGATCCCTCATCTTGCGGGCGGCTCCCTTGGGGTCTTGCATCAACTCGTTCTCGGTGACCTCGAGGTGCAGACAGGACGCTGGAACGCCATGTCGCTCGACCGCCCCGCGAACCACGTCAACAAGGTCGTCGAGCAGCAGCTGCTTGCGAGAGAGGTTGACGTGGATGCTCTGGGGAGCGTCGTCTTTCAGTTGGGCTTGCCACCGGGCCATCGCCGCGCACGCTTCGTCGAGGACCCAGCTGCCAATGGGGATGATGAGTCCCGTTTCTTCGGCAACCGAAATGAACGTCATCGGGCTTACGCGGCCGCGTTCGGGGTGGTTCCACCGGATGAGGGCTTCAACGGCGCAGGGACGCCCCGTCTGCAGATCGATGATCGGCTGATATTCAAGATGGAACTGATTTTCTACGAGGGCTGTGCGGAGGTCGGATTCGAGACGAAGGCGCAGGTTGACCGCGTCGCGCATCCGCGGGTCGAAGACGACTACCCGTCCTCGACCTGAACCTTTGGCCTCATACATCGCGGTGTCGGCATCGCGCACCAGCATGTCGGGGTCCGCGTTCTCAGTGAGGTGCACCACTCCGACGCTCGCCGAGGCGTAGACCCGTCGTTCGCCCAAGAGGTACGGGGCGGACAGCCCTTCAAGAAGCCGAGCGGCGATTTGTTCGGATTCGGTTGCCGTGGCGAGCCCTTCGACAAGCACCGCGAACTCGTCGCCGCCCAATCGGCCCACGAACCACTCGAACGACGGTCCTCGCTTGGCTGTGCAGGTCTTCAACGTATTGGTGACGCGAACCGCGATGTCACAAAGCAGCTGATCGCCGAACGCGTGACCGAGACTGTCATTGACAAGCTTGAAGCGGTCGACGTCCATGAACATGAGCGAACGACTGGCGTGCGGGGAGGCGCGGTTCAGTACAGCCTCGATGCGCTCCTTTAGGGCTCGCCGATTGCCCAACCCCGTGAGCGGGTCATGGTAGGCGAGTTCTTCGAGCCGTTCGGTCATGAACCGCCGCTCGAGGACCGAAGTGATGCGGGCCCGCAGTTCAGGAGCGCACAGGGGTTTGCGCACATAGTCCGCCACTCCGGCGGCAAAGCACGCGGCGAGGAGTTCGGTCCCGTCGGTGCCCGTGGCAAAGACCACCGGAATGTGTCGCACGGAATTGTCGGCCTGCAGCTGGCGCTGGACCTCAAGTCCGTTCATGCCTGCCATGTCGTAGTCGAGCAAGACGAGGTCGGGCAAGACGGCGCGCACGAGTGCGATGCCGTCGGGACCGTTTCGGGCCCCGTGAATCTGGACGTTCACGGAGCGCAGAATGGCCTTGATGAGGCTGTGAGTCAGGGGATCGTCGTCGATGGTGACGATCTGCGCGGGACGTCCGAGGGTCGCCAGCATGTCTAGACTTCCGCAAGTTCAGGTTGTTGGGCACCAAGCACCGCACGCTGGCAGGTCTCGTCGACCGAGCGGATGGCGGCGGCAATCTGGCTCTTCTCTTCGCCCTGTCGTACCGCGGCCTCGAGTTTGCGCGCGACCTGGGTGATTTCGTCGTACCCAAAGCCGCCACCCGCCCCTTTGAGTTGGTGAGCGAGGCGTTGGAGACGCTCGAGGTCGCCGGCCCGATGGGTGTCGTGCAGCGCCTGAACGCGCTCTGGCAGCGTTTGGGTGAACTCGTCTACCAGTTCCGCCATGTCGGGGTCATCGGCATACGCACTTCGAAGCGGCGCCAGGTCGGCGGTGGCCCATTGTCGTACGCACGCCAAAAGGGCTTCCCGGTCGACAGGTTTGGTCTGGTAGTCGTCACAGCCTGCGTCAAGGCACCGTTGGCGCTCTTCGCCCATCGCATGCGCGGTGAGGGCAACGATCGGTCGGGTGTATCCCTGGTTGCGCAGCCGGCCGGTCGCCGCATACCCGTCGAGAATGGGCATTTGCATGTCCATGAGGATGACGTCAAACGTATGGCCCGCCTCGACCTGGCCGACCGCTGCAAGCCCGTGATTGGCCATGGTGACGACCGCGCCCGCACGTCGGAGATGGAAAGCGATGAGCTTTTGATTGTCGACGCTGTCTTCGACCAGGAGGATGTGGGTGCCATGGAGGGTTGGGGTGGTTTGGACCGGAGCGGGGGTTTGCGCTACCTTCGGCGGTTCAGGGAGCGTGCCTGGCCGCACCAAGGGCGTGTCCGCCCCGAGGGTGATCCCGAAGTGCACGGTAAAGGTGCTGCCTTGGCCAAGCGTCGACTCCACCTCGATCCGACCTCCAAGCATACGGGCGAGTGAACTGCTGATGCGAAGGCCGAGTCCGGTGCCGCCGAACCGACGGGTCATCGACCCGTCCGCCTGGGTAAAGGCATCGAATCCCGCCACCAGATTTCGCTGCTCTGGACTCATGCCGATGCCCGTGTCCTCGATGGCAAACGAGAGTTCTCCGGTCTCACGGAAGTGAATGCGCAGCGTCACCGAACCCAATTCCGTAAACTTGACCGCGTTGCCGAGGAGGTTCAGCAGAATCTGCCGGAGCCGGGTTGGATCGGTCGAGATGGTCTCCGGCACTGCGGATTCGTAGACAACCTTCAGTTCGATGCCCTTTTCGATGGCCCGGGGGCGCATCAGCGATGCGATCTGGTCCACCAGGGGCAAGATGGGGGTCGTCAGGTGTTCAACCGAGATCTTGCCGGCCTCGATCTTCGACATGTCGAGGATGTCGTTGATCACCGTCAACAGGTGCTTGGCGTTGCGCCGCATGGTCGACACCGCCTCTTGGGCAAGGGTCGCATGGTGCTGGTTCCGGAACCGATCGTCGAGGACGTCGATGTAGCCAAGGATGGCGGTCATGGGCGTGCGGATCTCGTGGCTCATGTTGGCCAGAAACTCGCTTTTGGCCCGGTTGGCGTCCTGGGCGGCTTCGCGCGCCCTTCGTTGCTGCTCCACGTCGACATGCACCCCGACCATGCGGGTCGGAACACCTTCCGCATCGCGCTCGACCGTCTCCCCCACCGTCATGATGGAGCGAAAGGTTCCATCTTGCTGTTTGGCGCGAAACTCCTGACGATAGCGGTCCGTGGGGTCCGCGATGTGGTTCCGAATGGCGCGATCGACCTCAGGGGCATCGTCAGGATGCAACAGATCGAGGAACGAGTCGAGATGCATGGGGAATGCACCGGGTTCGTAGCCGAGCATCGTGTAGTAGGTCCGGCTGAAGAAGACCTCGCCCTCGTTGATTCGCCAATCCCAAAGACCTACGTTTCCCGCTTCAAGGGCCAACTCGAGGCGCTGGCGTTCAAACTCGAGCTCATTCTCCGCGTCGCGTAGGGTGGAAAGATCGTGCAGCACGCCGGCGATGGCGAGCGGGCGTCCGGCTTCGTCTCGTTCGATGACCTCGCCCGTTCCCATGACGGCGACCCACGACCCGTCTCCCGCCCGGAGGCGTTGTTCGGCTTGGTAGACGGGAAGCTTGCCCTGAAGGTGCCCTTCAAACGAAGCGAGGACTTTCGCAAGGTCGTCAGGATGAATGCCTTCGATCCAGCGCTCCAAGGAGTGGTTGTGGCTCTTCGGAAATCGCAGAATCCGGTAGGTAATGTCGTCCCAGACCATGGCGCCGGTGGTCAGATTCGCCTGCCAATACCCGATATTGGCGGCCGCGAGTGCCTTAAGCAGGCGAGCGTGCTCGAGCTGGTCGGGCGACTCGTTGGGCACGGGGCGAGGACGTGGGGTTCGTTCCCGATGAAAGGCGGCGAAGGCCGAGATGGATCCCAGGGCAAGACCCGACGCGGCGAGGAGGTCGGTCGTCACGAATGCACCCGCTCCGAGCAACAGGACCGCGCCCGTCAACGCGAATCCGCTTCCCCAAGACGTGGCCGACTCCGCGTCGCTCATCGAACCTCCCTGTCCCGGCGGTCAACGGATCCCCGCGTTGAGGTTTGAGCTGTTCATGGGGAGACCCAGGCTCCGTCCACGCCAAGGGTTGGTCAAGATGGCAGCCCTGGGGTCGCACAAAAGGGTCACTCGGAGATGATGGGCGAGCTTCATCTGGAGATGCCTTGTCCCATTGGCTGTGGTTGCTGATGTTGGGCTGCTCGGATTCCGAGGAACTGCCCACGATCCCTGGAGAACTGCTCGGGCCCTGTCCTGCAGACGGCTACCGGCTTTGCTACGAACCTCCTGAGCAAGCCGACACAGGCGAAGTTGAACCCGCGGCTCCCGGACGGCTCGACCTTCGGGTACTCGAAGCAACGCAGGCCGTTACGGGCCCCTACGATGATCCCGGCCGGCTGGATCCGGATGAACGGGTGTGGCTTGGAGGTGGCGTCTCGGCCCGTCGGGAGTCGAGTCGGCTGCGCTACGGGGCCAGTCGACCGGACTTCGATGCCGCCGATACGATCGACCTCACGATCGAAGGGTTGCCTCGGTTGGATAATGCCTTGCCAGGAGGAACCTACGATTGTTCCACGCCGGTCGTCGGTGTTTCGGTGGCGATCACCATCCGAGAACAGCTCGAGAAGGCGGGTTGGACCCAGGTAGACTACGAGTCGACGTCAGGAACCCCTTGCCAGATCACGATCTCCGAGACGGTTGCGGTGGCCGGAGACGCGTTCAACCCTGATGCACCGCCTGTCGTGCAGGGAACGCTCGAGATGGTGTTGGTGGAGATACCGACCAATGGCCACACCATTACGGTTCGGGGCTCGTTCGTGGGGCCCACACAATAAGCGTCGCAGCGGTTATCCGTGTGCGCGGGAGTGATGCGTGCACGTCGTCGGGTTGGAGTGGCAGCGAAGGCGGGGGTTGGCTTGAGGCCATTGTCCCGATTCGAGTCCTCCATGCTCGGGGCGGTGGCCACCCGGGTTGGCCCGCGCTGCGCCCCCCTCCGGATGAGCCTCGGTGAAGTGGCGGTCGCCCAGGCCGAGGTCCTTGAAGACAAGGACGGTATCGGGTTTCTCGTTCAGCTCACCGAAGACATTGGGGCGGTCACCACCGCACGCGTCTCGGTGGAAGCCATGGGCGGTTCGGCCATCGAGGCGGCGGCGCCCTTTGGAGATGCGGACGGGAACTTCGCCCTCGAGGTGCCCATCGTCGAAGGCCGCATCGTCTTTTTCGTTGCGTACGGGGCACTTGTCGATCCGCCATCTCGAACGATCATGCGGCTCCTCATGCGCGATGCCACAAATGTGGTGCGTGGAAATGCGGCCTTCGCGTTCACTCCGGCCGTCGCGGAGCCCGTGGTGTTCTCGAGCTACGTTCGTCCGTTTGTCGATCTCGCGTGGGCCGTGGCTCTCGCGGACGGTCCCCTCGATGAGCGCAAGCACGAACAGGTCGCCCTTCAGCTCGAGGCGCTCCTGGGGGCCGACGATCCGGCGATTCCCCGCTTTCTCCTCCTTCCCAGCGAGCCGGTTGATCTGGCCATGGCGACGGCGTCGTTGCGATGCCGCTTTGCCGAGCTGGACCGGCAGGAGGTCCTGTTTGCGTTGCTCGGCATCGCCGGAAGCGACGGCCCGATTCGACCCGAAGCGCAGGCGGTCCTCGGGGAGGTTGCGGCGCGGCTTGGGGTGGCCGAGGCCACGTGGCACAAGTGGGCCTTTCGAATGGGGGTCGAACTCGCGCCAGCGGAGCCGGAGACTCCCGAACCGCCGCCCCCTCCTGATGATGCGGTGGTCTTTCCAACGGCGCACCGCCGTCGGATCCCATCGGTCACCCTTCCCCTGGCGCGTCCGCGGCCTCGCAATTGGTTTGCTCCTTGGGCGTTGCTCGCCGGTGTGCTTGCGGTCACGGGGTGGTTCGTCTCGATCCTGCTGGCTCTCACTCCTCGCACCTTCGCCGCGGTCCTCATTCCGGCCGCAGGGGGGCTGCAATTGCTGGTGACGCTGTTTGCGGTGGGCCTCGGTTGGGTGGGGCTTCTCGCCGCGCAGGAACGCAAGGGTGCAGGACGCGAGTTGTCGACGGTAGGGTTGGCGCTTGGGGTGACCGGTCTTGCGTTCGGCGGCATCTGGTGGCTCACCCTTTGTCTTGGCATGAGCCTTTCGGAGTACGCGGCGCCGTAGCTATGGGATGTAGAGGGGAGGGGTCGAGTCATGCGCGTCGGGTCGACGCAACGGTTCCTCGAACAGCGGCTCCTGGATCATCCAACTCCCGAGGACTGGTGGGTCTACGCCGACTGGCTAGCGGAGCACGAGGACCCCTGGGTGGAGGTGGTGCGGGCAGGATTGTCAGGCCGTGCCGACCTGCGGGAGTTTGGGTTGGGTCCCGGTGGGGTGCGCCGCTTGGGGGCATGGGCTCGGCCGGTCGGAGCACGTTCTTCCGTCAACCTGTACTGGCAGAACGGGGTGCGGGCGGAACTCGGTCGAGAAGGTCCGCGTTCACGCGCCGAAGCCGCCTCGACCCGCTTTCGACTTCTCGACGTAGGCCATGTGCGCGATCGCCTCGACGAGTTGCCTCCCCTGCCTCCAGCAACCGGAAGCTTGGGCCTCTTCGTCAGCTCCGCGCCATCGGTCCGCGCCTTGGCTGGGTTGGACCTCCGCCGGCTCAAGTTGAGCGCGTCGTTGGGACAACTCGACCTGTGTGATTTGTCGTCGGTCGGACCGCTTCGGGACCTCGGTTTGGACGCGTTCACGGTGAGCCTCGAGCCGTTGGCCGAGGTACCGCTTGCCCGGCTCAAGCTCGGACCCCGCGTCCGCGCCTCGCTCGAGCCGCTCTTGCAGCTCCCTGAGCTGGTGAAGCTCAACCTTCACCACTTTCAGGGCTACCTCGAGCCGCTGACGGCGTTGGACCAGTTGCGG
Organism: Myxococcota bacterium; assembly: GCA_039208735.1. Taxonomy (GTDB): domain Bacteria; phylum Myxococcota_A; class UBA796; order UBA796; genus DRPG01. The sequence continues at coordinate 94,145 of JBCCQY010000007.1, read as the reverse complement.
GAGCTGACCATCACCTACGGTAAGCGAGGCCGTGATCTGACCCCGCTCTACGGACTTCCCAACGTTACCGCCCTCACCGTCAAAGGGGCGGGCCTGCACCTGGCGGCGGGTTTGCCTGCGCTGACTCGGCTTGTCGTCGATGACGTGGACATGTCGCTGCACGATCTGGCGGGATGTGGTCGACTGACCCACCTCCGAATCGTGGGTCACCCAGGACTCCGCACCCTCGAGGGAATCGAGAGGCTCGAGCGGCTCGAGGTCTTGGACGTTGAGGACGCTGGATTGGTCGACGTTACGGCCATCGTGCGCGCAAAAACCCTGCGTCGAATTGGCATTCGAAGGTGCCCTCACCTCGTGGATCTGGCCCCGTTGCGCATGCTCGAAGGAGTGGACGTCGACGTCGTTGGCGGCATCGCTTCGCAACCTGCTTGAAGGTGTCGCGGTAGACGGACTCGCCCGTCCTCAACTGATGGTCGACCGGGAACGCTTCACCAATTTGGCCGATGGGACGTGGCTGCAGCCCGAGCCACTCCTCCAACTGGGGTTGACCAATGCCGAAATTGGAAGTCCCTTGGCGTTTGGCGTGGGAACGGTAGCCAAGAAAACAGGGTGCTTCGTCGCCGGTACCGAGGTGTTCGTCACCAACGGGTCTATCGCCATCGAAGACGTTGAGGTAGGTTCGAACGTCGTTTCCGCCGCCGCCACGGATGGAGGTGATGAGCGCTGGGTCGAGGTGGAGGATGCGCCGGTCGAGGAGAGTGGCGGGTGGGCTCCGCGCGGGTGCAACCGGGTGACAGCGTGGTCGCCTGAGTAGGTATGCCAGCGATGATGGCGCTGACAGCGTGATGCTGCTGCCCTTGCCGAGCTATGGGGTCATCGGCTGGACTCTCCGCTGGGGCGGGGATCGATAGGCGCACTCCGCAAGACCCACCAGGTGGTCAGCCCCGAGGTCATGACCGAGAACAAGATGCCCTCCGCCACGATGGCGAACGTCCACGCGGGGCTGAATCCGCGCAGGGACCAGCCGTTGGTGAGCCCGAGGGTGCCGTAGCAGGCTGCGCCGAGCAGGGCGCCGTGGCGGATGGCCACTCCGACGCTTCCCGCGGCGATCGCGGGTCGGATCGCCAGCTGCACGTTGGCCCACGCGAGTAGGGCGAAGAAAACGAGCATCATCAGTAGCCCTGGACCTTCCGGCGGCACGAAGACATCTTCGAGGCCGGCCTTTGCCACGAACGTCGTCAGCAGCCGGAGTCCCACCACTGCCTGGTAGGCCACGTCGACGACGACGTAGATCACCAAGGCTCGGACGAATAGGGACAGGGACGTCACGGGACACCTCCGGCCACCTCGAGATCGTGGCGTGGTTCCGTAGACGCTACAACATCTCGTCGTCAAGGCGAGCGTTGGCCTCACCCTGCACGTGCGCTTCGAGGGGGTCGAGCCTCGCCGACGTTTCGCCTGGCCCGTGAGTGCGTTGGGGGGCTTGTTCGTCGTGCGTGGGAGTTCGTGCTCACGCCGACCGCCGATGGCCGATCGATCGCCTCGGCCGGCAGCAGACGATCGAAAGGCATCGAGCAGCCCAGGTGGCCGAGTCGTTGCTTCCCATGATCCGGCTCGACAATGGCGCTCTGGAGGATGGACGGTCGAGGTCGTTCCAGCGCAACAGCATGGTTTCGCCGACTCGCAGACCGGTGAAGCGGAGGAACGCCAACAAGCAGGCAATCCGCGGTGTCCTCACCACCGCGATGCACGCGTCCATCTCTGCCCACGTGGGCGCGGTCGGTGGCTTCCGCGCGTTCCGGGGCATCTCGATGCGCCTCGGCCTCGGGACCCGTCCCGGCCACCGGTCAATCCCGCCGTGGCCACGACCCGCGCGAAGACCAAGGCCATTCACGCGGCGCTGAGCTTCGACTGGACGGAGTAGGCCGGGTCGGTCGACTCCGCGAGCTCCCCACCGGACCTGAACTCTCGATCGAGTGGTTCATTTTTGAACCGGCAGCTGCACAACATGGGTTCTTCCGTGAAGACCCCAACGCGGTCAGATTGACGTCACGAACCAGGGAGCACGTCATGTCCGATGAACCGCGCACCATCCTGATCACCGGGGCCAACTCCGGTCTTGGCTTCGAGGCCGCGGCTCGCTTCGCCGAGCTGGGCTACGGCCGCGTCGTTCTTGTGGCCCGCACACTCCAGAAGGGAGAGGACGCGAGGCGACGGCTGCGCGAGCGCGTGGCGAGGGACCCGTTCGAGGTCCTGCCCGTGGATCTTGCGAAGCTGGAGACGGTCGACGCTGCGATCGGCACGCTTCAGCAGCGCGGGAGACGGCTGGATGCACTGATCCTCAATGCCGGCGTTGCAGGCGGCGCGACCCCTCAGCTCAGCGAGACCGGGATCGAGCTCGGCTTCGCCTCCAGCCTGCTCGGTCACCACGCCCTGACCGTCGGTCTGCTGCGCTCGCGCCTGCTCGCCGACCAGGCGCGCATCGTCATCGCGAGTGCTGAGGCCGTCAACGGGGAGCTATCGATGATGGCCCCGACCGACGTCACGGCCTTGGCCGACGCACACTTCAGCGGCAACCGCCGCGCCGCCCTCCTCGCCCTCGCCCGGGTGGAGGCCCCGTACGCCTACAAGCCCGCCCCCCACTACAGCACGGTCAAGCTCGTCGGCGCGTGGTGGGCGCAGGCGCTCTCGGAGCGACTCCCCGATGGGATGGCGGTGTATGCCGTGTCTCCGTGCAGCACGCCCGGCACAGGCGCAGCGCGCAACCAGCCCTGGCTGGTACGCAACCTGGTCATGCCCGTCATGGGCGGTCCAATCGGCCGCTGGACCGGAGCCGCCCACAGCGTCGCCACCGCCGCCGATCGCTACGTAGAAGCCATCGGGTGGGGCACCGATCGCAGCGGGGAGCTCTGGGCCTCCGCGTCGGGCAAGATGACCGGACCGTTAGCCCCCATGCGCCATCCACACGTCCTGGATCGCCAGTCGGCCGAGGCCGCCTGGGCCGCGCTGTGCGACCTGACCGAGCAGCGCATCGAACACGCCGCCGCCATGGGGGGCTGAATGCAGCCCCTCATTACCGCTTCGGGCCCGGCGGCGTCACGCGGGATCTTCCCCAAGAGCCGGGGTTGATGACGCCGCAGCGCATCGACCAGGAAGTCTCGGACCAAGCGCAGCCGCATATTTCGCCGCAGTTCGGGGTGACCAGGACCCAGATGTCGCCGCCCTGCACGGGGCTGCTGCGCCGTGGGAGCACCGGGTCGCCATAGAAGCACGGGAGGCGCGCGTAGCCGACCCCCGCGAGGCAGGCGGCGCGTTTGAGGGAGATCCCAGGATAGGTGCCGCGCACAGGGAGGTCGAAGAAGTCAGCCTCGTCCGAAAGGATCGCGCCTTCGAACATGGCACGCCGGTCCTCGGGACCCAGCCAGCATGCGCCGCTGCCGTAGACCGCCCAGCTGGTCGACACCGCCCGCCGACCCATGAGGTCGGGGTCGGGGCTTCGCCCGGCAGCCATGCCCCGAATGGCGACGTCCGCCTCTCGCGCTGCCAGATTGGACAACTCCGTGTTGATCTGCAGGTGCAGCTCGAGCTCCGGGTACCGGAGCGAGAAAGCGTGGAGATCGGGCATCAACAGGTCGGTGGCCAACGGCTGTGTCATCGTGAGGTGGACGGGGCCGCGGATGGCGGGCTCGACGGACTTGGCCACCCGCTGCAGCGCGAACATTGCACGCTCGACCTCCTCCGCCGCCGCCGCCAGCTCCATCGCCTCCGCCGTCGGGTGCAGTCCGTCCGCGCGCCGCTCGAACAGCTGCAGCCCCAGCCCCTCCTCCAGCGCACGCACCCGGCGGCTGGCGGTCGGGTGCGACACGCCGAGGTCCTCAGCGGCCTGGCGCAGGCTGGGGGCGCGCAAAGTCGCCAAGAAGAACCGAACGTCATCCCAGGGAACGTCGCCGAGGTTCATGGATTACCCCACCGGGGGGCAGGCGCCGCGACAGTGCCCCGTGACCACGCCTCGGGCCAAAGGCCCCACCCGCGGTCTGCAATCTGGATGCTCACGCAACCTCTCACGAGCCCACGCTGTCACGTGCCCTGGCATGGTCGCACAGAGCGGGGTCCCGCACACAAGCATGGGGGACCCCATGGCTGAGAGGGTCGTACTGCAGATGACCGTGGAGCCCGAGACACGCAGGGAGCTTATCGCCATCACCCACGACATCCTTCGAGAGACACGCGCGTATCCGGGCTGTACCTACGCCGCGGTCTGGATTCCCCAAGACGATGATGGTGCCCTGTGGACCGTGCTCGGGTGGGAGACCCGCGAACACTTCCACGCCTACACAGCCTGGCGGCGGGAGACGGGGTCCATGGAGCGGCTGCGACCCTTCCTACGAGGTCCGCCGAAGATCGTGTGGATTCGGCAGGCCGTTGAGGAATGAGGCGATCGAATTCGCAGTTCACCTCGTCCGACTTCACCGGCATCCTGAAGTCCCGAGACATCGCGATCAGCATGGACGGCCGCGGTCGCTGGCTCGACAACGTCTTCATCGAGCGGCTCTGGAGATCGGTCAAGTACGAGGAGATCTACCTGCACGCCTACGACGACCTGGGTGAGGCTCGCGACCGGCTCCGCGCCTACTTCCGCTTCTACAACCACGAACGGCCGCACCAGTCCCTCGGCGACCAGCCGCCGGCCAAGCTCTACGATCTCCTTCTCCCAAGTGCGGCATGACTGTCCCCAGCTCATCCGCAGGGTATCCACAGCTCATCCCCAAGTTATCAGTCTCCCCTCTTGACAATCACCCCTCCTGGGGGAGGGGCGAGCACCTTGGATCCCCGATCACTCTCGATTGACGTTATTCTACCGCTGCTACCTGCCCAGCTCAGATCACCCAAGCATTCAAGGCTATTGGTCTAGCGAGTGGGGACCACTTCACTTCATCCCCAACAACGTTAGTGTAATCGAAGTGGATGGTCCCGCCTGGGTCAGTCGGCAGAGTGATGCGGATCCTGTGATCCAAATTCGGGGAGGTGCGCGGCTGCCGACTGACGCACACTCCATCACCATGGTTAAATGTGGGCTTTCTCGCGGTGGACGACGTTGCAGGTTGTCCACGTTGGTGTGCCCTTGGCCGGCGAGCTCCAGTGGAGATGGCAAATAGGGCTTGCGGGCAGACCGAGGAATTTCGAAAGGGCACGCTAAATCAAGATATTGGGACGAGCCGATCGGGAAGGGAAGATCAGATCAAGGAAGTGCTCGGGGGACTTGGAGGCGGTTGTGGAATGGAAGGTGCGCGTCCTGCACGACATCGTCGACCCTTTGGAGGACAACGTTGACGTCGAGGTCGAATTCTCCGACGGTCGATGTTTCGCCGCCACGTTTTCACGTTGTCGTCCATTCGCCAGCTGATGCTTCGCTGGTCAAAGACTGGAGAGTGCGCTTCGGGCCTTTACTTCTGGTCGACCCACCCGATCATCGTGCAAACCCTCTCACCGTCGGTCATCCATGAGGTAGTCGAAGACCTCCTAGCGACGGGCGAGTTTGAGCATGCGTTTGAGGTTGGTCGTTCGTGATGAAGTCCGGGGGGCTACCTCTCGCGGCCGCGGCTGCCGGGTCCGACCCCTTGGCCGGCGACGGGATCAACCAGACGGTGGCCCTCGGCCAGCCAGAGAGCTGTTCCACGAGATGAGGCTCAGAGGGATCAGGTGCCCACACTTCTTCTTGGTGATCCCCGGCTCGATGGTGAGCAGGTGGCGCTGGATATCGAGGTCGCACCAGTGCAGAGACCTGGTCTCCCAGACGAGGCGTCGGGCCCTTGATGCCCGCCTTGAGATCACCCTTCGGGACGCAGATGCCGGAAATCATAGATCGTGTCGAATGGTACAGTGATCCCTTCGAGCAGTTCGAGCGCACCCGAGGTGTGCTCTTCGAGCACCCACTTGTCCTCGGCGCGCCTGCGCACCTCAATGCGGCGCTCGTCCTGGCTGATCAATACGTATTCTAGGAGCCCAGGAACCCTGCGATAGTGCTGGAATTTGGTGCCTCGATCGTAGTCCTCGGTGGTCGAGGACAGGACCTCCACTGCGATCTTCGGGTTTGTCACCGCCTGTAGGTCGTCGGATGCGTAGGCATAGGGGCCACAGATCACGGCGACGTCGGCGTACAGCGTTGCTCCTGTCAACTCGACCCGAATGCGCTGGTCGCTGTCCGCGACGTGACAGTCGGAACCCTCGAGTTGTCGTCCGATGGCCAGCAGCAGGTTCGTCTTGATTCTGGAGTGCTCCGCGCTTCCCCCGGCCATGGCGGAGGCCATGCCTTTGATCCACTCGTGCCGGAGTCCAGTGGCTCGCTCGAGTTCGAGGAAGTCCTCCAACGTGACGGCTGGCGATGGTTCTGGCAGCGCTATGCAAGCCTCCATCGGTCTGGGTGCTCGGCCAAGCCGACTGCGCCTGGTGCCCAGGACGTCGGACGTGCCCAACACGCCCAGAGTCAACGGTTACCCAGCCCGTAACCGGAGGCGGCGGGCCACCGGAAGAAGCGTCCCTCCACGAAGACTCCGAACCCGGAGCCGGAGCCCGAGTAACGTTGAAAGCACCAACGTCTGGAGCAGTTGTGTACAAGGTAGATTTGCATCCGACGAAAGGCGAGGCCTCTCCGTATGCGGAGGCGATCCAGCTGGCGGCGTCCAATGCCGACGACGGCGACGTCAGCTCGCGGATGGAACTTGCCGTGACATCAGGCGATCCCAGGGCGATGTATGCGATTGCCACCTGGTACTTGGCCGGAGAGTACGGCTATCCATGTTCGGACGAGCGGGCGCTGTCCTTGCTTCATGCCGCTGCTCAGGCGGGGGTCACAGAGGCCATGTACGACCTTGGCGTGAGCTTTGAGCTGGCACGCGGTGTCCCCTCAGACTGCCACAAGGCCTTCTATTGGTACCTGCGTGCCGCGATCAGGGGCGAAGCCGATGCGGTCATGCAAGTAGCGAACTGCTATGCGTCAGGAAGTGGCATTGAATTAGACTTGGTTAGCGCATTGGCGTGGTACGAAGCGGCCGAGGCGTTAGGGGTGGATGCCGGCGAAGCCGAGCGCTTCCGGCAGTGGTTGAGAGACGATGATGGGGAAACGAGCACGCTCCCCGCCACCTCCACCAAGTCGTAGGCCACGAATGGGTCGATGTAGCGACCCCGACTGAGATCACCTGCCCCTGCAGGTGGTCGATGGCGTCGGGTGGCGTTCCGGTCTCACCGATGCACGTCCATCTCGGCCCACGTGACGTCGACGTCGTTAGCGGTATCGCTTCGCAACCTGCTTGAAGTTGTCGCGGTTGACGGACTCGCCCGTCCTCAAGTGATGGTCGATCGCGAGCAAGTGGTCTTCGAGCAAGTTCCGGAAGCGCCCCTTCGCCATCGCCCCGAGCAACGCGGGCTTCGTACGGAAGTCGAATCCAACTTCGATGCGGGAACGCTGCGGGCCGAGCGGCACGACACGGTACACGGCCATCGTGTGGTCGGGGTCCACGGGGAAGCGCGTTGCGTCCACCACCCGGTTTTCAAACGTGAAGTCGTTGGGGTACCAGCCCGCGATCTCCTCGACCAACGTGCGTTTGCCCTTCTCGTCGAACCAGCAGCTCCGCTGTACGCCGAGATCGCCTTCGATGGACCCTTTCAGGTAGTCGCTTTGGACGATCAACGGGTGAATGTTCGCGATGTTGCCGTAGTCTTTGGCGATCGCGTTCCACACGTCGCCCGCCGGATGATCAAGTTCGCGGCTGACGTCGATGTGATGCACCTTCGGTTCAGCATCGGCGTGGGCCGGCGAGAGCAGGGCCAGGATGAGCAGCGGCATGGGTTCTCCAGGTTCATTCAACCAAGGGGAGGATGACCATTCCATAGACTTGCGCAGCTGCAGGGCCCAGCTCTATCGAATAGAGTTAAACTCACAGAAATGCAGGTTGGTCGAATGCACGACTGGGACGACTATCGCGTGTTGTTGGCCGTGAGCCGGGCGGGAACGCTGACGGGCGCGGCCGAGGCGTTGGGGGTCAGCCAGACGACGGTGACGCGGCGGCTCCGCAAGTTTGCCGAGGTGAGGGGCACCGCCTTGTTTGGGCGATTGCGAGGCGGCGTGGAGCTAACTCCCGCCGGGGAGGCCCATCGCGAGACCGCCGAGGCCATGGAACGCGCGCTGCTCGAACTGGAACGGCGGGTCGCAGGTGGGCACCTCGACCTGGTGGGACGGGTGGTGTTGACGTTGCCCGAACTCATCGCGACAGCCTGGGTCGATCGATTGGCGGCGTTTGGGAGAGCCTATCCGAGGCTATCGCTCGAGGTGGTCGCCGCTGACTCGCTGCGCAGCCTCCACCGCCGCGAAGCCGACGTTGCGGTACGGCTGACGCGCCAGGCCGCCGAACACCTTGTGGGTCGGCGGGTCGGGTACCTGGCCATGGCGGCCTACGCGTCGGCTTCCGTCGCGCAACAGGGGCTCGAAGGGTTGCCCTGGGTCTGTTGGACTTCGGAGTTCGAGACAGCGTCGGTGATGGACCAAGCGCGGCGTCAGCTGGCCCCTAGTGCACCCGTGATCTTACGGGCGAACGCTCACATTCTACAGCTTGAGGCGGCACGACGGGGGGAGGTGGTGGCGTACCTGCCCTGTCTCATCGCAGAGCGATGGCCCGACTTGGTACGGGTGAGCGAGCCACGAACGTTCCCCCAGTCCATGTGGGTGCTCACCCATCCTGACCTCCGTAGGAATCCTCGGGTTCGAGCCTTGATGAGCTGGATGGTCGATACCGCCCTCAGCGACCCTCACACGCCTTCCGACCCGCCTTGACGTCGGATCTCGTCTCGAACCACCCAGTCGAGGCCTGCGGCCACCAAATCGCCCACGACACGGCCGATCTTGCCGTGCCCGTCCGCATTGGCCAGGGCTCGGATGTCCCAATCGTGCTCTGCGAGCCGCGACAACATCCGTCCCCGTCGGCTCTGTCCCCGATCGAGACGGTAGGTCTTGAGATACGCAAGGGTGCCGTCCGCGGCAACCAAGGCTTCACCAAGGTGCTCGCCGTCCTGTGTCACGCGCTCCACATCGAAGCCCGTCGAGAATCGAACCAACGAGTAGTTGCCTACCTGACGTAGGGTGGTGGCCTGGATCGACCGCCCCAAAAGGCCGGTCGACATCTCGCGGGCGTACCAGGCCCAGGTGTCCCGCGCACGCTGGAGGGAGGTGCCGATCGCTTCAAAGCTCGTTCCTTCGAGGGTCACGCCGGGCAGGGGTTGCCGGCGAGCCCCCCATCCGAAGCGGGCCACGATCGTGCCATAGCAGTCCTGCAGGAGGGCCTCGTGCAGGGCGAGGTAGTCGTCTGGATGGGCGACGAGCATGGCCGAAGCCAGGTGGTCGCCCACGAAAATCAACATGCCACACTGCCCGTCATGGACTTCGAAGGTTCGCAATGCTTCATCGAGACCCGGGAGCGCTTCGCCGCGAACCGAGCCTTCGACTCGAGGATCGAAGCCGTCCGACAGAACGCGCTTGGAGTAGTACCGGTGAGCCACCTGGGGTCCGCCGAAATGCAAGGCCAAGAAGCCTTCCATGGCCGTGTGCAAGGGCAACAGTCTCAGTTGGTCGCGCGCTTCGCGGCGGACCATGCGTTTGAGCCAGACCACGGGGCCTTCCTGCCGTAGCTCGCGAGCGCCGATGCGCGTTTCAACGGGCACCGCGGCTTCGCCTCGCTCATTCCATCGCATCACGATGCCATGGGGCACGTAGCTGATGTACCGATGTCGCTTCGACACTTCGGTGACCGCGATGGCGCCCTCATAGGGTCGGACGGCGAGCCGAAGGTCCACGAGCGGAACGTCCCTCACGATGGGAACGAGCCGAATGGTGCCCCAAACCTGTGGCGGTCGCAGGTCGAGGCCTCGGGCTTCCAAGATCATGGGACCTCCCGCAGCCAGGGTTCGGCGCGCTTGAGGAGCCAGGCTTCAAGGGCTTCGATGCGAGACGACCCGTGCACGAAGGATGCGAAGCCGAGCTTGAGCGGCAGGTTGGCCGGATCCCGAATTCCGACCATAGGCACACCTGGACCTAGGGGTCTTGGCATGAAGCGCTGGGCATCGAACACGGGATTTACGTGGACGATGGTGGTGTGTCGCTTGGGGTCGATGTGGGTGCGGAAGAGCCGGACAACCTCGCCTGCCGCCCCTGGAGGATCGTTGTCGAAGCCATCCGAAACCACGACCACGAGATCGGGCTTTCCCTCCAATGCGGCGAGCAACGGGGTCGCCAGGTCGGTCTGGCCGCGAGGCGTGACGCGCAGGTCATCGGTCGCCCCGCTCGTCCACCACCGGCGGTAGCTCTTTGCCCCCGCTTCGAGCACTTTGGTGCATCCCAGCGTGACGGCCAACGCTTGGTTCCGCTTTTGGGCCCCGGATCGTGAGGAAAAGCTGTTGTCGAGCACCACGTGAATGTGCTGGGCCGGCGACGCCTGACCGCGCCAGACGCGTTTGGCCTGGTGGTTCAGCGCCGCCCGGAACGCCTCCGACCGTTCCCCGACGGGTTGGGCAAGCACCAACACGCAAAGGCGGTCCAAGGGGACGCGTTCTAGATCGAGGGTGGCCCAGCCTCCGTCATCTGCCAAGCGGTTGAGACGAACCCGTTCCGCGGCCGTTAGCCGAGGCTCGATGGTCTTGAGAAAGCGCTCCCGGGGAATGCCCTTGGTGGCCGCGAGGCCTTCGGCCACGGTGTAAGGCAGCTCGTAGATGGCTCGCTGATCGTAGCGGGCTCGGCGAAAGGCATCGAGCAGCGGAGCGGACCACTGCGGTCGGTGGTTCGGCCCCTCGAATAGAAACTCGCGGAGTTCCACGTCGAGCGGCAGATGGGCATGACGTAGGGCCGAACGAAGGGGACCCCGGTACTTCACTGCATCGAACGTTAGGTCGGGCCGTTGGGCCAGCCAGGTGTGAATGGTGGCCCGGCTCCGTCGATTGTTGACGCGGTGGTGGCGCAGCGTCGTAAACAGCCGGTAGACGCGCTGCGGGGGCAACTGCCGAAGGGCTCCCGCGATCAACGCGGCTTCTTCCACCCGGCGGACGGGGTCCGAAGGGGCTCCCGCAGCCAGGAGGCGGTGCACGATCGCTGCGCGGTTGAAGTGGTTGATGCCTGCGGCCAGGCACAATGCGTACAGACGTCGGTAGTTACCGAAAACGTAATCGTGCAGGAAACCTAGCGAGACACGTTGCTCGCGGGCATCTCCGTAAAACTCGGATTGGCCGGTGCACGTCGTCGCTGCGTTGATGAACAACGCCACGTCTTCTCGCTCCAGCACCCCTTCGTCGAGCACGACGCCCCCCAGATGGATTTGGTGGTGTCACGCTCCTGCGGGGGCCAAGGCTCGCCGGGGCAGGAGAGTGGGTGGGGAGGAAGTGCGCGACTGCGATGTTTCGCTTAGAAGACGAGTTCGGAAGTCCCGCCACGAGTCCCACACCCATACACGACGTAAGGAGTCGAGCTTCCTTACGCCACGTGAAAAGCGCCCGACGGGACCTGTTGCATTAAGGTCGCGACAAGGCGCCGAATGGTTTTCAAGTCTCCCGAAGACGGTTACCCCCGACGGAATCCGGATCCTGGGGTGCCGATGACACCAAGGCAGTTCGCTGACTGTACGGTCGACCTGGCGAGCGGGCGGGTGGTCCGCTCCGATGGCGATGTGGAATTGACTCCGCTCGAACTATCGCTTTTACGGTACCTCGTCCAGCATGAAGGACAGACGGTTCCGCGGCCCCAGCTCCAGCAAGCAGTTTGGGGGACGGCTGCTCCGGGACGACGCATGGTGGATTTCACGCTGCGTCGGCTGCGGATGAAAGTGGAGCGAGATCCCAAAGCGCCGGATCACCTCAAGACCGTGCGAGGGCTCGGGATTCGCTTCGACGGCCTGCCTGGCGAGCGTGGATTCGCTCCCCCCGAGGCCCTTCACGATCGGAACATTCGCCTCCACGATCGGTCGATCGACTTTGATGTGGGTTGCGTCTTGGGACCGGAGGGGCGGGTGACGCTGACTCCCATGGAGGTGGCCATCCTGCGGTACCTCGATGACCGGCGAGGCCGCGTAGTGACGCGGGAACGGCTGCTGCAGGACGTCTGGGGCTACGCAGCGGGCGTACGCACGAGCACCCTCCACACCACTCTGCATCGCCTCCGCGCGAAGATTGAGTCCGATCCCATGAATCCGCGCCATCTTCTGACGGTGCGCGGGGCGGGGGTCCGGTTCGAGCCCGAAGCCGCCCCCGCGCCGTTGGCGCTCGACGCGTTCGTGGGGCGTTCTGTTGAACAAAGCGCTCTTGAGAAGAGGTTTAAGGGCGGGCGCTGGGTCACGTTGACGGGCATGGGGGGAATGGGGAAGACGCGTCTCGCGCTTGAGTTCGTTCGGCAGCTCACGGAGCGTCGGGGGCCGCCCGTATGGTGGGTCGATGCTGCGAACCTCAAGGATGCCGAAGGGTTGTTGCGCGGCGTTCGCCAGGCGCTCGGGGTTCGAGCGGAACCGGCCATGAGCCCGGAGGCCCAAACGGTCCAGATCGCCCGAGCCCTCCGCCGGGTTGGGCCGGGTTGGCTGGTGCTCGATACGATCGAACGGATCGCGGGGCCCGTGGCGCGTCACGTCGAACGCTGGCTTGCCGCAGCAGGAGAGCTGCGGGTGTTGGCGACGTCCCGTGAGGCCACCCTTGGCCGAGGCGAACAGCGAATTGTCGTCGGTCCATTGAGTACGGACGATGGGGTGCGACTTCTCATTGAGCGGATGAGTCAAGCAGGATGGTCCCAGAAAGCTCTGGAGGACCTCGAAGGCCTCGATCAACTCGTCGAGGCTCTCGAGGGCATTCCCTTGGCCCTTGAGCTGGCGGTGCCCAAGGTTCGGACCCTTGGCCTCGACGAACTCCTGCGGCTTCTCCCCGAACGGTTGGACCTGTTGGGGCCTCGGCCCGCAACTCCTCGGGCGTCGACCCTAAGAGGAATGGTGGACTGGTCTTGGTCCATGCTCACCAATGAGGAACGAACCACCCTCTCCCAGTGCACGGTGTTCCGAGGACCGTTCAGTGCGCGCATTGCAAGTGAGGTGTTGACCGTCGACGACTCGCTCGTACAGCTTTCATCGCTCGTCAGCAAGTCATTGCTGAACACGCGCCTCGATCGGTACGGCCAGGCCGTTTTCACCTTGCTCGACACCGTGCGCTTCTTTGCCGCCGAGCGTCTCGAGGATGACGATGTGCTGCGAGCCCGACACCTAAAGGCCTATCGCCAGCGCGTGCGGGAGTGGCGAACGCAGGCCCAAACATCAAGGATGAGTTAGGTTCTATCCTCGTTCTTGGCGGAACTCACTAACGTCCTAGAAGCGCATGAACATTCCCTTCAAACCGATTTTGGGGCTGCCGAGGCCCTCATCCTCGATGCGGCCCCCTTGATGACGGCCGAGCCCGGAGCGCCGGCCCTTGAGCCGATGCGCGCGACGCTTGCGGCGGGGCAAGGTCCGTTGCACTCGGCGCTGATGGCGGCGCTCGGGATTCACCTGCTGCACCTTGAGCATGGTGAGGCTGCTCTGGACCTCTTACACAAGAGCCTTGCCCTGGCAGAGGACGAGGGCAACGACAAGTTGATCGCGAACACCCACCTGTCGCTCGGGCAATGGCACCGCTGGACCTGCCAGGCCGATGCAGCCGCGAAACACCTCGATCGCGGCATGGTGGCCGCGAAGCGCACCGGTGAGCCGGGCCCGGTGATTTTAGGACACCTCAACCGCGGGGCGCTCTTCCTACGGATGGGCGAGGTGCGTCAGGCAAAGTTGGCGTTCGAAGACGCGTTGACGCTCTCACGCCGGTTAGGGCTGGTTGCGATGGAAGGGATGTCTCGGAACGCACGGGGTAAAGTCCTGATGCGTGAGGGGCGTCTGTACGAGGCCTACGCGGACCTTTCGGCTGCATTGGCGGTCGCCGACGGGCACGTCACGGGCATGGCCCAATGTCACCGTGAGCACGCAGAGTACTTCTTACACGTGCCCGACCACGACCAAGCACGCACCTACGCCAGTGCGGCAGTACGGTACTTTGTTGAGGCTGAGCAACAACGGTCGGCTGCAGAGTGCAAGCTTATAATTGCGATATGCGACATCGAATACGGTAACCTTACCTCGGGGGCTGAAATCGCCCACTCCGTGTTGCATACCTTGTCCCCCGGTTGGTCCAGGGGCGACCTGCAGTTTCGAAGCAGTCAAGCCTTTGCGGATATGCTTTTGGGGAACGTCGAGCATTTGCAGGGCAACCTGGCGGCAGCTTGCCGGTGCTACGGCAATGCCCTTGACAAAGCGACCCAGCTGCTCGGGCCCCGCCGCGAGAGTCTCATTCGGTTTTTCCTAAGCCTAGCTCGCTTTCAGTCGAAAAAAGGCGATGCATCGGGGATTCTGGCCGCCGCGCGACCCGTTTTCGCGTGTGAGCGCAGGGCGGGTGAGCGATTGGCCAGATGGTTCGATGGAGAACCCTGGCAGCCGCTCGCGGCCCAAGGCCCTTACGCACTCCGTCTTTTGAATCGTATGGTAGCATCCGTTTGATGTGGAATTGATATGTTCGAAAGAGGCTTATCAGCTTTGCAACACAACCGTAAGTTGCTTGTCAACAGGGTCCTGCCAAAATGCGCCGGCGGGGAGAAGGAGGTCGGGATGCGGAGTGCAGAACGCAAACGCGGTCAGTACGGAATGATCCTTGCCCTGGGCATGGTTCCGCTTGTGGTCTTGGCAGCAGGCGCCGTGGACATGGGTATGATGTCGGTGCATTCGAGCGAAGCCGAGTCGGTCGCCTACGCGGCGGCTCACACAGCGATCGTGGCCTATGCCGAGGGCAAGTCGGTTGGCGAAGCCGAGTTGATGGCGAAAAACGTGGTGGCCAATCATCTGTCGTCGTTCGACAACAAACCGTTCAACCTAGATGGGATTTCGTGGGGCCGGGTCGACCGCACCAACGGTGCGTTCCTAGCAAGCCCCTTCATCGAGGCGGCGGAGGCGAAGGTCTCGCGTACGGGTAAGAACGCTTCGAATACGTTTTTTGCGAGCTTCTTGGGTCAGAACTCGCTGGAAGTTCATGGACAGGCCATGAGCGACCAAATCCCGAGCATCGTGGACGACGCGATCTGCACGACCGACATCAACTTCGAGCGCAAGACCGCCGAAGCGGTGGTGGGCTTGGCCCACGACCTCCATAAGGTCGTCACGCTCGAGATGAAGGATCCGCCCCCTACCGGCTACTATCGTCTTTATAAGGCGGGAATTGCCGAGTCGGGGAGCAGCCAGAAAAACGAGTCGGCGGTATTCCGGGTCCGAAACGATTCGAACCCCACCGGGGTTCCGCTTCCCTCCGAAGCGAACTGCGGCGACCAGTACGTAATGCGGGACTACGACAACGGCGTGAAGGGTCACTTCAAGCTGAAAGAGCGGGTTTACCTTGGCACGTTCTACATCGACCAGAACAGCACCAATACGCTCGAGATGCAGCATTACTGCGCATACGTGAATCAGTGCCCCGAGTTCCATGACCTGTCGCAGCCTTGCGGCACCAAGGCGCACTCCATCCACCTCAAAGAGGGTTGGGCGTTGTGCGGGGACCCGCTCTAATGGGTTCCCAGCGACGAGGCGCAACGGTGGTCGAGTTCGCCCTTGTGGTGCCGATGCTCGCGACCTTCATCGGCGGTATCATTACGGTGTCGTGGGTTCTGATGTCCCACGCGGCCCTGGTCGATGCGGTTTCCGAGGGCTCGCGGCGTGCGTCGGTAACGCTTCGGGACCCCTTGAAGCCCGGTGAGTACGAGACCAACGTGACGGCCATCGCCGACAACGAAGTCAAAGACGCCGCCGAACGCGCAGGTTGGAAGCGTGACGACGTGGTTGTAGCGATCGGGTTCGAGGACCGCGGAGGCGTGTCGCACGTCACGATTCGGGGCACGGCTCCCCTGTCATCCCGGTTCAGCGGAATCCTGTTTCCCGTGCCATTTGCCATTTCCTACCAAACCACACTCGCGACGCTGGATCAGCCATGAGCCGGACACGGCGCGGCGCGAACGCCGTCGAATTCGCATTGACGATTCCGTTTTTCGTGATGTTCCTCTTTGGAACCCTGCACGCCGGATTCTTGTTCTTTTACTGGGCGATGGGCAGCGAAGCGGCGCGTCGTGGATGCGCGGAAGGGGCCGAGATCGCTGAAGCCACCGGTGACCCACAGCTGGTGGCCCAACAGAGCATGACCGCGTTCTTGTCGACCGCGGGCCTGGACTGTGCCCAGCTGGTGTGCCGAGCGGAGCTTCGGGGCGTCACGCCCAACCGGGAATTGTTCTGTGAAGTGTCGGGCCAGCCTCCTTCGCCGGCCCTGATGGGCCTCGACACGCTTGCGTTCCAGTCGAGTCTGACGCGGCGCCTCTCCAAGCAGTAGGCGCCTGCTGGCTCAACCGAAGAACGGCAGCGGGTCGTTGGCCATCTGTTCCACGTAGCGGGGCCACGCGTTGAGAGAGTCGTTCCGATGGGGTCCAAAGCCGGGGTTTTCGGACCGCTGCCAAGCGTGGTCGGGCACGCCGACGGCGCGAAGCAGACTGCCGAGCAGCTGACCGTGCAGCAAGCCCGGCCGTTGGGCCACGACAATGGGGTTGTACTCGTCTTGACCCAGGGCTCGGCTTTCGCGGTTCCGGTAGTCGACGTATTGGCCGGTTCGCCAGGCGCCGCTCGCCCCTCCGGCGGTGATGACCGGGGTGGAAATCATGTCGTGGGTGGCAGGGCCGCTTTCGTGCATCCACACCAAGAGGCTGTTGTTCAGCACAGTGTTGCCATCGGAATCGGGCACGTCGAGGCGCGACGCGAGTTCGCAGAAGACTTGGTCGAAGAAGCGCTGATGGCCCCGAACCAGGTGCTGCTCGGCATCCAAGTCCACCCAGGCCTCATGCGCGATGTCTTGATGCCAGTCGCCCACCCACGGCTCGAAGGTGTGGAGGCAGTTGTAGGTGGCGATCCGGGTCGCCCCGCAGATCAATGCAAGTGCCAACACGTCGATCCACAACTCGTGGTACGCCTCCACCGCTTCGAGATCGAAGGACTCAAACGGGGCGCCCGGATGTGCGTCGGTGTCGAGGGGAGGTTGGGGAACCTCGCCGCAGGAACCCAGCGCGGTGAGTCGACGTTCGACCTCGAACAAGCGTTCCATGTGCGCGTCTAGCCGAGTCCGGTCACCCTGCGAAAGCCGACGACCTGGGCCAAATGCACCCTCTCGGAGGCGCCGGTAGCTTTCCAGCACCTGGTCGACCACGAGTCGTCGGTCCTCGCCTTGGCTGGCGTCACCAGTTCCAAACAGGGACGCGAAGAGTTCGGTCGAATGCCAGGTCGTGGGCATGGGATCGATGTCGCCAGCCTGGGCCACGGGATTCGCATACCCCCAGCTCATGGGGTGGCCGATGTGCACGCTTCGCTGGGTGACGCCGAGCAGCGAACCGTAAAAGCCCTCTGACCACGCCATGACTTGGTCGATCGTGGGGTGGTAGGGCACCGGATTGTCGGTCTCGAACTCGGTGTCGTTACGGCCGTAGTTCCCGAGGTACCCGCCGGTGTGATGACTGATGTAGAAGGGCACGTCGACCCCGCGGATGAGGGCCAACTGGTCGCGCACCGATGGCGTGAGGTGGTGTCCACGGGCGGTCAGCACCTGAGAGAGGACGACGTCACCCCCCTGCTCGACCCACGACAGGTCACCGCGTCGAATCGTGTGTCCAATGTCTTGGGTTTCGTTCAGCGTGGCGTCGGTGGGCCACATGTGCTCGCCCCAGATGCCTCCGTGCTGCGTGGCCATGGCCACAAAGCGGATCGAGGAGGGTTCGGCGGCATGGGCCGGAAGCAGCGACCCGAGGACCGGGATGGTGACCGCGGCCCCTCCCGCGGTGCGCAAGAACATGCGACGGTTCATGGGGTCTCTCCTTCGTCGAAACGACGCTGGCGGAAGGTGGGGTCAAGTGCGATGGCGCGCAGGGCTTCGTCGAGGCTTTCGCCTTGCTGGAGGCGCTGCTCCACACCCTGCAGCACACAGCCGTCCACGGCTTCGTCTTCGTGGCGGCCCCAGGTGTGGCGGAACCAGAACCGCGCCAAGCACGCGTCCGTCTTGGCCGAGTCCGCAAGGGCTTCGGCGAGCGCTTCGTGGCCCGCGGTGACCGTCTCGTCAGTGGCTTCGATGCGAAGCATGCCTTCATCGTCGACGGGCGAGGTGGCAAGCCGCTCCCCTTCAAGTCCCCACACCGTTTCTTGGGTGCGCGCGCGACCCAGCCCATCAAAGCGCTCGGTCGCGTAGCCCAAGGGATTGACGAAGGTGTGGCAGCCTGCGCAGATCGAGCCTTCGATCTCGGTGAGCTGTTCGGTGCGTTGGCGCTGGGTCGCCGCGGGATCGATCTCGGGTTCGGGTCCGAGGTCGGCGGGAGGGTCGCCGAGCGAGTCACACAGGATGCGGCGACGAATGAGGACCCCTTTGCGAATGGGTCGGGTGCTGGCGGTGCCCGCGACGTGGAATGCGGGTCGGGTCAGCAGGCCACCGTGTCCGGTGGTGAGGGTTTCGGGGTCCGAGTGCCCGTCCCACAGCTGGTTGGTGCCGTATAGAGCGCCGACCTCGGGTTCGGTGACGGTGTGGACCGCCGCCGTGAACACGTCGTCCAGGGGGCTCCGGTTGCGGATGTGCCATTCGAGGAGGTTCAGCGTGTCGTCTCGAACGAGTTCGGAGAGTTCTGCGGTCGGCGTCACATCACCACGAAAGGCGTCAAACCGAGGTTGACCCACCTGTAGATCGAGTCGCGGCACCGTGTCGAGTTGCAGCCAATCGCGGAAGAAGCGCTCCCGAGGTCCCCGGCTCCGCCCGTCATCGAAGAGTCGTTCGACCTCTGCCACGTAGACCGCTTCGTCCAGCAGGGAACCGTCGAGGGCCTTCGTCCAAAGCGCATCGTCGGGTGGTGCATTCCACGCGTGGTACGACAAGCGACTGGCGAGTTCGGGTCCCGTGAGGGCGGTGGTGTCGGAACCGTCTTCGCTCGCTCCATGTTCGACCTGCATCACGAACATCGGGTGACTCAGCCACACCAGCACCAGGTCGCGAATGCCGTCGGCATGGTCGGGCACCGCATCGTAAATCGACCCGAAAAACGTTCGTTCCTCGTCATTCAACGGATGCCGCAGCAATCGCGACCCTTGCGTCTCGATGAACTCCGGAACACAAAGCGGGTCGTCGCAAGGCAGTGGGTCTAGCGTGCGAACCCCATCGGCAACCGTCTCGGCCACGAGGTACCATTGTTCAGCATGGGTCTGTGAAATGACCTGATCCTCGCGCGACAACGTCTCGTCCGCGAAGTCGTCGGGAATGCGGTCGATGAGCGCGTCCACACGCTCTCCCACACGCTCCCGGAGCACGGAGCCGCCAAGCCGTTCGATCGCGTGGTGCACCGTCTGCCGATACTGGTCGTGGGACAACCGCCGCATCGGAGTGGGACTGGGTGCAGTGGAGACGTCGCATTCGAAGACGGAATCCTTGTTGGGTCCACCTCCGCACGCAACAAGCATCACGACTCCAACGAGCCATCGGGGTCCTGGCATGCGCCCTCCTGATGTCTTGGCCCGTAGGACGGCAGCGGTAGGTGTACTGAGACATTGCGTACTGGCCTTCAGTACGGGACACCCTAAATGGGATGAAAGCTTCGATTTTTGCAGGCTTGATTGGGTAGTCAGACTGCACTGGGAATCCGTGGCGAGAGCTACTATGAGGGGACGTGGCCGACGATCTTCCCAGCGTGTTCGCGTTTCTGGACTACCGGGCGTACTTGTCCGAGTGGTTCGATGCTAAGAAGGTAGCGAATCCAAAATTCAGCCATCGGGCCTTCGTGGCGCGAACCGGCCAGCGCTCGCCGTCGCTGCTCTCGGATGTGATCGCGGGGCGTCGCAACCTGACCCAGGCGGGAATCGAGGGATTTCAGAAGGCGCTTTCGCTAGGTTCCACCGAAGCCCGGTTCTTTCGGCTGCTTGTGCAGCTCGATCAGGCCGAGACACCCACCGAAAAGAACGCGGTGTGGGTCGACATCATGGCCAGTCGACGATTCCGTGAGGCTCGTCGCATCGAAGGCGATAGCGTTCGCTACCTGTCGAACTGGATTCACCCTGCGATTCGGGAACTGGCCAATCGCGATTCGTTTCGCGACGATCCCGCATGGGTAGCAAGACAGATCCGGCCTCGCATCACCGCCCGCCAGGCGCGCCAAGCCCTGGATCTACTGTTCGAACTTGAGTTATTGGTGCGCCATGACGATGGACGGGTGAGCCACGGCGGGGGCAGCGTCGTCACGCCCCACGAACTCGCGGGCCTTGCCGCCTACAACTACCATCAGGGCATGCTGGAGCGCGCCAAGCAGGCCTTGTCCGATGTGCAACCCCAGGAACGACACTTCCTCGCGGTCACCGTCAGTGCACCACCGTCGCTTGTGCCGACCTTGAAAGACGAGTTCAATGCCTTCCAAGAGCGCATCCTCGAACTCTGTGCGAACGCAGAGCCCCCCGCGGGCCAGGTCTTCCAGTTCAACCTAAACTTCTTTCCGTTGTCCACGCCGGGTGAGGACGAGGGAGGCACGTGATGCTCGGATTGCTGTTGCTCGTGGGTTGTGGGCTGTGGCGCGAAGGAGGGGGTACCGCGGTCGGAAATCCCGGCACGGCGTCGGTGCGGATTGCCCCCCCAGATACGGAAGGGAGCGTCTGGGAGGTTGCGACCGCCCGCAGGGTTTCCGCGACCTTTACGAGCTGCGAGGGCGAAGCGGGCTCGGTGATTGTGGAGGAAGACCTGCTCGAGGGCGCAGCCTTCCGCATTCCTGACGGACAATGGTGCACCCTGGACGTGGGATTGCAAAACCTTCGGGCGGCTGGGGAGACGCTCACGGAGATCGACGAAGCAACCGCTACGATCGACATTCGCGGGGTGGTGTTCGCTCGGGAACGCTGGATCATCGAGCTTGGCGAGCCGGGCGACGTGGAAGGGCTTGCTCGACGTTCGGGGGTCTACCGAGAGATCGAGGCAGACGGGCAACTCGACCTGCTCGAACGGGCCCAAGGCGCTGCAGGCCGGGGTGCGGACCGTGCGCCCGACAATCCTGAGCCTCCCGTATTGCTCGTGGTGGGGGATCCGGGACTGCGAGCCAGCGTGACCACGCCTCCGGCGCCGACCTACCTCCAGACCGAGGCAGCCGGGTTCTTTGGCGCGGCAGCCTACGCCAACGGCCGTTGGGTGGTGGTGGGCGGTGATGCGTCCGGTCGATCGGGAACCTCGGTCGATCAAGGGCTGACCTGGGAACTCACCGATACTGAGCCCGTGCTCTCGACCGTGACGGCATTCGATGGACGGTTTGTTGCGGCGAGCTTCGGTGGGGATTTGCTGTCGTCCGACGATGGGCTAGCGTGGACGGTTCGTGCCCAGGAAGGGGTGGTGTGGCGAGTCATGACCGCCTCCCCAGACACCATCGTGGTCTTGAGCGATGAAGAGGTCGGGGTCTCTTCGGATGGCGAGAGATGGACGTTCGGCACGATTCCAGGTGCGCCAGAGTTCTTCGGCCTGACCTGGGGGCCGCCCGGCTTCGTGGCGGTGGGCGAAGGGGGCGAGCGGTGGCGAAGCACCGACGGACTGGTGTGGACGTTCGTGGACGAAGGTGGAGGCAAGCTGCAATCGGTCGCCTGGAGCGGCACCGCCTACGTCGCCGTGGGCGACCTCGACGGTTGGCGTTCCACCGATGGCCTGTCGTGGTTCCCCATTCCCGAAAAGCCGCTCGATGCCATCGTGGCACACAACGGAGCGTTGTTTGGGGTGTGGGAGCAAGTGGTGTCGCGCACCGAAGACGATGGGGATTCGTGGGCGTTCTGGGCCGAGCTGTCCGAAGGAGGGGCGCGCAACCTCGCAACGAATCGTCCTTGATCGGTCAGCGCGCGGTCAGTCCGCCATCGACCGTCCACTCGGCCCCCGTCACATAGGATGCGGCGTCCGAGGCGAGAAAGCAGATGACTTCGGCGACTTCTTCAACGCGACCCATGCGATTGACCGGGGCCGCCCGTTCGAGGCGCAGCCGCATGCGGTCCGGATCCGGCGAGTGCTTGATCATGGCCTGGACGAGCGGCGTGTCGATGAAGCTCGGGTGTACGGAATTCACTCGGATGGGCTCGCCGCGTTGGGCGCAGTACATCGCAGCCGCCTTGCTGAACATTCGCGCCGCACCCTTGGCGGAACAGTACGCAGCGAGCTGACCGTCGCCCACAATGCCGGCCACCGACGATACGTTGACGATCGACCCTCCGCCAGCCCTTCGCAGGGCGGGGAGGACAGCCCGAGTGCCGAGAAACACACTGTCGGCGTTCACCGCATGGACCATGCGCCACTCGTCGAGGGTGGTGTCCTCGATGTCTTTGAGGATGCCTCCGCCTGCGTTGTTGACCAGCGCATGCACGCCTCCGAAGTGTGCCTCGGCCGCGCTGACCACTTCGGGCCACCGGGCCTCGTCCGTCACGTCTAGCGCCATCGCCAGTGCCGCTTCGCCGAGTTCGGCCGCCGCTGCCTCAACGCCCGGCTCATTTCGGTCCGTCATCACGACCCGGGCGCCTCGTTGAACCATCATCACTGCGGTGGCTTGGCCAATTCCAGAGGCCGCACCCGTGATCAACACGACTTTGTTGTTTAAATTCGACATGGCCCTTGGATACCACGAGCCGCATCGTCAATTGACGGGAGGCCAGTACCAGGCTTCGAAGGGTGACGTGACGTCGTCATAGATCAACGGGGCTGGGCCCAAGGTTTCGAAACGCTGATCGCCGATGGAACCCACCTCGCCGTTGCCGCTCGGGGCTAGGGTTGGGAATGTGGCAAGGAAGATCCGGCCGTCTCCGTTGCCGCCGGCACTTCCGCTGTCGGTGACGTACATCCGTCCATCGTCGAGCAACTCCACGCCGCGAAGGAACGTGAACGGGGCAATATCGGGCTCTGGATCGAGGTCCGCCACGTAGGTCGGTCGCAGCGTCGGGTCGGTCGTCACGGCCAAGCCTACGCTTCCTCGGCCCGAGGGTCCCCCGTTGGTGTGGGCCCAAAGCAGCCACCAATCTGCGCCTCGCTGACGGAGAATGGGACCGTGAGGCACCGCGATCCGCCCGGTCTCCGGGAAGCGCCAAACGAAGACGGGATCCTTCGGGTCGGTGATGTCCCACAGGGTGATGCGTCCGTTTGCGTTGGGGCGATGGGACAAGAGAATAAAGTTTCGACCATTGTATTCTAGGAGTTCGGCGCCGTTTGGCGTGTTTGGAAACTCCGGGTCGGACGAGCCGATGCTTCGCAGCACGGTGCCCGAGCTGCCATCTCCGGCAATCCACCGTACGTCGTTCGTAAAGGTCGCGACCACCGCCAAGTGGTTGTCGGCCGGGTCGCGAATGACATCATGCGGAAATGCGAACCCGTTGACGCGAAAATCCAGTTGACCCTTGCCATTGACGCGAGCCACCGCGCCGACATTCCCGGGGCCATCGCCGGTTGTGAAGGACAGGAGCAGCCCATCCCCATCAGGACTTCCGCCTTCTCCGCCGCAGGTTGCGCAGGGGCCAACCAGGTCGGACCAGGTGAACGACTCGAGCAGCGAACCATCGAGGCCGAGAAAGGTCACGCCAACCTTGTCGGGGACCACCAAACTGTCGCGCGGGAGGACCCTTGGGAGGGTTGGGCCGGTATCCGTGGTCGACTTCGGACCGGTGTCTCCCGTTGGACTCGTGTCGGCGGTCATCGGGGGAGTTGTCCCGGTCGGTTCGGGAGCTGCCGTCTCGGTTGTCTCGGGCGAGTCGCCTGTGCAGGCGCCCAAGACCATGATCGCCACGCTTTGCCACACCATGTCGCCTCCTTGGGGACCACCATGACCTAGAGAGACTGGTTCGTGTGTCAGGGTCGGTCGAGGTTCTGTCAGAAGCACGGCCGATTGGATTCAAAGAGGTCTCCCCTCGATCTTCACCAATCGTGAACTCCATCCAGTTGAACCATTGCTGTAAGGTGAGCCGTACCATAGTCCATTAACGTTGGGGTTGGGAACGAATGGAATGCAGAATTCTCGCTTCGAATGCTGAACATGCTCGTGGCGAAGCGTTGCGGAGCGACCTGGCTCGACGGCTTCGAAAAACGCCGATTGAGGTCGTTCTCGACGATGGTGAAGCCGAGCTGAAAGCGTTCCACGATGTGGTGGTCGTCTTGGTGATGACGCAGGGATCGGTGCAGGATCAGGCTCTGGCTCGTCGATTTCGATCCCTCTTCAAGGTCGTTCCGATCATTCCCGTCATCGAAGGGGAGCCCGACGACTACTACAATCTGGAAGGCGATTGGACGGATTTCGATGCCCTGCAAATGCTTCGCTTGACGAGTCCTGAGGCCATTGAAGAAGCCGTACAGATTCAGCTGGGATTGAAGGCTCACCGGCATCATCGGCGTCTGTTCCTTTCGTACAATGCAGACGATGGGGAGGCCTACGCAAATCGCGTCCAAGGGTGGCTCGAAGCTGGTGGATTCCAGGTCTATCGGGACCGTACGGATCTGGTCGGGGGCGAGCCTTGGTACACCGCCCTCATGCGAGCGATTCGCGAAACGGACTTCCTGCTGCTGCTCAGCACGCCAGGGCTCGTCGGGTCGGAGTTCGTGCAGCGAGAAGTCGCGGCTGCCCAGGCCAATCATGCTCCGGTACGGGTCCTTCAGATCGGCAAGGACGGTTGGATTCCACACAGTGTAAAGTCCAATGCGCGGTTGGAAACCCAGGCTCGGGACTGGAATTGGATGCTGGGCGATCGGAGCTTGGACACCCGCGTACGTTCCTTTGTCAATGCGGGGTTGGGGCGCCGGGATGTCTTCGACCGTCGGATCGACCGGATGTTGCGCCATCTGTCGGGCGACATGACCTTCGAATACGAGAGGGTGGAAGGAGAACGGAGCGGTCTGGTGGATGCAGACCAGCGACGCATCCAGTTGGTTTGGAATGCGGCCATCCCTTCATTCCAGCTGATGTACAACGCGGATCAGGTTCGGCAAAGGGTCGATGAGGCAGCCGGATCCCCGCTTTTGATTTGCACTGAGGAACACACCACCACGTTGCAAGAACGAGAGGCCGCGGCATGGGCGGCGGCCAAGCATGAAATGCGCTTTTGTTCGATATCGCAGCTTGAAGAACAATTGCGAACGCTACTGGAGCAGGCGTGACCAAGTCGCTGGATGGCATTCGGATTCAATTTTCCGCAGCCTTGCCGCAAGAGCTGAATCGCACCTCGCGAGCACAGGAACTTCAATCGTTGGTCTCAAGGCTGTTCGTTGAGGTCGGGCGGCTTGGCGGTGAAGTCATCTTTGGCGGGCACCCGACGGTGACCCCATTGGTGCACCGTTTGGTCGATGGCGGCCGATTGGATCGCGGCGCGGTGCATCTGGTTCTCGCCAAGGGCTTTGATAAAAAGCCCCCCAACGAAGCGCACGACACCTCGGTCTTCGTGAACCGGCAACTGTATGGAAAAGGGGCAGCGCCGAGTGATCCTGCGGGCCTCGCCGACGATTTGCGTGAAATGCGTCAAGCCATGTCTAAGAGCAGTCGGGCCGCCGTCTTTATGGGGGGGCTCACCCACGGTAACGTTGGCGGGGGGGTTCCGGGGCTCGAGGAAGAATGGGAGATCTTCCGCGACACAAACCCTCGAGCCCCCGTGTTCGTGACGGGCATGCTTGATGGATACTGTCGCGCCCAGTTGGTCCCTAAGCTTGTCAGTGGCACGTTGGACGACCACACCGGTCTGCCCGCAGCTCGTCGCCAGCGCTTGTTTGATGCCACAGACGCAGCCGAGGTTTCGTCGATCATCATCGCTCAGTTGGTGGCGTTGGCACGCTCAGGCAAGCTCTGAGCGGGGGGAGCCATGGCCAAGGTTCATCCGGGGATTGAGTCCTTCGTTGAACAACAAGGGCTGAACCCGGCTTACACAAAGTCGATCCAGGTTCTCTTCGATTCGATTCGAGGCGATCCCGAACGCCCTATCCAGAGCTACCTGAGAAAGTCTAAGCTCGATGCGCGACTCTGCGACGAACTCGTTGCCCTTTACGTCGACGTCACGTCGATCGCCGAACGCTACCACTATGTCGACCAGATCGGCGAAGGGGGCATGGGTGAGGTGTGGCGTGTGCGCGATGCCGTCTTCGACCGGCATGTGGCGATGAAGGTGCTGTTGCGCAAACACATCGACAAGCCACGCCTCATCTCTCGCTTTAAGCTCGAGTGGCGCATTCTCGCTGCGCTCGATCATCCGAACATTCCTACGGTGTTCGACCAAGGCCGACTGACGGATGGTCGACCTTGGTTTACGATGCCGCTGATCGAAGGGCATGATTTCGACCACATGGTGAAGGCAGCCCATGTTCATGTCCAACCTGGGCAATGGGGGCCTGGTACTCGGGGGTGGCCCGCGATTCAAAGGGTGTTGCGGGGGTACCTTGGCGTGTGTCGCGCCGTTGCGATCGCGCACAAACAAGGGGTCGTTCACCGCGACTTGAGTGCGAGCAACATCCGTTTGGGCAGCCACGAACAACCTTACGTGCTGGATTGGGGGGTGGCTCGATGGCGGCGGCATGAGACGGACCCGACAGAGGGCGACCTTCGCCATTGGCCGACGGGTCTTGGGGATGACGGACGGAGTCATCGAACCGCGGGAATCATCGGGAGTCCTCCCTACCTTGCGCCCGAACAGGCGCGGATGGAGCACGACAAGGTCGATGAGCGCAGCGATGTGTACACGTTGGGGGTTCTGCTCTACCTGATTTTGTCGAACCGCCTGCCGTATTCAGGTCCCGATTGGCGAAGCATCGTTGAACAGGTGAAGCACGGCCCACCACGGCTGGATCCGGGCCCCCGCAACTCGAGCGCCACGTTCACCATGACGAGCGACCCAGGAACCTCTCCCAGCGGGTCGGACCGCAATGGCGTGCCGCTCGCCCTCAAGAGCATCTGCCATCGTGCCATGGCCCGAGAGCCTGGTGAGCGCTTTGAATCCGCAGACGCCCTCACCAATGCGATGCAGGAGTGGCTCGAGGGGGTGCGGCTTCGAGAACAGGCGTTGAGCCTCGTGAGCCAAGCCACCGAGCGCCAGCCGCAGATCGAAGCGTCGAATGCCTTGGCCAGGGAGTTTCGCGAATCCAGCGAACGGATTCTCGCCCAAATCGAGGGGTGGCAACCCGAGGAGGCGCGTTGGCCTGCCTGGGAGCTTGAACGGCGCGCGGAGGAGGCCGAGCAACAAGCCATCGAAGAGACCGTTGCGGCCCAGCGCGAGTTCTACGCCGCCCTGCAGCTCGTTCCCATGCTTGAGGAAGCCCATGAGGCCCTCGTCGAACGCTACATGGCTCGGCACGAGCGGGCGGAGAAGCATCGCGATTCGGCAGATGGCGTCCGGGCCGAAAGCGGCATGCGCCTTCATATGCAGGCCCTCCCCCCGACGCACAAGGTGCGCAAACGGGCGGATGCCTACCTGCAAGGCAATGGTCGTCTTTCGCTTGTGACCACCCCGCCCGGCGCGAGCGTGCAACTCTATGCGTACGTGGAGCGGCACCGTCGCCTACAGCTCGAGCACCGGGGTGACTTCGGCTCTGAGCCCATCGAGAACTACGTCCTGCCCACGGGGAGCTACCACCTCGTGATTCGAGCGCCGGGGCGCGCCACGGTTCGGTATCCGGTCGAAGTCCCTCGGTTGGGACACTGGGACGCTCGCACCCCGCCCGTGTGGTTGCCGCCCGCCGATGCATTGGCCGACGACGAAATCTACGTTCCGGAGGGCTGGTTTCATTCGGGAGGCGACGAAGACGAGGCCTACAACAACCATCCCGCAGCCCGCGTGTGGGTCTCAGGGTTTGTCATGCAGCGGGATCCCGTCACGAACCGAGCCTACGCTGCGTTCCTTCAGGATTGTTCGCCCGAGGAGGCCGAGGCCTACGTTCCGCGGCGGCGCACCGAAGCTGGTCAAGCCGTGGGAGACGCGCTCTTCGTTCTTCGAGACGGTCGCTACGCCCTCCCTGATCCAGCCTTGGCACGCCGGCCGGTAACCAACATCGACTGGTCGTCTGCGATGGCCTACCTTCGATGGCGCGAACGCCAGGATGGCAAGCCGTGGCGGTTGCCCGGAGACTTCGAATGGGAGAAGGCGGCCCGAGGCGTGGATGGACGCATCCATCCGTGGGGCCAACACATCGATTCGGCTTGGTGCTGCATGTTCTCGAGTCACCGCGGCCGTCGCGGTGCGGTGCCCGTCGACGACCCTCGGTACGTCGAGACCGACATCAGTCCCTATGGGGTGCGGGGCTTGGGGGGAAACGTTCGCGACTGGTGCTTCGACGCAGGTGGGGTGGTCAAGCACGGCCGTGCGCTGCCTCCCGAGGCCGTTTCCGAAGGAGAGATGGCGATTGTCCGTGGCGGAACTTGGCAGTACGGGGGCCGCAATGCACGGAGTACGAGTCGCCCCCGAGAGCGGACCTTCGAGCGGTACGGCTTTCTCGGATTCCGGGGGGTGTACCCGCTGGGTCCCGATTCATTCACGTATCGTGAATTCACGGAGTTGTGAATCTCGCGTATTCAGGTTCCTTCCTTGCACCGGGAGGGCTGATGAACACGGCGAGTCGGCGAGCCAGCTATCGGGACTACCTTCAGGGTTTGATGCGCGACCGGGACCTCAAGCAGTTCGAATTTGCCAGGTCCGTGGGTCGGTCTCCGGCATGGTTGAGCCAGATCCTCAACGGACGTCGAAACCTCCAGCCTGCGCTGGCCGAGCAAATCGCCACGCGGCTTGAGCTGACCGACCGCCAGCGGGTCGAGTTTCTCACGCTCGTGGAGCGGGAAGTCGGCAACTCGAGTCTGATTCGGGACCGGGCGAAGGATCTGTTGAGTGGACTTGAAAAGCCGGAGCCCGTGGAGAACACGGCTGATGCCCTACAGAACCGTCTGTGTGACTGGCATCTCGGCGCGATTCTCGAACTCGCCCGCTGCGAAGAGTATGTGCCCGAGGTGGGCTGGGTGGCGGCGACGCTGCGTCCTCGCCTCACCGACGCGCAGGCGCAGGCCGCGATGGACGAGTTGGTGGCGCACGGGTTGCTCGATGAGCACTACCGGTTGGTCGAAGGCGCGCCCGATTTGGGCACCGCACGTCAGGTAGACGCTGGCCACGACTCGAACCGAGCGGCCGAGTACCACCGCGAGACGTTGGCGATGGCCCAACGCGCACTCGAGACAGTTCCCCCAACGGACCGTCTGTATGTGGCGGGTAGCCTGGCGCTGTCGGAAGACGACTACCTGAAACTCATGTCCCGGTTGCAGGAAATCCTTGCACCGACGTTGTATTCGGCGGCGAAGGAAGTCCCGAACCGGGTCTTTCATCTGAACCTGGCGCTTTTTCCGATCAGCCTCTACTCCGACAACGCGGTAGACCCCCGCACCATCGAAGATGAGGCGCCGTGACTTACTCGACGTTCAGCATCACGGGGCCGGGTACCGTCCCGAACGTGATGTTGAACGGCAGCGACTTCGGGAGGTCTTCGCCATCGAAAGAAAACTCCGAAGCGGACACGGTGATTTCGAAGGGGCCATTCCCGTTGGTGCCGCTGATGACCACGTCGTCGCTCGGCGTAAGCGTCATCGAGCAGATCTCGGGGCTGGGCGGGTCCAGCAGCAGGCCGGCGACGAGGTCCCCAGAGAAGTCTTCTTCGGTGACCGCGGCGCCGTCACAAGGAACGTAGGTCAACGAATCGATTTCGATGCTTGCTTCCGAGGCGCCATCGACCGTGACTTCGAGCTTACCCGGGTTCCAAATGATGACAAGGGCGTGCGCGGTGAGCGGCGCGAGCATCGTGGCAGCGGCGGCGGTGGCTGCGGCAAAGTGATGAGACTTGAGCATGCGCGTTCTCCTGCGCCATTGGCGCTTGAAAAGTCAGCTGGAAGCTTGCTCCCAGTGAAGTCAGAAGAACGCGGCTCCGGGGTGCATCCGGGGCCTTGGAGGGGATGTGGAAGGTGCGATTCCGTCAGCTACGGCGTCGGGCGCTGGGGAAGGGGGCCCGCCGTCCATCGGTGTGACCTTCGAGGGGCCGGACGGTGAGATTCAGCCCCTGGGTTTGGGGGCGGTCGTAGGACGAGGTCCGTACGCCGACCTTCAGCTAAGGGACCCCGCGATTTCGGTGGCCCACGCGGGGGTTGGCTTGCGAGGGGGGGCGCTTTGGTTGTTGGCCTACCGAGGTCGGGTGTGGGTCGATGGAACCCGACGCGATGACGTCAAGCTAATCCGCGGCATGCGGATTGAGTTTGCGCCTGGGGTGGCGCTGCGCGTGGTCGAGTTGTGCCTTCCCGATCTGGTGCCGACGCTGAAGGTCGATGAGGGTCCGGAGCATCCGATGGACCACCTGGCGTGGCATTTGGATGCGGATGGGGAACTGCAGCCGGGAGACCTGGCGGATTGGCCGGCCGTCTGGGGTGCGGAAGGCGTTTGGTACGCGCGCGAACCCGGGGGACCCGTCGTGGAGCTGGAGCCTGGCGAGCCCGTGGTCCTGGATGGACGCAACGTCACCCTGATGCTCCGGTCGCGAGTGGCTGCGAGCATGTCGGGGACCCGCACCGAGGTGCCTCCCATCGAGGTCCACTGCCACCACGACGAGACCGAAATCCGAATCGAGGGGCGTAGTCCGGTGCGTCTGTATCAGCGGTCGCATGACATCCTTCGGCAGCTGGGGCGCCTCACCGCAGGAACGGGCCGACCCGTGATTTGGATGGCGTTGGCCGAACGCGTTTGGAACCTACCAAACCAGCAAGGGAGACTGGATTCGCTGTGGCCCCAAAAACGCACCAGGTTGTATGCCGAACTCGTCAACAAACGGGTCCCGACGTGGCTGGTGCGGTGTGAGGGAGGGCTCGTGCAGCTTGCCCTGCGACCCGAAGATAGGTTTTTCGATCACGATCCGGCGACCTGACCTCGAGGGTATCGCAATCGAGGAACTGTGCGGTAGGAAGCTCCGTCAGCGTCATGTGGTCCGCCCGACCCCCTAAGCCCTGCACCACGACGATGGGCTTGCCACGTTTCGCCGCAAGCCGCATCTCGGCCTCGGACTGCGACCCTCCGCCGATCATCCAAAACACATCGCAAAGGTCGACGAAGGCGCGTGATTCATCGCCAAACCGCCGCCCGACCAGCGTGAGGACATCGAGTTCCGCAAGTTTGTAGCGGAGGGCTTCCCTTGCCGTGAGTCCGATCCGGGGAATGTGGAGTTCGGTTGAAACTTCATAGGCGAGGGCAGGTACCCCAAAATTGGTGGCCCCGCTCACGCACCAGAGGTCGGCAGGGGGCTGTCCGGCGTTGCTTTGCCGACGAAAGAGTCCGGTGAGGGCATTTCTTGCAACCTGCTTCGCGTCCTTGCGTGCGTTGTGCGCCCACGAACCAGAGAATCCTACGATTCCCACCAAAGCTGCGTTGACGAGCCTTGCCGCCGCGCGCAGATCATTGAGGGAAAGCCGGTTCCGTGGGTTGTGGGGGGCCTTCGGATTCGGTGGTTGTGGCACGGAAACGCGCCTCCAAGACTTGGCTTTGGGTATTTGGAGTCAGGTTACACTAATTCCGTAGCTGATGAAACTCCTTTCGCCTCGTTTCGAGTTCACAGCCGTGTGAAGTCTTCGGAGCGAGATAGGCTTGGGCCGCCCTTCCCGTGGAGATCACGTGAGCCTTCGCTCCTCGCTTGCTGCTGTTCTGATCTGGGCTTTCGCCATTGGATGTGATCGGGTTGCCCCAGTCCCCTCGACGACGATGCCTTCCCCGGACACCTCTGATACCGGCATGGCGCCCATCCTTCCGCAGATCGTCGGCACGCCCTGCGTGTTGACCCCTGCATTGACCGACGCGGCGGATGAGATCCGAATTGGGCCCGATGGGGTGCTCTGGGTGCAGGTCGGAGGGGAACTCTTCCGCTACGAGGCGGATGGAGAGGCCGCAGGCTGTTCGCTGCAGGGCACTCGCGTTTGGCAGGACACCGGTTTCGATGCGATCACCGACTTCGACCTTGACGATGCCGGGCGTCCCACCTTGCTCGTCTTCTTCTCTGAGATCGTTCGGTTGTCGACGGCGGGTGCCGTGGAGTTTTCCTGTGAAGGACCCTCGGGTCAAGGCGTTGCCGTCTCCGGGGCCGGGGACCGCGCTTACATCGTGCCCGTGGGCGCGGACACCCTCACGTGGGTCGACATTGGGGTTGGGGACTGCGCCAAGGCGCCGACGTCGTTGAAGCTGGCCAGTGCGATCAGCACGGCCCCGGTGGCTGCAGGGGCCAACCTTGCGGTCGATCATCACGATCCGTCCAACGCCCTGCCACCGGCCGTGCTGATCGACGTGACCACCGGCGCCGAACTCACCTCGATCGGACTCGGCACGATCGACGATCAAGAGATGGCGGCGGTCTCCGACATCGTGGCGATTGAGGATGGGTTTCTCGTTGCGGAAAGCCCGGGCGGCGATCTGTGGCGCGTGGCGACAGATGGCACGGTGGCCGCGCGTTGGGAAGCCGAACCGTTGCTCGGATTTGGTGACCAGGACACCATCAACATCGATTCCATCGCCGTGCGCGCGGGTCAGCAAACGTACCTGTCCGCTTCCTTCCTCGACACATTCGGGATCTGGGCCGTCGACCTTCCGTCCATGTAGCGATCGTCGTCGGGCACCGCGGTTCGACGGGCCACGCTGGTCCACGCCGACTTGGGAGGGCGCACGACCCGAGTGGCACGAGCATTCTGCCTCCAGGCCTCACTCGAATTTCAGTGCCACGGTTCCCCCAAGGCGCAGACCGGTGAACGCGGGTAGCGCAACCTGGGGACCTTGCAGGCCGGACCGAAGCACATCGTCGAGAGAGGCGGGTCCGAGCAGCTCGGTCCATGATGCTTCGACCGAGATCTCGAAGGGGATGGCCTGGTGGCTGGTTCGGGTCCACGTCCAACGGTTGCCAAGCCTCCACCGCGGAATGTTGGGTCCGTTACGGAGGGTGGGATCGGGAAGCACGTTTCCAAGGGGCTGAGCGAAGACTCCCGCGAGAAATTCGGTCGTCAGGGGGTTGCGGCGGTTGGACGTCCACGCGATGTGCCCCTCGAGTCGATGGGCAAAGCCGGCCAACGTGCCATCGCTGTAGACCGGTCCGGGGACATCGGTCAGCAACCATTGCTGGGTCGCGGTGACTTCGAGTTCCAGAGGGTGGAGTTCGGCCCGGCCCGCGAAGGCGAGCCGTGCCACATCGCGGTCTACGGAGGAGCCGTCAACCTGCGGAACGTTTTGACGGGACCGGACACTGGCTTGGAAGTTGGCCTCCAAGGCGTAGTTTACGCGAAGTTCCACCGATGCCAGAGCTTCGTTGAGAATGGCGGGTTGACCATTGAGAAACCCTGCTTGGCCCACGTGCGTGAGATGGCGACCCGCGGCTCCGGTCACCGTCAGCCAATCCGACGGCTCCCATTCGATCCAGAGGGCCGGGGTGGGCCATACTCGGCCTAAGAACCCGTGCGTCTCGAGCCACGCGCGGATGAGCCAATGCTCATCGAAGCGGTAGCGATACGCGCCGCGGAAGAAGATGCGGTTGGTCGCTGCGATCTGAGGAAGGCCCCGGGTTCGGAACCCATCCGGGCGCTGCCACCGCACGCGGTCGGCGAGCAGTTCGGCCCACCAACGGTGTTTCGAAATGACCTGGCGTAGCATGACTTGGGCCACCAAACGGTCGAATCGATCGTCGCCAATCCCTACCCGTCGCCCTTCCGTTTGAAGCTCAACCGCGAAGTTGGGCGAGGGAAACGCCTTCCACTGGCCGGACAGCGCCAGCTCGGCCTGGTCGGAGCGCCCAAACGCATCGTTGATGGTGCTGCGATCCACCAATCCTCGAGCCATCAGCTGATGGCTTGAATTGGGCTGCGCGGAGGCGCCTATCACGAGACGATGCCCTAGGTAGCTTCGATCTCCCGCGTTGGTCTCGATGCGCCGAGCCCGTCCTTCGGCCCATACGGCATCCCTCACCACGGGCCCTCGCGCGGCGCCCATGGTCTCGCGAACGCCCAGGTCGGTCCGGGTTGCGAGGCCTTCTTCGTGGCGAAGCTCGATGAAGCGATTGTTGGTCGCTCCGTACCGCTGCACCAGGGCGGGGTCGAACGGCCAGAGGATCGATTGATGACCGACGAACGATGCTCGGCGGTAGAGGGGGAAGTAAATGGTGGAAACAGCGGTTTGGTAGGATCGCCCGGCCGGGATGGTACGGCGGCTTGTGAACGCCGCCACAACCCTGGAGGCGGACTCGAGTGACGCGGTGCTGGCTTCGACCACTGGGGCAAAGAAGGTGGCGTCTGCAGGAGGTGCCGCCCGTTGCTCGGCGCGAAAGATTGCGTCGGTGGGGTCCCGGACCGGGCGGTCGTCGATCGCCACAAATGCGGTGTAGCGGCTCGACACCTGGTAGGTCAGCGACAGGTCGATGATGCGCTTGACGGCGCCGGGAACGTCGCGCCACAGTTGGTCCCGATCGAGTTCGCGGATGCGCTGCCGGGCCCAGGTTGAAGGGATGCTACGGCCTGCATCGAGCACGGTTGGGGTGACCTCGGTCTTCCATGGCCCGTCCACGGTACGGCCCCGAATCGTGATGGGTGTGGTGCCTCGCTTTCGCACGATGGCGGTGAGCTGCAGGGGCTGGTTCGCGTACACCGCGGGCCAGCGGTCTGGCGTCACTTCGTCGACCACCCAGTCGCCCCAGTCCACCCCCACATCGGTGAGCACAGGCGCTTGAATCGTGCGCAGGAACCGGGCCACCGTGGCCTCAGGGTCTTCACCCTGACGCAAGAATGTCGATGTTCCACCGCCGATACGAGCGAGTTCTTCCAGCAGAAAACGATTGGGCGAGGGTCCGGCGCCAATGCTGAACAGTCGGCTGGGGCCCAGCTGATCCGCCACCTGTTGTAGGACGGACCAGTCGTCCGCCACAAGGCCGTCACTGACCACGATGATCGCGCGCTCTCGTCGTGGGTCGAGGGGATGCTCGAGCGCGAGGGTAAGCCCTTCAAACAAGGGCGTGGGACCGGTGGCCTCGAGGCTGGCGATGCGGCCTCGGACCAGGGTTTGACGCCAAGGCGTCACTGCCTGCGGTTCGCTCTCGCCCTCGAGCCACGCGGTGGATGGCAAGAGCCAGACGCTGTCGCGCTCATCGAGGTCGTCCACGAGCTGCTGCATGGCGCGCTGGGTCAAGGTGAGGGGCGCGCCGCGCATCGAACAGGATTGGTCGATGACCCACACCAATTCGCGGGCCACCCGATCCGCTGGGGATACGTCCGCCGGTGGATCGACGATGAGGAGCGCATGTTCGGCGTCGTTGGGTCCCCGTTGGAGAAGGACGTGGGCTGTAGGAGTCTGCCGTCTCATTGACCAGCGCAGAACGACATCTCGCTGCCCGGGCGTGTTCAACTCAAAGCGTGCTTGATGGGGAACTCCAGGGGTGGCGGAAGCCTCCAGGGAGGTGAGCCCGGCGTGGCTAGGCGAATGCAGGTCGATGATCGGGGTGGCGCTGGTCAGCGAAACGGAGACCTGGGTCTCGACGGGGGTGTCGCCTAACCGCGGCCCCGGTTCGATGTTGGGTCGGTCGGATGCCGGGATGAAGCGCGGGGCAACGACCACCGGGAGCACCAGCTCTGCGTAGCCATTGCGTTGGTCGACGGGTTGCACCAAAGTCAG
This sequence comes from Myxococcota bacterium, assembly GCA_039208735.1. Taxonomy (GTDB): domain Bacteria; phylum Myxococcota_A; class UBA796; order UBA796; genus DRPG01. The sequence continues at coordinate 58,335 of JBCCQY010000007.1, read as the reverse complement.
GGTGACATCGATGCTGGCGCCGGGGGGAATGTTGCCGACCCGTTGTAAAAACACGTTAGGCCGAGATTCTTGGGTCAACGTCGCAATGCGGCCTTGGGCGACCGCATTTCGATAGGCAAGCCAGGCTGTGTCACGCTCTTCGACGCGCCCTTCGATCGTGCGGTCTGCGATGTGCATCACCATGCCGTCTACGGAGGCGTCTTCAGGCAGGGGAAACACGTAGGTGCCTTCGATGAAGGCGCTGCGGTCGTTGGTGAACGTGTGCGTTTGGGTCACCGTTGCGATGGCCTGATCGACATCGACCACAATGCGCGCCCGCTGCACGGGGAGGTCTTGGGCAAGGCACGTCGCGACCGTCACCATGCCAAGCCACATCATCAAGTGCCTCCTTCGCAGCTGTGAGCCAGCGCGGCGACTCGTTAAGCCAGCGCGTTTGCGGTCAAGGACGCCCTGCCATCCCGCGCTCCTGCGAGTAGATCGACACGACACGGTGCCGTTTGTGCCGCGACAGAGGCCGGCACTCTTGGATCACGACGACGTCGTCGACCTTGCATTCCTCGTGTTCGTCGTGGGCCATGTAGGTCTTACGTCGTTCGACGTACTTGCCGTAGCGCCGATGTCGAACCCGACGGGTGACCTGCACCACGACGGTCTTGGTCATCTTGTTCTTGATGACCCGACCGGTCAACACGCGTCTGCGCGGGCGTCGGTCACCCCGAGCTTGGGCGATGGCCCGCTGAAGGTGGTCGTTGATGTATCGAACCGCCTCTGGGGGGCCTTGAATATGTACGCTGCCATCGGCGCCAATCTCGAGATAGGCCGTTCCTTGCGGCGTCTCGACAGGTCGCCGACCATCACTATCGGTGTCTGCCACCAACCCTCTCCAGACCGGCCCTCTCCCGCGCGCGAGCCGTGACATGCCGGTCAGATTAGCGGGGGCGAGGTGGCATCCGCAACATTACCCCTAAGCGCTCCGCGCTCAGCTCGGCCTCCTCCTCTCGCTCCGCTCGACGCCGTCAGCTCGTCCGGCGTCGCTGCGCTCCGGCGGACCGCTGGCGCTTCGCTTGGGGGGAGGGGGGAGCGAAATGGCCGGCTGGTTTTGTCGCTTCGGCGGGAACGCTCGGGCTTGGTGGGCAACGGTCAGGTGACAGGCGCAGAAGACGTGTAGATCGACGTTACAAGGCGACCATGACCGAACGGGAACCGAACGAAAACCCCTTTTTCCGGCTTCATCGAGGCCTGCTCCGCGAGGGGCCGGGCGACTCCGAGAGTACCGCCCGCGCACTGTTCTCGATTCCCGCCCTGCCCTACCGACCCCGCGTCCTCGACCTTGGCTGCGGACCCGGCACCCCGACGCTGGATCTGGCCCGCCTCCTGCCAAGCGCCCGCATCACCGCAGTCGACCTCCACCAACCCTTCCTTGATGTGCTGGACGCACGAGCGGCAGCGGAAGGATTTCGTGACCGCATCTCGACCGTTCGAGGCGATCTACGCGATCCGCCAGTGACCGATCCGGCCGACCTGATCTGGGCAGAAGGATCGGCTTACCTCTTCGGCTTTGAGCGGGCCATGCTCGAATGGCCGACCCTGCTCACGAACGGCGGAGCCATCGCCTTGACGGAACCGGTAAAGCTGGTCGACCCCCTGCCGACACAAGTCGCGGCGGTATGGGCGGATTACCCTGACTTGCAGCCAATCGAGGTGCGCCGCAAGCAGGTGGCTCAAGCCGGTCTCGTGCTGCATGACCTGTTCGTGCTGGACCCCGAAACCGCGTGGCGGCCGTACTACGATCCCCTACAGTCGAGGATTCACGACCTTCGACCTGGAGCCGACGAGGCCCTGGTGGCGGTGCTCGACGAAGCCCAAGCAGAGATCGATGCCTTTTGGGCCCACCCCGAAGCGGTTGGCTACGCCTTCTTCGTCGTGGGCCGTCCCGAACCGGTTGACGAGGCCTGACTACTCGGCTTGAAGAAAGGCGTGGACCTGTTCGGCGAGACGCTGGGCCAACACGTCGAGATCGGGTGCGCCCAAGGCAACGGCCTGTTCGCGATCCCCACGGCTCACAAACCCCTCGAAGGTCAGACCGTCGCGCGCCTCCTTGTATTGACCACTCAGCCTCGTGGCGTCCGGCGCGTCATCGACGTCCCACCACACAAAGTTGTGGGTAGGAGCCAGACGACGGAGTACTCGGTCCACCGCCGTTGCGATGCCCCGTCGATCCGGTCGTCCTCCGGGCCCCACCACAACGGTGCGTACGACGACGGGCTGCACCGCGGCCAGGACGATGCGTGATCGGTCCTTTGGCGGGAGTTCGCCGAGCGGAAAGTCGCCGGCCCCCCGCCGAAGCACCGGACGTTGCACGCCACCAATCGCCTTGGCGTACCGCGGGACTTGGGCTTCGGCTCTGGCAAACCAACGGCTGACCCAGAGCTGATCGCCCTCGTCGAGGGCTGGGCCCTTCATCGCTTCGAGAAGGCTGTAGGTGAGGAGACCTTGGCCAAACCTCGACGCTTCGTAGCTGATCTGATCGGCGGCGGCGCCCGCGAGCACCCACGCCCCGGTCCGATGACGCGCCCGTGCGTGGGCGCGAAGTGCGTCTGAAGACAACATCCGTTCCACGGTGAGCGACTGATCGAGTTTACCGGCGGCACAGGTATCGAGGATGACGACGCGCTTTCGTGCCGGCACGCGACTCAAGGCGACGGCGAGGTCGTCTCCCGACCACGTCCGAAGTTGCCGAAGGTTGGGGTCTCGGACGTCTTCGAGCGAAGCGGCACTGGGGAGAAGGAAGAAGTAGTCGTCGGACTGCTCATCGGACCAGGCGACGCCATGCCCCGCGAAGAACACAACCACGGTATCGAGTACGTCGGCCTGTTGGAGCCAGGCGAATGCCTCGTCGAGCGAGTCCCGGCTTGGGGTGTCGTGGAAGAGCGGCAGTGTCGTGTCCGTAGTGAGTACGCGAATATGAGTTCGCTCTGTCCCAAACCCGCTAAGTCCTGCCAAACGGAGCGCCGATGCGATCTGATGCCCATCGAGGGCAGGGTAGGCCAAGTCGAGTTGGGTGCCGGTGTAGTCGCTGGATCCAACGGCCAATACCCAGAGATCAGGCGGGTCCCGGGGAGGTCGGCCCGCGGCCTTGGTGGTGATGAGGAGGCCCCGGGATTGGACGGAGCCAGCCAGGTTGCTCATTTGCACACGAAACGTGTTTTCGAGGCCGGCGGCCCACGTGGGGAGTTCGGATAGGTCGACCTCACAGGGGACATCGAACTGGCCACAGGTCGTTTGGACCACCGAGGAGACATCGGTGTCGTTCAGCGTGGCAAACACCTCCCCCACGCCGCCACCTCGGTCCTCCGCGGTCAGTCGCACCCGACCGTCTGGTCGAGGACCTTCGACGGTGACCTTGGCGGGGGGAGCGATGGCGCGAAGTTCAGGCACCGTACGCCGTGGTGTGACGGTTTGGCGAAGGACTTTGGCAAGCAAGCCTGGATCGTAGAACTCATCGCGCAGCTGACCGAGGGCGTAGCCCATCCCATCGATCACCCACAAGGCGTTCTGCTCGGCTTCCTCAGCATCGAATCGCCCGTCGCGATCGATGACGGCAAATCCGCCGCCGGCCAGCAAGAGCGTCGCCTGCGCCTCTGAAGCGCCCCGTTCGAAGAACCGCACCGTGCCATCCATGCCCGCACTGACGACCCACGGAGCGTCTGGCCACGCGAGGGCATCGAGCACGAAGCTATCGAGGCGCGCAAACGACTCCCGAGGGGTGAGGGTCTTGGGATCGAGGCGCTGGGTCACGCCGTTAAAGTTCCCGGCAATGAGATCCCGGCCATCGGAGGTGAATCTCAGCGTGGAAACGGGACCCTCTCGCTTCACGGTTTGGAGGATGTCACCTGTGTTTGCGTCAAGGCGTAGGATCTCTCGGTAGATGGTTCCAATCAGCACTTCCGCGCCGTCCGGGGTGAATGTGGCGGTAAGCACGGTGGGCGGACGGCTCGTGCGATGGGGCACCGTCACGAGGCGCGGAGGCTGCGTTTCGTCCAAATTCCACAGCCGGACTTCCGCGTGCTCTCCGCCGGTGACGAGCCGTCGGCCATCCGGTGCCATGGCGACAGCCCAAATGTCACCCGTATGGCCTTCAAGGCGACGTTTGGCCTTCTGTGTGGCGACGTCCCACCACACGGCCAAGCCATCTTCACCCGCGGTGACAATCGAGGCACCATCGGGCGCCACCGCCAAGTCGCGAAGCCCCGCTTGGTGCTCTCCGACAAAGGCCGCACGGGCTTCTCCGGTGGCCGCATCCCAAGCCACCGCGCCGCTGTCCGAGGCCGCGGTGAACACGGTGGCGCCATCTGGCGCAAAGCGCACCTGTTGGATGTTGGATTGGTGCCCCTCCAGTACCGCATGCTCCCGCCCAAAGCGCAGGTCGAACAGGGTGGCCTTGGGCCCATGGGCCGCGACCAGGTACCGACCGTCAGGGGACGCATCGACGCTCATGGCCAAGTCAACGCGAGATCGCAGCCGCCCTACCGGCTCGCGGGTCCTAAGATCCCACGCCCAGAGCTGTCCGTCGGCATGGCCTGTGATCAAGGTGTCATCGGCCTCTCGCAGGGTCACCTGATGGACGATCAAGGGAACGCCAAGGGAATTGTCGATGCCCCCGAACACGGCCTGGGTTTCGCCCGTTTCGGCGTCCCAGATGTGCGCCCGGTAATCCCCCCCCACCGACGCGACCCGCGTCCCGTCCGAGGAAAAATAAGCTCGATCGACCTCTTCTTCGTGGCCGCGGTAGGTCGTGATGGGGTTGAGCGTGTTGGTGTTCCACACCTGAGCCGTGCCGTCGAGACTTGTGGTGAGGAGGCGCCGGCCAGGTCCGAACGCGAGGTGGGTCACCTCGGCGTTGTGGTCGAGGGTGCCGCGAACCCGGCCGGAGGCGTCGTGGACCGTCACCTGCGACTTCCGCTGAATGGCGATGCGAGAACCGTCTGCCGAAACCGTGGCGGATTGAAATGTGTCGGATGGCGCGAGGCGAAGGTCGGTCCGGCTGAAGTCGGAAGCCCAGATTCGGACCTCGCTAATGGAGGATGTAACCAACCGCCCATCGTTCAATCGATCGACGAAGACCCAGCCCGGATGTGGCAGCTCGCGAACCAGCTGGCCTTGGGCGACATCGAAGATGCGGGCCACCCCATCGTGCGCGCCCGTGATCACGGTTTTGCCTCTCGCACCGAAGATCACGGTCTCGACGGCCTTCTCGTGCTCGAACACCTGGAGCATGGTCCCATCGTCGAGGTTCCAGACGCCGACTTGCCCATCGTCACTCGCGGTGGCGAGCAGCCGCCCGTCGGGCGACAGGGCCAGGTCGCGGACGGTGTCGGTGTGCAGCCGCAGGCGATGCAACAAGACCGCGTCGTCGAGATGCCACACCAAGACTTCGGGTTCGGGATCGGTCGTGATGACGTACGGACCGGATGTCAGCAGCTGCGTGACTCTCGAGCGGTGGCCAAGCTGCGGCACGAGCTTGGCGGAACGGACGGAGGCGGCATCGGGAAGTACGGGATTCGGGGGAACGGATGGCCGGCACCCCACGCTCAAGATGACCCACCCCCACATCTGTGCACCCCCGTGTCCAGACGGGAAGGGTATGGGCCCTCGGGGTCAGGAGCGAGCGGTCGAGCGACTGAAGTAAGCTCCGTGAAACGCAAAGGCGCCCACGATCGTGGCCGCTACCACCATCGCACCGGCGTCGGGCCGGAGCCCACGCGCCAACCACCATGCGGGAAACGGTGCGCCAAGCCAGGCCCACGGTTCGGGGAACAACAGGGCGACCTGGGCCACGGCGGCCAACGACGTCACCTTCGAGAGGGCCAGGCCCTGCACTTTGTCGCGCGCATAGGTGGCGAGGATGAGTGCGATGAGGGGAGCGTGACTGGCTCCGACGAGGAGCCCGAGCCCCCACGTGGCCGGAATCGCCAGCCCTGCGATCCCCCACGCCACGCCCCCCCCGATGAGGCCCATGGCGAAGCTGGTGCTCAGCCGCCATCGCCAGAGCCCTACGGTCCCAAGCGGGGTCATGCGAATGGCGGCCTCGACGTGCTCATCGCGTTCTTCGAGGAGGAGGTAGCCCTGAACGGTGCCTGCGAGAAGGGCCGGAAGCACGAGCAAGGCGCTGCCTACGATGGCCTCCAGGACGGTGGGATCGACAACTGCGGGTGCGGCCTCGTGCAGCCATGGTCCTCCGAACCGGACCAAGCCGCCCAACGGCAACGGGGCCAGGCTCGCGCCGAGCAACATCGGGTCGCGAAGGACGTTCACACGGTCTGCCCGTGCGAGGGCCAACCACGGGCTCATGCACGCCTCCAAAGGTACCGACGGGTCCATGCGTCCGCCCAGAATGCGGCCCCGACGCAGGCCACAACGAGCCCGACAACGTCGCGGAGGACCACCCCCGGCGAGAGGCTTGCGCCGAAGGCCCCTCGGAGCAGTTCCGCGGTTCCTCCGGTGGGAAGCCATCGGATCCACGTCCACTCGGCGTTCAGCAGGAGTTCCACGGCGGGCAGGGCCAGGGGAGTGGTGATGAGGGAGACCCAAGCGATGAACCGGTTGAAGGTACTGGTTCGGCTGACGATGGCGATGCCTACCAAGACCGTCAGGATCGAGGTGGGCACGACGGCCAGCACGAGCAGATCGGGTCGCACCAGTTGGCCGCTTCCTGCGGCGACCACTCCAGCCACGATGCTGGCCAACCCCGTGATCGCCAGGACCTTGGCTCCGATCCACGTTGCGGCTGGTGTGGGCGTATGGGCGAGGGCCTGCAGCGCGCCCTCACGACGCTCGAGAAGCACCATCGACCCAACAACGAACAACCCGAGTACCGCCGGATCCGAAAACACGAGCACCGGCAGCAGCCCCTTGGCCAGGGAAGCGGGCAATGCATGGAGGATGGCGAGGTAACCTGCGCCGACCACCGCATAGGCGAGCCAGAAGCCCCCGCGGGTCAGCAGGCGAAGCTCGGTCCACAACAGGGCCGTCATGTGAGCGTTCGGCCGGTTAGCTCGACGAAAACGTCCTCGAGCGTGGGTTCGCACGTGTGCAGAGAGCGGACGTGGCCCTCTCGAATCGCTTGGCGAAGCGCCTCATCGTCGGCGAGCGCGAGGAGCGGGACCTCACGGATGGCGCCGGATGATGCTTCGACGCGGATTGTCGGCGGCTCCGAACGGGCCCGCAGCGCGCGTGGCGGGCCCGTGGCGGCAAACCGTCCATCAATGAGCAATCCCACCCGATCGCAGATGGCTTCGGCGACCTGCATGTCATGGGTGGTGAGGAGGACCGCGCCTCCACGATCGGCGAAGGCGCGACGGAGATCCCGAACGACTCTCGCGTGGCCGGGGTCGAGTGCCGCCGTGGGCTCGTCGACGAACAACAGATCGGGATCGGAAAGCAGGGCTCGGCAGAGGTCGAGTCGGCTCTTCATGCCCTTTGAGAAGGCTTCGACCCGTTGGTCTGCATGGTCTTCGAGACCGAGGGGGGCGAGCCGCGCGTCGACGTCGAGCAAAGGAACGCCGTGCAACGCGGCAAACAAGTCGAGGTTCTCTCGAGCGGTGAGTCGAGAATAGAGACTTGGTACCTCGAATCCCACGCCAATTCGCGATCGGCGGGCGCGGTCTGCGGCGCCATCGTCCCCGAGGATGCGAACCGTCCCTCGGTAGCCATGCAGCGCCCCGGTCAGCACGCCAACGACGGTGCTCTTTCCGGTGCCGGACGGCCCCAGAAGCCCAAAGACCTCGCCGGGCCCCACGGCAAACCCAAGTCCACGTAGGGTGTCTTGCGGGGCGCCGGGGTAGCGAAACCACAAGTCGCGCACCTCGATCATGAGTCACCTCCAAGGTGATGGGCAAGCGCGTCCACGACGAGGCGCGTCGTGGGACCAAAGTCGTCGCCAAGCCAGGAACGGCCCGTGGCGAGAGCAAACCAAAATCGCGGCAACGCCACGAGCACCGGCACCATCGCTGGATCGACGATCTTGCGAGCGGCCAGCCCCGAAAACAGCTCGGCGAACCACCGATCGTCGTCGGCTTGGGCCTCTTCGAGGAACTCCGGAGGCAGGTGACGAAACAGCGCGGCCGATTCTTCGGGCTGGGCCAGGACGCGAAGCAAGGGGTGGTCCGCCACCGCCGCGCGGAGGGCTTCGAAGACACCGGCCAGGATTTCGCGCGGAGCCCCCTCGCGGTCCGCGGCGGCCTGCATCTCGGCCCGAAGGGCGGTCTCGGTGTCTCTCAAGATCTCGATGAACAGCGCTTCCTTGCTGTCGTAGAAGGTGTAGAAGGCACCCTTTGAGATGCCCGCCGTGCGCGCGAGTTCGCCAATCGTGGTTCGCCGGTAGCCGACCTGGGCTACGCGTTCGGCCGCCGCCGCTGCAAGCCGACGTCTCACCTGCACTCTCTCTTCATCGTTGAACGCTTTCGGCATTGTGACCATTTTCGTTTATATGGTCATAGCGTCTTTGATTGAGCTGTCGAGTCTCGGGATGGAGGGAGGAGAGAAGTCGGTGCCACGCGGTATCGGTCGTAGGTAGAAGCTGGCAGGCAGAGGGAAATTCGACGATACCGCGCAGCACCAGGCTGACCCTATGATGCCGAATTCTGAGGTTGTCGTTGCCAGAAGGATGTCACCGATTCAAGGTGGGGCAATACAGAGCCTTACAACTGCGCTATCGCTGACGCTTCCGTCGTGAATGTTGAGGTCCAGACCAAGACTTCCCAGCCGCTTGAAAACGGTTTGGGCGCGCTGCGCTCTTAGACCAGGAGAATCCGCGCCGTGCGGATTCTGCTCTCCGATCACATGGATTTGTTGTCCGGTGCTCGCGAGCAACGTGGCGCAGTCGGGCTCGGAGAGGGTCAGGAGGACGAGCCCAAGTTCTCGGGTATGAAGGGTTTGGCCATAGGTTTGGAGCGCACCACTCGGTGCGGGTTGGGCTGCATGCACCAGCAAGATGCCATTCCCGCCCTCAAAGGCCAATCCCTCAATGTGAACGTCTTGAGAAAGGAAGCTGGCGATCGCTCAACGTTCGCCAAGCAGAGTGGCAAGCTGGTCTGCGGCTTTGCCCCACCCCTGATGAAAACCCATCGCCTCATGCCGGGCTCGACCATCAGCGTCGGCATGCCGAACCAGGATCTGGTACCGAGTGCCACGGTGATGAGGTCGCAGCCGAACAAAGGCCGTGAAGAAGCTGTCGGACTTGGGTTGAAAACCGGGCCCCAGGCCATCGGTCCAAGCAAACAGACGATTGGGCAGTGCCATCAGCACGCAGCCGGGCTCCCCGGCCATCGCTTCGCCCTCGGGGCTTTGCATCACCACGCTAAATGCGCCGCCGGCGAATGGCTCGACGGTGGCGCGAGCCACGGACCACGGAGCGGGCGCAAACCACTGGGCGATCAGCTCGGGCTGCGTCCACGCGGCCCACACCCGCGATGGCGACGCATCCAAGATCCGTTGCAGGACGAGATCACGTTCGGGATCGGGGGTCATCAACCGATCCCGGCCCGACAACACCTCATCGAGGCCGTAGAAATTGAGGTCCATGCCGCGGGCCATTCCGGTCTTGAGCACCGCGTCGCGGGCTTCTTGCGTCGAATAGCGCATCGTCATGCGAAGGAGCGTTCCTGTTCCGTCTTCGAGGAATTCGGTGCGCACTTGAACCTCCCCGCCTGTCCAATCTTCGTCGAACACCTCGCGGGGTTCGACGAAGCGAGGAGGGTCCACGCGCAGGTAGCGACCCGTCATGCCCATGGTCTTTTCGGGCGCCTCGGCATTGAACCACTCGTACCGGATCGCCCCTTCCTCGCGAGCTTCATTCATGCACGTGCGCATGGGCCATTCGGGGGTGCTAAGCCAGCGCCGGATCTTCTTTGGGTCCGTGAAGGCTGCGTAGACTTTGGACGGACCGGCCTCGAATCGCCGTTCGAGGACAATCTGGCGGTCCCCCTCGGCGCGAATCTCAAGGGTCAACGGATCGGGGGTCATCGGGCCCTCCCTCGGCAAGCAGACGTTCGAGTTGGTCGAATCGCGCAGCCCAAACTGCACGAAGACGGTTGCTCCAATCCCGCACCAACCCCAGGGGCCGCGCATCGAGCGACCATAGCCGTCTTCGTCCTACGCGCTCTTGCGCCACCAACCCCACTCCCTCGAGCACGGTGAGGTGCTTGTGGATGGCTTGTCGGGTGAGCCCGGTACCCTTGGTGAGCTGGGTGGTCGACAGACTGGGGACGCTGAGCAGGCGTTCGACGAGGTCGAGACGGGTAGGGTCAGCCAACGCGCTGAAGAGTTCCGGGTCGGGGCGCCGGATCAAACGCAACCTCCAGGTTGCCTTTAATGGCCCCATGCTCCAATGCGCAACCTAATGGTTGCCTTTTGTTCGAAAGGGTGGAAATTGGCTTGTCGCGTAGATCACCAGACTTTGCACCGTAGGTGTTACGTGTGCTCCCCATCGGGACATGCGAGGTTTCGTCCTCCGGAGGGGTGCCATGGCGACCCGTACCCGCGCCGAATCGAAGAACGCGTCCACCGTGCGCCGCTGGCGTCGCGTGTCGGCGCCGATGCCCTGGTTCCCATGGGGTTGGATGCTTCTTGCGGCCTTGGGCTTGGTGTTCTTGTTTGGGCTTGGTCCCTTTGCGATCACTTGGATCCAAGACAAGACGGAACGCGCGGCAAAGGATGCGTTGCATGACGTGAAGGCTTCATGGGCGACCGTCGAAGTTTCCGGGCAACATGTCGTGGTGAAGGGCACTCCTCCCAGTGACGAAGCCGCCTCGCAAGCCCTGGCCGCGGTCCGGGCGGCGCGGGCCGCGACGTGGGCGGGGCCGGTGGTGGCGCCCACCCGGGTGCGAGGGGACTTCACGGCGGCAGAGGCACCCGCGGCCGCGGCCCCGTCGCCTGCACTCGAATGGACGTTTCGCGTCGAGGAAGGCGTGCTGAGGCTCGAAGGCGAAGTGCCCGATGCCGCATCGCGACAGGCCATCGAGACCGCGGCGCGAACGCTCGTCCAGCCGGGATCGATCACCTCGGTGGACAGCCATCTCGTGGTGGTGGACCAGCCCGTTCCCGACGGCTTTGTGGACGTCGCCAAGCGTGGTTTGGCCAACGTCTCTGCGTGCGACATGGGGGTCGCCGAGTTTTCGTGCGATCGCTACTCGCTGCTTTGCGAGCTGCCGGAGAGCCGGGCGGAAGACTTGCGCACGGCGGCTTCGGCGCCCCTTCCATACGGTCGGGTGGGGACGGTTCAGGTTCTTGCAAACGAGGCGGTTGCCTCTTGCGAACAGGCGATGGCGGACGTGTTGGGCCGATCGACGATTCGGTTTGCCTCGGAAAGCGATGCCATCGACGCGGCGAGTGCACCGGTGCTCGACGAGGTCGCCGCCGCCGCCCGCGATTGTCCCGGTACGCTACGAATCGAAGGCCATACCGACAACACGGGTGACCCGGCGTTCAACGAAGATTTAAGCCAGCGTCGTGCGGCCTCGGTCCGACGGTCGTTGATCGAACGAGGCCTATCTTCGCGCCGGCTGGTGGCGCGGGGCTACGGCTCAAGGCGTCCAGTGGACGACAATGCCACGAAGCTGGGCCGCTCCCGAAACCGGCGGATCGAGATCCGCGTCGTCCGTGCCTCGGACTGACCCCCAACCTCTTGTGAGCTCGCGATGATGCTTCTATCCGTGCAGATTGTGTTTCTGCTGCTGCTCGCCGTCTTGTTCGGGGCAGCGTTCTCCTACTACTGGATGAGTCATCGGTACGAGGATGTGACCGAGACCTACGCCCAGCTGTTGCAGCACGAACAGGCCATGATCGCCAAGGGGCCGTCGGTCACCACCGACGACCTCGAAGCCTTGCGGCGTGATTTGACCGTTCAGATCGCGGGTCTTGCCAAGCGGTTTGACGGGCTGAAGGCCACCGACTTGGCTCCGGTGCAACAGCAGTTGACCAACGTGAGCGAAGCGTTGACGGCGGAAATCCGGCAGATCGAGCCCGTGGCGATGGACTTCACCAAGTCGGATTTGGTGTCGGTTCAGTCTGCGCTGTCGAGCAAGGTCGATGCGTTGGACAAGCGGGTGGCGGGTCAGTCGGGCCCAGACTTCGAGCCTGTGCATGCACAGTTGAGGGCCATCGAAACGCGTCTTGGCGCGATGGACCTCGACCAGGTCACATCCGGGGTGGCCGCGGTGGCGTCGACGGTCGCTGCGTTCAAGTCGACGGATTTGGGGCCGGTTCACCAGCATCTGCAAAAGCTGGAGTCGCGTCTGGATGCGCTGCCCGCGGTGGATCTCACTGGGGTGAACGAACACCTCAAGCAGATTGAGGACTACTTGCTGGCTCAACCGAGTGTCGATCTCGGGCCGGTTCGGGAGCAGCTTGCCACCCTTGAGTCAAGGCTTGGCGCGACGGGGGTAGACTTCGAGCCCGTGCACGCCCACCTGCACAAGCTCGAGGAGCGGATCGAGGCGTTGCCTGTGCCCTCGTTCGATCTGGAACCGGTGCACGCTCAGCTCAATCAGATCGACCAGCACCTGGCGACCCAGCCGAATGTTGATCTTGGGCCCGTTCGGGAGCAATTGGCGAAGATCGAAGCGCAGCTTGCGACGCCGACTCCCCCCGACCTTCAGCCCGTCCACGCGCATCTGCAGAAGCTTGAACAGCTTCTCGAAGCGACGCCGGCCTCCAACGTCGATCTTGCACCCGTACAGGAGCACCTCACGCGGCTCGAGGAGTACCTCACCACGCAGCCTTCCGTGGATCTCACGCCCCTGCGCGAGCAAATCGCGAGCCTGGAGTCGCGACTGGGTGGTTCAGGGGTGGACTTCGAGCCTTTGCACGCCCACCTGCGGCAGGTGGAAGAGCGGTTTGTGGCGGTTCCCACACCAAACCTTGATCTCGAGCCTTTGCACGCCCACCTGCGGCAGGTTGAGGAGCGAGTGGCCAGTCCCCAAGAGGTCGATCTCGAGTCGGTCCATGCGCATCTGCAGAAGATCGACGAACGGCTGGCGGGGTTAGCCCCCGTCGATGTTGAGCCATTGAAGGCCAAGCTTGGCCAAATCGAAGAGGCGCTTCTCTCCCAGCCCGATGCCGTCGTGGACCTTGGGCCCATTCAGGAGCGTCTGACACACATCGAAGAAGGACTCACCACCCAACCGGGGGAACGGGTCGAACTTACTGCGGTCTCCGACCATCTGGTGCGGCTCGAGGAACATCTCGGCGCGTTGTCTGCGCCCAACGTTGATCTGGCCCCGTTGTACGAACGGTTGGCCCAGATCGAGAGCACGTTCGCGACCCTGCCCGAACCGACCGTCGACCTCTCGCCCCTCGTCGCTCGTCTCGACGCGGTGGATGCGCGCATCGACGACCTCAAGTCCGCCCAGCCCGACTTCACCCCGATCGAAGCGACGTTGGACACGCGGCTCGAGGCCTTGTCGAGTCGGCTCGGTTCGACCGGCGACATGGATGGCTTGCACGCTCGGTTCGTGGGCCTCGAAGGGGCAATCGCGGCCCTGCGCCCTGCCCGGGTGGACTTGGACCCGCTTTCGACGAAGCTCGAAACGCTCGAGGAGCGGGTGGAGGACATTCGGGAGTCCGTGCTGGCCATCGACGTGCCCGAGCCCGACCTCACGGCGGTGCTCGACGAAGTCGTGGCCATCGAAGGCCGGCTCGATCTTGCCTCGATCGAAAACCGCCTCACCGCCATCGAGTACGGCTTGGCGGCGGTGCATCACCAGTTGCGGTCGGCGGGCAAGTCCGCGGTCGTGACGCAAACCAAGACCAAGCGGTCGGTGCGCACGGGAAGCCGCACCGAGTCACGGACCAGCCCTCGCTTCGACCCCATCGACCCCATGCGTCGGAGTCCGAAGAACAATCTGCTGACCGAGGCTGCGTTTGGTACACCCGACGACCTTACGCTGCTCGACGGTATCGACAACCCACTGCGCGACATCCTTCATGACCTTGGCGTGTACTACTACTGGCAGATCGCGGAGTGGACGGACGCTCAAGTGTCGGCGGTGGATGCGAAACTCATGGATTATCGAGGGCGCATCGAACGGGACGCTTGGGTCTCCCAGGCCCAGACACTCGTGAGTCGTCCCACCGCAGCGACACGCCCAGGGTTGGGTGACGAAGCCTAAGGTTCGTTCAGGCGCCGCCTCGCTCGACCTTAGGTCCAACCTCCTGGCAGCAATTCGAACGTGACAGGGGGTCCGCTCAGGTTACGGACCGATCGTTCCAGAACGAGGAAACGATGGGACGGCCTCGAACCTTTGATGTGGACCAGGTGTTAGACGCCGCTGTCGTGACCTTCTGGGAGCGAGGCTACACGGGGACGTCGCTTGCGGATTTGCTGGACGCGACCGGGCTGAGTCGATCGAGCCTCTACGCGGCGTTTGGCGACAAAGAGGGGCTGTTTCTCGCGGTGCTGGACCGCTACCTCGAGCGGGTGGTGGACTTTGTCCTTGGGCCGCTTGAGGCGGAGGGGGCCGATCTCGACACGTTGATGCGCACGTTCACGGGACTGGGCTCGAGTGCAAAGGACGCCCCGATGGCCTTTGGATGCTTGATCGCTCACAGCGGCAGTGAACGCGCCCGTCTCGACGAGGCTGTTCACAAACGGGTTGTCGCCCACCAGGAACGAATGGAGGCGGCGTACGCCAATGTTCTACGAGGTGCCCAGCGAGCCGGGCAACTCGGCCCGGAGGCGTCGGTCGATGAGCTGGCCGCCATGTTGACCGTGTTCACCCGAGGCCTCGTCACGCAAATCCGAGCGGGGGCCGATCCCGTCAGTCTCGCCGCTTCAACTCGGGCCATCGTGGCCCTGCTTCGCCAAGATCGAACCTAGGACGTCCTGATGTTGCTATTGTCGCTGACCGCCTGCCTGGCGGACATTCGTCCCGATTCCATTCGCAGCCTGACCGACGAGACGGCCGCTGCCGAACGAGGCCGCGCGATGCTCGAGTCCGTGGCCGCAGCGCACGGGGGCGTCGCCGCCTGGAACGAGCGCACGTCCGTCACCGTCGAGTTGGAAGACGTTTGGCAAGGGCTCATGGCGAAGGTCGCAAACCCTTGGCCTACGCCAAACGCCCACGTCCGGCTGGAGCAGCGGCTTCATAGCTTCGACTCGCGTGCGACCTTCCTTGGCGAAGAGGAAGGCCTCGTCTGGGGCATTACGAACGGCCAGAGTTGGCAGGTCAAGGATGGGAAGACCTCCGTAGGCTCCCACGGTGGCACCGAGTTCATGCTGCCCACGATGCACTACTTCACCGAGATTCCCTATCGACTCCTCGAAGCCCCCATCGCCGTCGACGCGGGGCCCGAAACGATCGATGGGGTGACCTACGACCGCGTCTTTGTGACGTGGGAAGGCCTTGAACCTACGAGTCGCTTCGACCAGTACGTGGCCTACATCGACCCCAAGACCGGACGGCTGGCCAAGACGTTCTACACGGTGCGTGAGGTTGCTCGCTTTGTTTCGGGCACGATGAACTACCAGGATTACGTCGACATCGATGGAGCCTGGGTTCCGATGACGATGTTCGTCGCCCCCAAGCCTGCCGACACGCTCGAAGACAACCTCCATGTCGTGAAAGTCAAGTCGTTTACTTTTGATTCGGCCGATCCAAAGGCGTTCGAGGTGCCGGCGCTGTAGGGCAGGTGAGCCCTTCCACATCGTCGCTCGGCTACGGCCGTTGTTCACCTTCAAAGCTTGACCGCGCCATCTGCTCGATAGCCGCCTCGAGAAGCCCTGGTTCCACAGGCTTTTCGAGGGTGGGCTGGTTCGTTTCTTCGAGGAGCGCTTCGTCGGCCCGAGTGAGGGGTCCTCCGGTCATGAACAACACGCGCGATGCGAGTTCGGGGTCGGTGGTCTCGAGGTGCGCATAGAAGTTGCGGCCTGGCTCGTCGGGCAGGTGAAGGTCGCAAAGCACGACGTCAACGGGCCTATTGGCGATCGCATCGCGGGCTTCTCGGACCGACTGCGCCACCACGACTTCATGCTGGTACAGCAGCCGTGCGAGGGCTCGACCCACCAGGGGTTCGTCGTCGAGAACCAGCACGACGAGGTTGCGCTCGGGAGGAAGCGAGTAGCTCGGGGGCCGATCCGCAACCGCCGCCTCACGGTCAGCCACCGGCAGCTCAACGCGGAAGGTGGCCCCCCGGCCCGGCGGAGACACCACTTCGATGCGCCCGCCGGTCTCCTTGACAATGCGATGGCAGATGAACAGCCCCAGACCGGTGCCTTCCCCTACCGGCTTGGTCGTGAAGAAGGGATCGAACAGATGCTCCAGGTCGGCAGAAGAGATGCCCGGTCCGTTGTCAGACACCTCCACCAAGACCACGTCGTCGGACGCCTTGGAGACGCGCACCTCAACGCGTCCTCGTCCTTCGGGGGCATGCGCTGAGATGGCCTGCACCGCATTCACCATCAGGTTCAAGAACACTTGTCCCAGGCGAGCCTCGTTCCCATTGACGGGGGGCACCGGACTCCCCCGAACGTCGATTTCAACGGAGTGCCGTTGAGGGTAAGTAGCCATTCGGGCTGTGGAATGGAGCAGCCCCATGAGGTCATGGGTCGTGGCCTCGGTCTCGGTGCTGCTCCGCGCGAGCGTCGAGAGATCCCGAACGACCTGCCGAACACGGTCGATTCCCTGCCGAACCGGCTGGAGCAGGTTTCCGGCCTCGGGATTGCCGGACACGATGCGGGTCAATTCGTCGAGATGAAGCACCACGTAGGTCAACGGGTTGTTGATTTCATGGGCGACGCCGGAAGCCATCGTGCCGACCGAGGCCATGCGATCGGCAAGGCGCAACTGGGCTTGCAGGGCGTTCCACTCCGAGAGGTCGCGGACCACCACGAGCGTAGCCGGCGCACCGTCCCACCGAATGTCGACGGGCTCCGAAACATCGATGGAGGCGTCAACCTGCAACGGACGACCCACCAGGGCGTCTGGGCTTCCCGCGTGCAAGAGGTGCGCCAGCCGCGAGTTGGCATACACCATCACGCCTTCGGCCTGAATCGCGACGCCCACCGGCATGGTGGCCATGATCTGCTCGAGGTTGGCTTGGGAGCGTGCGGCGAGCTGCTGGGCGGTCAACCGACGAAGCTTCTCAGACAGCCGCTCCTCGCGAGCACGGCTCACCAAGATCCAAACGCAAAGGCCCATGATGGCAACCGAAAGGGTCACAGACCATGCGACGAGTTGACCGAGGTGATCCCAATAGCCGTCCAGTTGGGACGAAATCGAAGCTGTCTGGGCCCGAAGCGCGCGAACGAGGGTGTGGCTGGCTGGCTCGATGATGGCGGGTAAGGGGCGCTCATCGAGACCCAACATCAGGGTAGAAACGGCCTCCTGCGTCTCTTCTCCATCCGCAATCGCCGTTTCGAATGCCTCTCGGGTGGCCAGGAGTCGCGTAGTCGCGTCCTCCAGCTCGGTGATGTCCGGAGGTTCGGAACTTGCAGACTCGAGCACCGTTTGAATGTCGATGAGCCATCGGACACGTTGGCCAAGTTCACTACGTACCTGATTGACCTCGCCCACCAGCCGTGTGGCGGACCAAGAAGCCGCAGCCAACGTCAGCCCGACGGGACTGAGCAGCCAAGGAATGACGCGGCGGCCCCACATGGCATGACGTTATCGCAAGCGAAGCGATGGGGATGGACGAAAATTCACGCCTTCAAGGGAACCGGCCTAGGGTGGTTGCCGAAGCGTTCGCGATAGACGAACGTCCGCACGTCCAGGGGACGATCCGAGTACCGCGCCATGAGGAGACCCATGCGGGAGGGATAAGCGCGAGCCGCGATGGCAAACGCTTTCCGCCCCGGATGATCCATGCGCAGCGCGTTGTGCAGCGCTTCGATTTCTGCGGCCAAGCGTTGGGCTTCGGTTTCGAAGTCGGCCACCACATCATCGAACCATTGCCGGGTTTCTTCAGGAACGTCCGGGGGCAACTGAACCCTCGCGATCCAGCAATCTCCGACGAACCGCTCGGTGATGCCCGAAAGCACGCGCGCGAGCGCCAAGTAGGCGGCGGATTTGTACTTCACGCGGTGGGCGGCCTTGGGGGACCCCCAGCGCGCAACAAATCCCTCCGTGCGATGGTCCAATTCCTGGGCGGCGGCCGTCAGGGCCGCACGATCGAGCGGTGCGCTTTCGACCACCCGCATGGCCAGGTCTTTGGCAAGCGTCTCCACGTCGGACCGTAGCCAATCGTCCCCATTGTGGTCTCGTACGCCAAGGAGCACGAGTCCGGACCATTCGTATTGCACGATGACCTTGGTCGAAGGGTCGATGATTTCGACAAGTGGAGTGACGGCCTCGGGCCAACGACGGCCGGAGTGGTCGCGTGCCCAAAGCGCTTCTGCGGTCTGAGCCTGAGGGGAATCGAATCGGCCGCGGGTGGCGAATCGAGGGGTTCCCGTCGCATCGACGTACCCAATCCCCAACGACCCATCGAGCTTCATCGTGACTTCGTTGGGCTCACCGTCCGGAACGTGACCATCCGGTTCGTTGTGGTTGAAAAACTTGGGCCACGGCCGAGCGTGCACCGTTCCCGTCGAGCCGTCCAATACGAGGCCCCGCGCTTGGAGCGTGACCACATCCCAAGCCCGTTCGTAGATGGTTCGAGGCGTGTAGTTGAAGATGACGAGCCCGTCTTGCTCATGGGCGGACAGCAACCCTCGGCCCACATAGTCCCGAAGGGTCGTTAGCTGTGGAGCATCCACCGCTTTCCTCCAGGGGAGGGCCTATGGGGTCGTTGCGGTCCCTGCAAGGATCCGTCGCACGCGTTCGATCTCGGACGTGGCGTCGAAGCGCATGGGCCACCGCTTTGCTTCGGCTTGGGCCAACCACTCATGGGCCGCGTCGTGGTTGCCCTCCAACCAGGTGACCTCGGCCTTCACGGCCAACCAACGCGACCACAAAAAGCCATCATCGAATTTCGCAGGGGTCTGTTTGACCGCGTCGAGGTCGGCGTGAGCCGCCCCAAAGCGACCCTGTGAGGCATGGTGGCTGGCTCGTGCCAACCGATGATGGCCTGCAATCAAGGGTTCGTTGACCGCTTCACAGATCTCAATGCCCCGTTGCCACGCCTGCGCCGCGAGGGACTCCTCTCCGCGACGGTGACTCACCATGGCGACGATGTAGTGGCCTAATCCCTGCTGGTACGAAGGGGCGAAGCCGGCGATGCGTTGGAGCCCCTGTTCGGCAAGGTCACGGGCCTCGTTGTCCTTCCCTTGGAGTAGGGCTCCAAACGCCTTTCGGATGATGACGGTGGCGATGGTGGTGGGGCTGCAGCCCAGGCGTCGAGCCGATTCCAGGGACCGGTCGAGTGCCTCGGTCGCAGCATCGAACGCGCCCTGCATATGGCGCATCATGCCGATGTCGCACTCGAGTCTCGCGGCATGAACACTTTCGCCGTACCGGTCCGCGGTCTCTAAGGCGCGGAGTAGCAGCCGTTCGGCGCGCTCCGGGTCGCCAAGGGCTGCGGACAGCTTGGCCAACGTGGACTGAATGCGGCTTTCGTAGGCCGGATGGTGGCCTTCCCGGCTTCTCGCGATGGCGCGCTGCATCCACTCTTTGGCCTCGGACAGCTTCCACTCCGTAAGCGCAATCTGGCCCAACCCGTGGAGGGCCCGCGCTTCGAGTTCAGCTGCGCCTACGGCCTGAGCCTCGGCAATGGCCTGGTTGTAGAGGGCTCGTGCCTCGTCGTGGCCCTGCAGCCAGCGAACCTTGTGGGCCAACCTCACCAGCGCTCCTGTGGCGCGGTAGGCATGTCCGCCGGCGAGGCTGAGGTCCCGCTCCGCGCGCCAATGTTGAATCGTCTCGGTGGGGGCGCTGAGCTCCTTCAGCAGGCCCCGGGCTCCTTCGATGGCGGCTTGTCCGATGGGGGTGAGGCCAGGCACCGTGGCCACCAGATCTGTCAACTCCCGAAGCAAGGCTCGCCCACCCTGCATGGACACGACATGGGTGAGCCAGCTCAAGACCTGGGGTGCGACCTCGCCATCGCCTCGGGCGACGGCTCTTCGGCAGGCCGTTACGAGGTTCTCACGCTCGTTGGTCATCGCCAAGCGACGGATGCCGAGCACCGGTTGGGTGGTTTCGATGGCGTTGGGCTCGGCGTCGAGGCCGGCGTAGTAGCGGCCGTGTCGGACTTCCGCTGCGATGGGGTCGTCGAGGTGCTCCGCAGCAAACTCGCGAACCGAGTGCAACATGCGAAAACGTCCCCGGTCCTGCAGTCGCACCAAGCTCTGATCAACAAGGCGTTCCAACAGATCCATCGTCCAGGCGTTTTCGACGCGGACCACCGCCTCGGCAGCTTCGAGGGTAAAGCTACCGGGAAAGACGGAAAGCTGGGCCAGGGCCTCTCGGCACTCGGCATCGGTTCGCGACCAGGACGCTTCGAGGACCGCTCGCAGTGTGGCGTGGGAGCCCGTGCCGCGTCGTTCGGTGAGCAGCTTGAAGCGTTCGCTCATCTTGGCCACGAGCCCCTCGAGCGACAGAACGGGGCTTCGGGCGGCCGCGAGTTCGATGGCAAGGGGTAGCCCATCGAGGAGGTAGACGAGTTCCGACAGGGCGCGCTCATGGGCAGGTCCGATCGGCGGAGCACCTGCGGTTCGCGCACGCTCGCGGAACAAGGCCGCCCCTTCTTCGGGCGCAAGCGGGCCCACGAACAGTGCCAATTCCCCTGGCATCCGGAACCGAACCCGACTCGTGAGCAGGAAACGAGCCTGGGGAGCTTGACTGCGCCAGTGGGCCACCCGTTCGTTCAGCGTTGAAGCCAGCCCTTCTGCGCCATCCAAGATGACGAGGACCTTGCCTCTTCCCTCAAGCACTTGGCCCAAGGAATCTCGGTCCGGGTCTGGGGTGCTCACGCCGAGCACATGCGCCACACAAGCCATCAGGCCGCCCACATCCTCGATGCCGGACAGCTCGCAAAAGCAGACTTCTTCGGCTTGCAGGGTGGCGTATTGGACGGCCATGCGGGTCTTGCCCGAGCCTCCCGGACCAAGCAGCGTCACGACCGTGGTGTGCGCAAGGCTGTTCTGCAATTGCTCCAGCAACTCACGGCGACCCACGAAGGAATCATGCTGGTGGGGCAGACTTGATTGAGGTGGCTGTGGCTTGATGGGGAGGCTGGTCGGGTCCGTAGTCGCGGGGCGAACCAGCCGATACCCATGGTTCCGCACGGTAAGCAGGAGCTGAGGGTTCGAGGGGTCGGGTTCGATCTTGCTGCGCAGCCGGCGGACCGCAAAGTCGGGGGCCCGGGTGGAGGGAATTCGTCCCTGGTATCCCCAGACGTCCCGTAGCAGAGCGTCCCGATGCACAGCTTCGCCCTCATTCGTGACGAGATAGCGGAGGAGTTGAAGCTCGCGGGTAGTCAAGGTGTGCACGTCGCCCTGGCGCACCACAACGCCCCGGTTCAGGTCGACCTCACCGTCGATCACCGTCCAGATGGAGTCCGTCGCCATCTCCGTTGCTCCGTTTGCACCTTTATCCATCTCGCGGCGTGGTATCTGGCGCAGGGGTCTTGAGCCTGCGGTTCCCTACATGCATTTCGTTCGTTAGACAATCGAGTCCGTTTCGAGGGAGCGCTCGTGTTGTTGTCGTTGCTGTTGTCCACCTCCGCGGTCGCCACGGAATGGCAGTCGCCTCCGCAGGAGGTCCTCGATGTGCTGCACGCCCCGTCGCTGCCGTGGGTGTGGAGTTCCCCCCCTGGCGATCATCTCCTTCTCGCCGATCCGGTGACCTACCCACCGTTGTCGGAGTACGCTGCAGGGTGGCACGAACTTGCGGGGATTCGTGTCAAACCGGGGTTGGGCCTTCGTCACGGACGTCAGGGGGCTACCTCCCCTCGCCTCGTCGAGGTGAACACCGGCGCTGAGCAAGCGCTGGATCTGCCGGACGGGGCGGAGGTGCATTCCGTCGCCTGGACCGTTGATGGGACGCAGTTTGCGCTGACCGTCGAACACGCCGACCACGTGAGGTTGTGGGTGGGCGATGTCACAGGAACCCTGAAAGAAATTCCGGATCTCGTGCTCAACCCCACGATGGGCGGGGCCGTGTCGTGGATGCCGGACCAAGAGCGGCTGCTCATTCTTTCCGTGCCGGAGCGCGGCGCCGAACCTGCGCCTCCCCCGATCCCGGCCGGTCCCGAAGTGCTCGAAGGTCGTGGCGACACTGCCCGGTCGACCTACGAATCGCGCAACCTGTTGGTCACCGCGCACGATGATGCGCTGTTCGACTACTACGCAACCTCGCAGCTGATCGTCCTCGATCCCCGCAAGGACAAACGGACGGCGCTTGGCGATCCGGCGGTGTTTGCCACCGCTGAGCCCTCTCCGGATGGCAAGTACGTGCTGGTGGAGCGTTTGGTCGGCCCGTGGTCGCATGCGGTGCCGTGGTGGCGGTTTGCGAGTGAGATCGAGGTCTGGAACAAGCGGGGCAAGCGAATTGCGACCGTGGCGTCGCTTCCGGTGGCGGACGAGGTGCCCATCCAAGGGGTGGCCGAAGGGCCACGCGCCGTGTCCTGGCGAGCGACGGCGCCTCACACGCTGTACTGGGTCGAGGCGCTCGACGGCGGCGATCCCATGGCCGAAGCGCGCTACCGTGACCGGCTGATGCGCCTCGAGGCTCCGTTCAAGCGCAACCCGCGTCAGGTCTGGAAGGCCAAGCATCGCATCATCTCGAGCGGTGGATGGACCGAAGACGGGTCGACCTTGATGATCACGGAACGCGAACGCATGCGACGTTGGCGCTACACGCACCTTCTCAACGTCGACACCGGCAAGGCGCGAGCCTGGTTCGACCTCAACGAAAAGGACCGGTACCAGTCGCCGGGTCGGCCTCGCTATCGTCCGCTCGACAACGGACAGTGGGTGCTGCGCCAGAAGGGCAATGCGGTCTACTTCAGTGGTGCGGGGGCGACCGCCCAGGGAGACCGTCCCTTCCTCGATCTGCGTGACATGAAGACAGGGAAGGTTGAACGACTGTTTCGGGCCGACGCGGAACGGTTTGAGACGTTCACCGCGTTTGCCGGCGGTGAAGATCGGTTCATCATTCGCTCTGAATCTCCGACCGAAGTTCCGAATTACCACCTTGCTACCCTGACGGAGCGCATCGAGGCGGAGGCGGGTGAGGCGAGCTGGGCGCAGGAGCGGACGCCAGTCACCCGGTTTACGGACCCGACCCCGCAGCTCCGCCAGATCCAGAAGCGAATCGTCAAGTACGAGCGGGAGGATGGCGTTCCGTTGTCCTTCCAGCTGTACCTCCCGCCGGGCTACCAAGAAGGCGAGAAACTGCCGACCGTGGTGTACGCCTACCCGCTCGAGTACTCGGACCCGAGCACGGCGGGTCAGGTGAGGGGCTCGAGCAATCGGTTCGAGCGCATGGGTGGTGCATCTCACATGTTCTTCTTGCTCCAGGGCTACGCGGTGTTGCACCGCACGGCGATGCCGATGGTGGGGGACCCCGAAACCGTCTATGACACCTTTGTCGATCAATTGGTCGCCGACGCCGAGGCGGCGGTGGCGAAAGCGATTGAAATCGGGGTGGCCGACCCTGAGCGGATCGGAGTGGTGGGCCACAGCCACGGGGGGCTGATGGTGGCGAACCTGCTCGCCCACACCGACTTGTTCAAGGCGGGCATCGCCCGGAGCGGTTCGTACAACAAGACCACGCAGCCCTTCGGCTTTCAGTCCGAGCGACGCACGCTATTCGAGGCACGCGACACCTACATCCAGGTTTCGCCAACGTTCTTCGCCGACCAGGTCGATGAGCCCGTACTCGTCATTCACGGCGGGGCCGATTCCAACCCCGGCACCCTGACCTTTCAGTCCGAGGTGTTCTTCGAGGCGGTCCGGGGCTCCGGTGGCACGGCACGGCTCGTGTTGTTGCCCTTCGAAGACCACGGCTACCGAGCCCGCGAGAGCATCGAGCACGTGTTGTGGGAGCAGCTACGGTGGTTCGACGAGCATGTGAAGGGTTCGTCGGACCAAGCCAGCGCCTCCCGATGACTCGGTTCTACGCCATCGGGATGGCCGCGGTGGGGGC
Organism: Myxococcota bacterium; assembly: GCA_039208735.1. GTDB lineage: Bacteria > Myxococcota_A > UBA796 > UBA796 > DRPG01. Next base: position 34,255 of record JBCCQY010000007.1, on the reverse strand, counting down.
CTTGCTCGGCTGCGGGCGGTCCCCTGTCGCTTCGCCGGCCCCGACCGCGCCTGCGGCCTACGAAGCGCCGGATCCGCTGCGGCTGGCTGGGCAGGTGGGGCTCGAACTCATCAACGCCAAAGGCCAGCAGATCCGGTCTCGGGCCGAGGTGTACGAAGCCCAGGTGTTCGCCGTGAAGCTTCGGGCGGCCTCGGCTGAAGCGCACGGTTGCAAGGGCCAAGGAACCCCCCAAAGCGTGGTCGAGAGTCCCACGGGAACCCAGTTCGAACTCACCATTGAGAATGTGAGCGATGAGCCGTTCATTCCTCACCTCATCGAGTACCGTGAAGATGGCCTGTTCATCGAGGACCTGGTCGACCACGTTGCGCCTGGCAAGACGCTGTCCATGTGTGTTGCGGCGGGCAAACCGGGTGACATCCTGATGCGCGTTGTGGGCACCCGAGAACCGCAGATCCTCGAAGATACGGTGATGTACCAGGCGGCTCGAACCATCGCGTGGGAGAGCCCCGACAACGTCCAGGCCAAGGCCCTCACGACGTTGCTCAACAACGAAAACCGGCAGCGTCTCACGCTGGCTCGCCTGCTTCACGCCCATGGCCAGCCATTGCCGGCGGAAATGGTGCTGGGACGCGTGCATGCTCCCGGCGAAGGTGGCGCTCCGCCTCGCGAGGCTTTCGCGCTGCCCCCCGAGGCAGGTCTCCTCGTGTACGCCGAGGTCGAAGGGGCCCTGATGGCCGCGTGGTACGAGGCCGGCCGACCGGCGGTGGCCACCCGGCTTGAGCTGTCTCCGAGCGAGATCGATCCCCTCACCGACGGAATGGTGGTGGCCCTTGCGGGAGGCAATGCCGTAAGTCGGTCTCCGGCGCCGCGAGGCCTGCTTCGAGCGCCCCCCGAGGTGCCTCCCGCATCGTCCGCTGCGGTGGCGAGCGCCGTGTTGCCCCGCGTGGTTCAGGAACGGCTGGGGGTCGTGGACAGTCTCGTGATCGTGCCGACGCGGTCGCTCGGGCGACTGCCGTGGTTCGCCCTTGAGGTGGATGGGCAGCCGTTCGTGGCCTCCCATTCGGTCACCGTCGCGCCCGATTTGGTCGCATTGGCCGACGCACCACCTGCGTGGTCGGCCGAGTTTTCGTCACCGCTGATCGTGGGAGATCCCACTTTATCGAGCCGTGACTTTCCCGACTGGGACTTCCCCGCCTTGCCGGGGGCCGCAGCCGAGGCTCGGGCGGTGGCTTCGCGCGTTCGGGGGCAGGCGTGGGTCGGGGAGGCGGCCACGCGAGACCGGGTGCTCACGGGGGTCCAGAACGCTGATTTGATCTACCTTGCGACCCACGGGGTGGCGGATCGAAAGGCCCCTCTGTGGGATAGCTTCATCGCGCTGAATCAGGGACCGTGGACCGCGGTCGAGGTGCTCACCGCGGACCTACGAAAGGCGCGATTGGCGGTGCTGTCGGCTTGCCAGACCGGTCTGGGACAAGACGTCGACGCCGGTACCATCGGACTCGCGAGGTCGTTCTACAAGTCTGGAGTGCCTCGCGTAGTGATGAGCCTCTGGAACGTGGACGACGAAGGCACCCAAGCCCTCATGCTGTCGTTCTTGTCGCATCTCGAGGCGGTGCCTCCCGCCGAGGCGCTTCGTCGGGCGGCGGACGATCTGCGGCAGCAGGGCGCTTCGCCCGCGGTCTGGGCGTCGTTTTCGATGATGGGGCACCCCCGCTGACGCCTAGCGTCCGCGGAACTGGGGCTTTCGCTTCTCGAGAAACGCCGCCACGCCCTCCCGAAAGTCGTCCGTTTGGCCGGCTTCGCGCTGGAGGTCCCGCTCCAGGTCGAGTTGTTGGTCGAACGTCTGATCCGGCGAGGCGTCGAGGGCGCGCTTGATGAGGGCGAGTCCTGCCGTCGGAAGCTGGGCCAGCGAAGTGGCGAGTTCGCGGGCGTGGGCCGCCAGCGCCGCATCGTCGACGACGTCCCAGATCATGCCCCAATCCCGCGCCTGTTCGGCGGGCAGTGGCGTTCCGAGGAGCATGAGGGCCCGGGCTCGGGCTTGGCCCACTCGGCGAGGCAGGGTGAAGGTGCCGCCCGTGTCGGGCACGACACCCAGACGGTTGAAGGGCTGCACGAACTTGGCCGACCGTGCCGCCACCACGATGTCGCAGCACAGCGCAAGGTTGGCGCCAGCCCCGGCTGCCACGCCATTCACCGCGGCAATCGTCGGAATTGCGAGGCCACGAACCCGCCTTGCCAGCGGGTTGTAGTACCGCTCGATGGGTTGCGCGAGATCGCCTCCGGGATCGAGCGGAAAATCGGGGTCCGCCAGATCTTGTCCGGCGCAAAAGCCTCGTCCCGCGCCTGTCAAGATGAGCGCGCGAACGGGTGGCGTTCCGTTGGTTCGTGCCTCATCGACCTTGTCGAGCACCTCGCGAAGCGTCTGCTGCATCGCGCTGTCGAAGCTGTTCAGCTTGTCGGGTCGGTTCAGGGTCACCACCGCGATGGCGGCATGCTCTCCTACGGTCTCGACATCGAACAAGATGGACTCGCTCATGGAAAGCTCCTTAGGTCTGATCGAAGTCGATTTCGATGTGCGAGGACTGCGGGTGAGCCTGGCACGAAAGCACGAAGCCCGCTTCGAGTTCCCAGGGTTCGAGGGCGTAGTTGACCGCATGCTGGATTTGACCCGCCACGAGCCGGGCCCGACACGTCGAGCATACGCCGCCTCGGCACGCAAACGGCAAATCGAGACCGGCTCGGATGGCCGCGTCGAGGACGGTTTCGCCGGCCTGACCCGCCACGCGGGTGCGCACGCCGTCCAGCGTGATCTCGGCACGAAAGGCGTGATCGCTCTGGGGCTCGACCCGCGCCGCACGGACCGGAACGCCAAAGCGCTCCGTCACGATGGCGGTGGCGGGGAACCCCCGGGCGACCAGCGCGGCTTCGGTCTCGTCGATCATCTCGCCCGGACCGCAGATCATCACGGTGTCGATTTGCTGTGGAGGCAGCACCGTATCGAGGAGTCGCTCGATCCGGGGTCGGTCGAGTCGCCCGTCGTACAGCGGCGTGCCTTGTCGTTCGCGGCTCAGGAAATGATGAATCGCCAGTCGGTTGAGGTAGCGATTCTTGAGATCGCACAGCTCGTCGCGGAACAGGATGGAGCGAACGCCCCGGTTGCCGAAACACAGCGTGAACCGGGATTCCGGTTCCTGGCGAAGCAGCGTCTTCAGCAGGCTCATGATGGGCGTGATGCCACTGCCCGCCGCGAACGCCACGTGATGCCGGGCGGTTTGGGGGCGCGCGGCCACGGTGAACTTCCCTTGCGGAGGCAACACCTGCAGGACCTCGCCCTTGGCCAGTCGCTGGTTGGCGAAGGTGCTGAAGCGCCCGCCCGGCACCTGTTTGATCGCGACGCGAAGGGGTTCGCCGGGCTCACTGCAGATCGAGTAGGTTCGACGAACGTCTTCGCCATCGATGGTCGCGCGGAGGGTGAGGTATTGGCCCGGTACAAAGCGATAGGTCTCGCGAAGCGCTTCGGGCACGTCGAAGCCGATGCTCACCGCCTCGTCGGTCTCTCGGCGCACTTCGGCAAGGGTCAATGGATGAAAGCGCTGGGTCATCGGCACCGGAAGTGGTCGAAGGGTTCAAGGCAACGGTCGCAGGCGTACAAGGCTTTGCACGCTGTCGATCCAAACCGGCTGACGCAGTGAGTTTCGGTCGCCCCACACCGCGGGCACCTCACCGCAGGGGCCTCAAAGAAGCGATTGGCATCGCCGCCAGGAGGTGCAATGCCGTGTCGCTGCATTGCGATGCGACCGGCCTCGGTGATGGCGTCGGTGGTCCAGGGCGGCGAGAGTTCCTGCACGAGATGGACGCGGTCGAATCCGGCGGCGGTCAGCGCGTCGGTCACGTCGCGTTCGATGGTCTCGGTCGCCGGGCAGCCGCTGTACGTGGGGGTGAGTCGCACGTGGACCGCACCGTCATCATCGACGTCCAACCCTCGCAAGATGCCCAGGTCGACCACGGAAAGGAAGGGCAGTTCGGGGTCGCACACCCGTGCGACCACCGCATAAGCGCGTTCGGTCGGGCTACCAGCGTGCACCGGGGTACGTCCTTTGCAAATGTTGCATCTCGGCCAGCAAGTAGCCGAGGTGTTCGGTGTGTTCGCCTTGCTTGCCCCCGGTGGCCATCCAGCCATCGTCGGGACGTTGCAAGGTGGCTTCGGCCAATACTTCGTCGATGCGGGCCACCCAAGGTTCGCGCAAGGTCGTCAGGTCGGGGGTGAGGCCCTCGCTCGCGGCGGCTTGATCGATGTCGTCGGGGGTAAACAGCTCGCCTGTGAAGCGCCAGAGGGCGTTGATGGCGGCCTGCATTCGCGCGTGACTCTCCTCGGTGCCGTCACCCAGTCGCACCACCCACTCCGCCGAATGTCGGTGGTGGTAGATGGCCTCTTGGCGAGCTCGGGCCGCGATGGCCGCGAGTTTGGGGTCGGAGGAGTGGGTCAGGCGCTCGAGAAGCAGGTGGTGCCAAGTGTCGAACAGCCATTGGCGCGCGATGGTGATGCCGAAATCCCCACCGCGACCCGAACTTCCGCCTGACGTGGGGCCATTGGGTTGCTCGACGAGCAACACGTTGCGGTATTGCAGGCCGTCACGCAGGTAGGCGAGGTCGTCCTCGCTGCGACCTTGCCCCTCGACATCGGCGGCGTGGGTGAGCCACGCGCGGGCTTGACCGACCAGGTCAAGGGCGATGTTCGTCAGTGCAATGTCCTCTTCGAGGACCGGCGCGTGACCGCACCACTCCGACAGGCGGTGGCCGAGCACGAGCGCGTTGTCGCCAAGCCGGAGCAAGGTTTGTACGTGGACACTCACAGGTTGTCGACCTCATCGGGTACGTCGTAGAACGTGGGGTGGCGGTAGTCCTTGTCGTGGGCAGGCTCAAAGAAGCTCGCGTGCTCGTCGGGGTCGGAGGCCACGATGTCGGTGGAGCGAACCACCCACAGGCTCACCCCCTCGCCTCGACGTGTGTAGACGTCGCGAGCCATCGAGAGCGCTTGATCGGGATCTGCGGCGTGCAAACTGCCGACGTGACGGTGGGCAAGGCCGCTTCGCGACCGCACGAACACTTCGAACATGGGCCAAGCGTCGGTACTCACGCCGACTTCCGCTGCCGGCGCTTCTCGGCGTGGGCTCGCGCCGCATCCCGTACCCAGCGCCCCTGTTCGTGCGCGTGCTGACGGGCGTGCATGCGCTCTTGATTGCAAGGTCCATCGCCGGAAAGCACTCGACGAAACTCCGACCAATCGATCTCGCCGTAGCGGTGTTGGCCGGCCTCTTCGTCCCACCGCAGATCCGGGTCGGGAATGGTGAGGCCGAGGTAGCGGGCTTGCGGCACGGTGGCGTCCACAAAGCGCTGACGGAGTTCGTCGTTGCTAAACCGCTTGATCTTCCAGCGCATCGATCGGGCCGAGTGCTTCGAATCCCGATCGCTCGGGCCAAACATCATGAGGACGGGCCACCACCATCGGTCAAGGGCTCGTTGGGCCATCGCCTTTTGTTCGGGCGTGCCTCGGCACAGGGCCACCATGATCTCGAAGCCCTGGCGTTGGTGGAAGCTCTCTTCCTTACAGATGCGCACCATGGCTCGCGCATAGGGGCCGTAGCTGCATCGGCAGAGGGGAACCTGGTTCATGATGGCCGCCCCATCGACGAGCCACCCGATGGCTCCGATGTCGGCCCAAGTCGGAGTGGGGTAGTTGAAGATGCTCGAGTACTTTGCTTTGCCCGTCAGCAGCTGATCGACGAGTTCAGCCCGCGGCACGCCCAAGGTCTCGGCCGCGCTGTAGAGGTACAGCCCATGGCCTGCTTCGTCTTGCACCTTGGCGAGAAGCCCGACCTTGCGGCGCAGGGTGGGGGCGCGCGTGATCCAGTTGCCCTCGGGCAACATCCCCACGATTTCGGAGTGGGCATGCTGCGAAATCTGCCGCACGAGGGTGGCTCGGTAATCGTCGGGCATCGCGTCGCGAGGTTCGATCTTTTCTTCGCGTTGGATGCGTTCGAGGAAGGGGTCGTGCGATGGGGACGACGTGGGTTCAGGCATCTCGGGCCACCAAAGTGAGGATGGTGTAGGTCGCAACCAGGGCTTCGTCTTGATTTTCAACGTCGACGTGCCACTCGACGACCCCTTGAGGGGCCTCTCCCGGGCGGGTGGCACGGGGAATGCGCCGCTTGCACGTCAACTTCGCGCGAATCGTATCGCCGGGAGAGACGGGCTCGATGAATCGAAGGTTTTCAAGGCCGTAGTTGGCAAGTACCGGGCCGACGCCGGGGTACACAAAGAGCCCCGCTGCCGCCGAGAGCACGAAGTAGCCGTGGGCCACGCGGCGCTCGAAAATGGAGGCCTTGGCCGCAATGTCGTCCATGTGGGCGTAGAAATAATCCCCGCTCACCCCGGCGAAGTTCGTGATGTCGGCTTCCGTGACGGTTCGGCGATGCGTCGTCAGGGTGTCGCCCACCGCAATTTCGTCGAACGTCTTGCGGAAGGGATGCCGCTCAGACTCCGTTCGGGTCGAGCCGGGAAGCCAGGTTTGGGCGATGTGGGAAAGGGTGGTGGGTGAGCCTTGGACCGCCGTTCGCTGCATGTACAGCGCCATGCCTCGGATGCCGCCCATTTCCTCGCCGCCCCCCGCACGGCCGGGTCCGCCGTGCACCAAGTGGGGCATGGGGGAGCCGTGGCCCGTCGAATCTTGGTGGCTGTCGGCGTTGAGGAACATCAGCCGTCCGTGGTACGCCGCAGTCTCGAGCACCGCCTGCCGGGCTACGTCGTCGTCATCCGTCATCACACTGCCGACGAGGCTGCCTCGTCCGCGTCGGATGAGGGCCCAGGCCTGGGGCAGGTCGTCGTAGGGCAGCAGGGTGTTTACCGGGCCAAAGGCTTCGATGTCGTGCACCGCGGAGGCGCCCATCGGATCGCGGCTCCGGAGCAGCGTAAAGGGAAAGAAGGCGCCTTGCTCAGCGTCGGCGCCGGTCACCTCACCGAGGTCGCCGAACAAGACGTCGGCCTCGGCGGTGAGAGCCTCGACCGCACGTCGCACCTCGTCGCGTTGGTCGGCTCCGACGAGTGGCCCCATCCCCACCTCATCGAGTTCGGGATTGCCGATGCGAACCTGCTCGAAGCGGGCCCGAAGGGCCTCGGCGACCTCGTCTAAACGATGCCGTGGCACGAGCGTGCGGCGAATCGCGGTGCAGCGTTGGCCGGTCTTGATGCGCATTTCGTCGGACACCTCCTTGATGAAGGCGTCAAACGTGGGGGTGCCGGGAACGACGTCGGGCCCCAGCATCGAAAAGTTGAGGGAGTCCGCCTCCATGTTGAAGCGAACGCTCGCCTCGGTGACCCGCGGGTGAGACTTCAGCCGACGCCCGGTTTGAGCGGAGCCGGTGAAGGTGACCACATCTTGGTCTTCGAGGTGTTCGAAGAGGTCGCCCACGCCACCCGACACCAGCTGCAGGGCGCCCTCGGGGAGCACCCCCGCATCCAGCATGATCTCGACGGCTTTCTCGGTCACATAGGAGGTGACGGTGGCCGGCTTGACGATGGCCGGCATGCCCGCGAGGAAGTTGCAGGCCAACTTCTCCATCATCCCCCAGCACGGGAAGTTGAAGGCGTTGATGTGCACGGCCACGCCCCGACGCGACACTTGGACGTGATGGCCGACGAACCGTCCGCTTTTGCTCAGCCCTTCGAGGTCCCCATCGAGGAGGAGCTGATCATCGGGAAGCTCCCGACGTCCTTTGCTGGCGTAGACGAACAGCGCTCCGAATCCGCCGTCCACATCCACCCATGCGTCGTGCTTCGTGGCGCCGGTGAGTCGGCTCAGTGCATACAGCTCGTCCTTGCGCGCCATGAGCGCCTTGGCGAGCGATTTGAGCATCGCCGCCCGCTTGTGGAACGTCAGGGCCCGCAGGCGCGGTCCCCCCACCTCACGGGCGTGCTGCAACATGGCCCGGAAGTCCAGACCGTCGCTGCTCACCTCGTAGATCTGCCGGCCATCGATGGCGCTGTGGACCGCCCGGCCAGTTCCCGTGGACGTGTGCCAATCCTCGATCGCGAAGCTACGAACGCGCATGTTGAACCTCTAAAACGGTAGATTAGGGGGTGGAGCGACGGTCGATGACACGGGTAGCCTTGCCCATCGAGCGTTCGATGGTCTCGGGGGCTTCGACTACCACATTGACCGAGACACCCACGTTGTCTTTGATGGCACGGGCCAAGGCTGGTCCTGCGTCGCCTGGAGAGGTGCCCGGACGAGACTCCACGCGCACCGTCAGGGTGTCGAGGCGGTCGTCACGGGCCACTTCGAGCACGTAGTGCGGCGATAGGGCGGGTTGAGCCGTCACGATTTCCTCGATCTGACTCGGGAAGACGTTGACCCCGCGGACGATCAACATGTCATCGGAGCGGCCCATCACACGGGCCATGCGGCGCATGCTCCGGGCGGTGCCGGGAAGCAGCCGCGTGAGGTCGCGCGTCCGATACCGGATGATCGGCATCGCTTCTTTGGTCAGCGAGGTGAAGACCAGCTCGCCGACTTCACCGTCGGGAAGAACCTGGCCCGTCTGAGGATCGATGATTTCGGGATAGAAGTGGTCTTCCCAGATGTGCAGTCCGTCCTTGGTCTCGACGCACTCGTTCGAGACGCCTGGCCCAATGACCTCAGAGAGGCCGTAGATATCGACTGCGTGCATGTCGAAGGCGTCTTCGATCTCGCGCCGAACCCCGGGGCTCCACGGCTCTGCACCAAAAATGCCCACCTTCAAGCTCGTGGAACGCGGGTCGATGCCCTGCCGACGAAACTCGTCGAGCAAGGCGAGCATGTAGGACGGCGTGACGGTGATGATGTCAGGTTTGAAGTCTTGGATGAGTCGAATCTGGCGAGGCGTCATGCCTCCCGAGACCGGCACCACGGTACAACCGAGCCGCTCGGCGCCGTAATGGACGCCCAATCCGCCCGTAAACAGTCCGTAGCCGTAGGCGACGTGGACGATGTGCCCCGGTCGAGCCCCTGCGGCCCGCAACGAGCGCGCGACCACCTCGGCCCACATGTCGAGGTCGGCCTTGGTGTACCCCACCACCGTGGGCTTGCCGGTCGTTCCCGATGAGGCATGCACCCGCGCCACGAGGGCGCGCGGAACCGCAAACATGCCGAACGGGTAGTTGGCTCGCAGGTCATCTTTGGTGGTGAACGGGAACCGGGCCAGGTCGTCGAGGTGCACGAGCTGGTCGGGATGAACCCCCGCCTCGTCGAACTTCTGCGTGTAGAACGGCACGTGCTGGTAGACGAGGTGCAGCGTGCGGCGAAGCCGGTCGAACTGAACCCTCGCAATCTCCTCGCGCGAAGCGATCTCGATGGGGTCGAGGCTGTGTCGCGGTGGCGTCAGATCGAGCATGGTCCCTCACCTCGCTTGAATGTGTCACGGTATTCTGCTGAATACAACTAAAAATCGTAACACGTTGAAAAGGCAAGGATTTATCAAGCAATTCGCGTTGATAGATCAGGGCTGGAAGCGGCGTGCGAGATCGATCGGGGCGTGGGGCAGTGGGCCTTGCGGGCCGACGAGATGGTCGCTGATCCAGGTTTCGGAGGGGCCCAAGATGGCTTGGTAGATCTCGGCGACCAAAGCCCGCACGTCCTGTCCGATCCAGCCGGGAGGCTGGAGCGCTTCAGGGAGGCCGGGGTCTCGAAGGAGGATTCGCCGGAAGTCATGAATGAGGGCGAGTCGGAGCGCCACGGCCTCTTCGGGGTCGATGGGCGGCGCGAGTCCCGCGGTCACCGGGCGAAAGCGGTTGACAAAGCGCTGGTAAGCCGCTTCGAGGGGCTCGAAGCTCCAGCTGCTGGCGACAAGGCGGTCCAACGCGGGGTGTCGATGATCGAGCGGGACGCCGAGCGTTCCTTCCCCATCGATCTCGATGGGGGCTTCGTCGGGCGGCAGCTGGCGGCGGGCGTCGTCGAGGACCGAGCCAAGGCCTTGGGGGTCGGGATTCGGGTGCAGAAACACTTGCGGGCTAAGGGTGCCAAAGCCGAGCCATCCCAGGGCGGTGCGCACCGGGTGTCGAGGCGACAGGCCGGCGGGAAACAGCAGGACCGTCCAGCGTCCCGACCACGGCGCGGCTCCCGAGCCGTAAATCCGACTCGTGGCTTCGGCGAGGCGGCGCTGGCCATGGTCGGTCAGGCGTACGAAACTCTTGCGTCCCCAAGCTTCGCTGGCCAGCCAGTCTTCGGTTCGAAGGCGAGACACTGCGGTACGAATCTGGCCGTAGCTCACCCCGAACGGCGCAAGTAGCTCGACGAGGCTGCCCAGCCACACCACGCCCCCGCGAGGCACGACGATGTCGCCAAACACGGTGATGACGAGGGAGCCGGTGCGAATGGGGCGCCGGGCCCGAACCTCGGCAATGACCGGCGCAAGGTAGCTATGGAGGGAGCCCATCGCCCCACCTTAGCGGATTGAGGACCGCCGTCACGGACGGTTGCGACCATACCGGTCGTGGCTGCCGACCCACTCCTCCGAGACCACCGCGGCGGCGAGCGAAAGCTCTCCGCACAGGGGGGCTGCAGCCACGATTTCTGCGAATTTCCTCACCTTGCCGGTTCCATAGCAATCGAGGGAACGCAGACATTCCTGCTGCGTCGGCAGCCCCGTACCCCCGCCATAGGTTGCGACAATGAGCGATGGAATCGTAAGAGAGAAGTAATAGTTTCCGTCATTTGTGATCTCGGCGTAGAGGATTCCCGCACCGGACTCGGCGACGTTGGCTTCGTCTTGACCACACGCGATGAAGATGGCCGCGACGCCGTTCGCCGGATGAATCGCATTGAGTGCAGTACCGGCCAGCGTGGCTCCGAGCTGGGAGGTGAGCCGGGCCGCAAACAACCTTTCGGGAGTGGCGCGGAGCCGTTCGATAAGCAAGTCTCGAGGCAGCGTCACCTCGGCCACCACACGTTTCCCTCGCGTGTGAAGGGTGTTGATCTGACTGTATTTCTTGTCGGTGTCGATGGAGCCAGAAAGCACAAACCGATCAATGGTTCCCGGGTAGTGGTCAACGATCCATTTGCAGGCCGCATCGGTAGCTTTGCCACTTAAGTTTTGGCCTGCGGCATCGCCGGTGGTGTAGTTGAAGCGTAGGTACCTCATCTTGCTGGCTGCAAACTGCTGGATGTCTCGAAGACGTCCCACCTGGGTGGTCGCTTCCGCCGCGGCCTTGATGTCCGGGAAGGCTCTGTCAAGCCAGATCCCGAAGTCACGCGCCTCGCGGGCATCGGCAAAGACAAAGACGGGAGCGCGTTGCATCGCATCATCGACCACCGTGGTGCGGACGCCGCCCACCGCTCGGGTGACGGACATCCCCCGGCTGTAGCTCGCGATGAGCGTGCCCTCGGTGGTCGCCATGGGTACGTAGAACGCTCCCTGGGCGTGTTCCCCGTCGACGACCAAGGGTCCCGCGAAGCCCATGGGCATTTGCACCACGCCCGTGAAGTTCTCCACATTGCCCGACGTCAGGGCCGGGTCGATGGAGTAGTGCCCCGTGTGTACCAGGTCGACGCCCGTCTGTTCGGCAATGAACTTGCGGCGTTGCGCAGCGGCTTCTTCGGTATGGTCGGCATCCGGACTGCGGGGAATGGACCGTGGCGACATGGCACCTCCTGCAAATCGAACCGGGGTCATCCTCTCGCGTCTTTGCGATAGGGGGACACGCTTGGGAGTCAGGGTGGGCATCATTGCAGGGCTGGTGTTGGCATTGGTCGGGGCGCAGCTGTGGGTGGCTCGACGTCCCGTGCAGGCGCGATGGGAGTGGCTGTTCAAGCCTCTGGCCTCGTTGGGCTTCGTAGTTTTGGGAGTGTTCGATGGCTGGCCCACGACGCTGTACGGTCAGGTCATGGTGGGCGGACTGGTGCTTGCCGCTCTCGGCGATGTGTTGCTCATCCCAAAAGACCCGCGATGGTTCCTTGCCGGACTTGTGAGCTTTCTGCTGGGTCATGTCGCTTATGCAGCCGCCTTTGTGGTGCGCGGGCTCGACGGCTCGGCCACCCTGCTTGCCGCATTAGGACTTGGGATCGTGGCCGTGCCCATCGTGCGATGGCTGTGGCCCCACGTCCGTCGGGCCATGCAGGGCCCGGTGGCGGCCTACATGATCGTCATCAGTGCCATGGTCGCGCTTGCCTGGGGCACCTACGTCGACGTCGGGAATGGGTGGATCGTCGCGGGGGCGGTAGGGTTCTACGTCTCCGACATTGCGGTCGCCAAGCAGCGGTTCGTGCGGGCGTCGTTTGCCACCCGCGCCTGGGGCCTGCCGTTGTACTACGCAGCTCAGCTCGTGTTGGCGGCGACGGTCGAGTAGACCCCAGACGCTAGGCGACCTCGGAGACGGAGCGAGGGTGTGACAACGAGACGGTGAAGCAGCTGCCTTCGCCCTTGGCTGACTCGACGGTCAAGCCGCCGCCCATGCGGACCGTGAGTTCCCGACTGATCGCAAGCCCCAGCCCCGAACCGCCGTGTTCGATGTGAACACCTTCGGCTTGCGTGAACGGCGCGAAGATGTGGCGTTGTTCCACCTCGGACAATCCGGGCCCGTCGTCCCGAACCTGAAGGCGTACCTCGTCCGAGGCCAGGCGAACTTCTACAGTGATGCGACCGTCGCGCGTAAACTTGCAGGCGTTCGCGACGAGGTTCAGCAACACCTGACGTAGACGGTCCGGATCGACCATCGCCACGGCGGGACCTTCTCCCGACAAGGTGAGGGCGTTGTTTCGGGCGATAGCCAAGGGCTGGCAGCTTCGTACGACCTCTTCCGCAATCGGCATCACGTCGGAGGGGCGCATGTCGACCGCTACCGCTCCTGACTCCACTCGTGCGAGGTCAAGCAGATCGTTGACGAGCTGAAGCAGGTGATGCGCCTGCCCGAGCACCTTGTCGAGGTCATCGGTTGGAGCAAGGCCATTTTCGGCCTCTTCGAGCATGAGTTCTGCGTAGCCAATGATCACGTTCAAGGGCGTGCGAAGCTCGTGAGACATGCCCGCGAGAAACCGGCTCTTGGCGCGGCTCGCGCTTTCTGCCTCGTCACGGGCAACCACGAGATCGGCCTCGGCACTCTTCAGCGCGGTCAGATCGTTGAAGATGCCTAGGATGCCGAAGATCTGACCGTTCGGATCGCGCAACGGGACCTTGGAAGTGTCCAGCCACGTCCTTTCTCCGGCTGCATTCAACTGTGTCTCGATGATGTGAAGTTTGGGACGGCCGTGCCTCATGACCTCGGCGTCGTCAGCGCGGTAGCCCCGCGCCTCCTCCTCAGACCAGGGCATCTCGAAGTCGGTACGGCCGATGATCTGGTCGGGATCGGGCAGGCCGGCCAATTCAGCGAAGCTTGAATTGCAACCTAGGTAAACAGAACGCCGATCCTTCCAAAAGACCGGGTAAGGGAGCATGCGCAAGACGGTCAGCGGCATCTGACCAATCGGGTCGAAGGGACGCAAGACCCATCCCAGCGCAAAGGCGCCAATGGCTGTGGCCCCTATCCATGCACCCCATCGGGGGTCTGTTCCGAATCCGCCAATCAGCAGCGCAACCACGAGCGCGGTTGCCAAGGATGCAATGATGGTGCGCATGTTCCGCCTCGCCAAGCCGGGTCGTTCTATCCCATGTTTGACGCCGAGGATCGTCTGGTCAGGACTCGATACGGTCCATGGCGGCGTCGTGAAGGTTCCACCAGCGTTGAACGAGGTCCTGCGAGGCGATCGACCAATCGGGACGGTGAAAGGCAAAGCCCGCATCCAGCAGGCGAGCGGGCTGCACGCGACGGCTCTTGGCCATAAGTTCGGTGTCGGTACGGAGCGCAACCGCACCGATCTCGGCCATCCAAGAGGCAATAGGCAACCCCCACCGCACGCCGGCGGCTTCCCGCAAATGGGCCATGAAGGCACGGTTCGGAAGCGGTTGAGGCGCCGTCAGATTGACGGGGCCTTCGAGTTCGTGATGCACCAAGAAGGTCACGGCTCGGGCCACATCGACCCCGGTGATCCATGAGACGTATTGCCGGCCGCCCTGGAAGGGTCCGCCAAGTCCGTGGCGGACGAGCCACATGAGCCAGTCGAAAACGCCTCCGGGGTCGGGGCTCATCGTAAAGCCAAGCCGGAGCGCAACCTTTCGCGTGTGGGGCGTCTGGCAGCTCTGTTGTGCGAGTTCCCAGGCTCGCGCAATGGCTACGCTGTAGGCCCAATACGCCGGAACGTTGGGCTCACGGCCCCCCAGCTCGCCGGTGGATTCGGTATGCGCCGGCCCGTAGGTGTGGGCGTAGATCGAGGCGGTGCTGGCCTGGAGCCAGACCGCCGGCGGGCGGCGCGCCTGCTCGATGGCGCGGCCGATCGCCAGGCAGGAATCGACGCGGCTCTGCATCATCAGGTTCAGGTTGGGCCAGTGGTAGCGGCAATTGACCGAACGACCGGCGAGGTTGATGACCACGTCGGCCCCGTCGATGGCCTGTGTCCAGGGCCCCGCTGTGCGGCCGTCCCATCGAAGGTCGGGATCCGTCACCGAACGGCCAATGACGCGCACCTCATGGTCGTGGTCGGTGAACCCTCGGGCCAACACGGAACCGAGCTGACCGGTGCCCCCTGCGATCACGATCTTCAAAGGTCCTCCCTGGTGTCTAAAATATAGATAAACATGTTCATGGAAAAGCGAAAGCGAGGCCGGCCTCCAGGACCTACCGCACGTGGAGAAGCGACGCGCGAGCGGCTCTATGAAGCTGCGATCACCGCCTTCGATGCCCGGGGCTACGAGGCGACCACCCTTCGTCACATCGCCAAGGTTGCGGGGGTCTCGCCGGGGCTGCTGTACCGCTACTTCCCGAGCAAGTCGGCGGTGGTGGTCGAGCTGTACGACCGCTTGTCGAAGTCGTTTACGACCTTCGAGGGGCCCCAAGGGCCGCTAGCCACGCGGTTCGCTGCGACCTTGCGGGCGAGCTTGGCGGTGTTGGCGCCCCATCGGGACGTCCTGCGTTCCATGCTCGGAGTGCTGCTCGCCGACCCCGAGGTCGGCCTTTTGTCCCCGCACACCGAGGCGTCCCGCAGCCGAGTCCGTGAGCGGTTCGAAGTCGCGGTGGCGCAGGCTACCGATGTCCCGGCGAGCGTGGCCGAACCGCTAGGGCGCCTTGCCTACTGGGTTCAGATGGGCGTCATCCTGTGGTGGCTGCTCGACCGAAGCGCGCACACCGAAGCCACGACCACGTTGATCGAATGGCTTTCCCGGGGGCTTGCGTGGTTGCCGTCGGTGCGGTGGGTGCCAGGTTTTGCCGAGGGAATTCGTCACCTTGACGCCCTGGCTACCCAAGGCCTGTTGGGGGGAGGCCGGTGACTACGGCAGTGGGCAGCGCTCGGCGCTGCACAGTCCGTCGACGTTGCCACTTCCGGCTTGGGAAGATGGGTTTTCATCCCACTGCTTCGCAATGGCTTTGTGCCGCCAACACTTGCGCAAGACCTCAGGTCCGAAGCCTCCGGCCTGACCCTGTTCGAGGTCTTCTTTGCCGCGCAGGGTGAGGTACTGGTACTCGACGCCGGCATCCCACACCCGTCCTGCGGCCGGCCCGTAGTCCGCCCACAAGGCCTTTTCTTCTTCGGTGAGCTTGCGGTCGAAGTCGTAGTCCGCCACGTGTGAGCCGAACACCACAAACTTGTCGGGATCGATCATCACGTAGGTGTGGCCGCCTCCGCCGTTCCGGCGCTTGGTCACCAACACATCGCCGGTTCGGAAGGGTCCTTCGGTACAGTCTTCCCAATGGTCGTCCATCAGGTCTTCGATGAGCATCGCCGAGGTCGACAGGTAGCCTCCGCGGAAGGTCTCGTCGGAGAGCAGTAGGCATTTCCGGGTTTCGGTGTGCCACTTTTGCACGCGTCGGACGTACGAGCCCGAGTTGAAGGACTCGCGGCCCTCGGGCTGCGGAGGTTCGAGGCGAACATTTCCAAGGCATGTCCGCGTGAACAGCCACCACACCGTCGATGAGCAATCGATGCCGGGGGCCGGGTCCAGCAGCATCTTGTCGTCTTCACGGAAGTCCCACGGGCGGGGCCAACAGGTTCCTCCCGGCCACTCCGATTCGGGCCGCAGGCTCGAGGTGGCCTTCGATAGCCGGTCGTCGGGCACACACTGGGCGTAGGGAACGCCGTCGCCATCTCGGTAGTCGGCCAGTTCTTTGGTGCGTTCGAGCAGGCGATACAGGTAGGAGTTGGTGTCTTCAGGCAGCAGGTGATCGATCCCGAAGTTGTTGAGGGTCAGCTCGCGGGTCTGACGAGATTCCTTGGGGTCCGCCTCGGTGTTCGGCACCACCCGAAACGGTAGGTGCGCAAGCCCCCACGACCCATCGATTTTGCGGCTCCCTCGCACGCGGCCGGACACGTTGGAGACGTTGTGGAAGGGCACGGAACTCCCCTTCGGACCCGCGAACACCAAGGCGTGCTCGGTGATGTTGAGCGGAGGCGAGGAGGGCACGCCCGGTGGCTCGCCTGGGATCACCGGCAGCGGGAAGACGTGGCTGCGTCCGGCCTTTACGGTCACGGGCCGAGCATCGACGGGAAAGCCCACGGTGTGACCGTCGTTGAAAAGCAAAAAGCCACCGACTTCTCGATCGTCCGAGCCCTCCGCCAGGGTGACCTCGAGCTGCCAACGATGGCACACCGGCACTTGCTGTTCTTCGCCAACCGAGGCCTGCAGCCAATCTCCGGCACAAGTGTACTGCTTTTCCGCTTCGATGAGTCGCACTTGAATGGTGTCATCGAGGGGAGCTTGCAGGGCCAGCAGCGCTCGTTGACGTGCGTGGAACCAGAGGTACCGCAGGGTCTGCGAGATGACGGCCCCCTCCTCGGGGGTCATCCGGTTGCGGATCGTGCCTTCGGGACCGACAATCTGCAATCCTCCTGGGTTTAAGGGGTCGGGTCGCACCACCATGCCCGCATCCGCGTCATCGAATGCGATCCACTGCGCATATTCCCGGTCGCTCTTGACGCCACGACGCAGTTCGTCGGCGAGTTGCTCCCAGCTTGCTCGGCCGTCGAGCTGAAGTGAAACCGCGAGTTTGGTGGGTTCGAGTTCAAATTTTCCGAATTCGACCTTTTCGATGCGGTGTTCCGACCCAAAGACGGCTCCGCTTAAGTCGGCGCCGTAAATGCGAGGCACCTGCCGGCTGACGGCTCCGATGTGGGTCAGCAAGAGCTGCTCGAGGCTGCGATAGGTGCTCGCCTGGGGGGCGTACGTGACAAACGTCTCGGTGAAGCGCCCCAACGACTCCCCCTCGGTCGCGGCCCCTCGTGCGGCCCCTTCAAGGGTCACGAATCCCTCGGGGTTGGGCCAGTGGGGCTGGCCATCTTCCGTGGAGATCTCGTCGGAAGATGCTTCGACGTCGTCGATTCGCCGCACGAGGTCGGTGCCCACCCGGCTCCCCGGTACCCCTTCGACGCTGGCGTCGATCATGAGGGCCGCATGCTGAGCCTGCGTCCCGATGGGCGCGAGGAATCCGTGGAGTTCATCGTCGACCATGATGCCGTCGTAGAGCACCCAGGCTTCGTCCCATTGGTCTGCGGGTTCATCTCGGCCTTGATCCTGAACCTGGGCCCCTGCGCCGGCGAAGTAGATGACGACGGTGTCATCCTTGTCGAGGCGACCCACGAGTTCCGTGAGTTCCCGCTTCACAGCCTCTCGGGTGGCCTCGGATCCGGTCAGCGTCCGAATGTTCTTTCGCGGGTAGTCGAAGGTCCGAACGAGGACGCGCTCCATGGCGTCGACATCGGCCGCGGCGGCGGGAAACGTGGACCCACCTTTGATTTCATTGGCTCCGATGAGCAGTGCATGACCCGACCCGAAGGCCAGAGAGGTTGCCAGCGCGAGAACCTGCATGTTGCCCCCATTGCGCCAGTGGGCATACCACAGCCCGCAAAGGTGGAGGACGCACGATGATGGCGTGGTGGGTCTGGGTTGCGTGCGCCGTGGGTGACCCCGAGTTGCTCGTGGGTTTCGATGCGGCTCGAACCGGTGAAGACGGGCAGGACGGGACGTTCGGTGCGGCGCGGGTGGAGCTATCGGCTCCCGGTCGGGTGAGTGAGGTTGTGCCCGTCGATGTGATCTTTCCGACCGAGGCGGTGCCCGGGGACCAGGCGCCTGAGCCTGCGGTCACCGATGCCCCGGTCGTGGTGCTGATCCACGGGGGGTTGGTGCCTCCAGAACGGTACTGGTGGCTCGGATCCCACTTCGCTAGCCGGGGGTTCGTGACCGTCCTGCCTCGCGCGGAGCTGGATCTGGCGATCACCCAACCTGGCAACGGGGCGTTGGCATTGGCCGCATTGCGGCGTCAGGCGGAGCGAGCCGGGTTGCTGCAGGATCTGGTGCCGGCCGAAGGCCCGGTGGCGGTTGCGGGCCACTCTTTGGGAGGGGTCATGGCGGCTCGCCAGTGGGTCGACGATGCGTCGATCGACTTGTTGGTGCTGTTGGCGGCGTTTCCCGCTGCGGGCGACGACGTCGAGAGCCAGGCTGGCCGACCGGTGATCGGGGTTTCGGGCACCACCGATGCGTTGTTGGGGCCCGACGAGTTCGTTGAACGACTCACGGAGCGATTTTCGGATGCCGCCCTGTGGCTGGTGCCCGGTTTGAACCACTTCGGCTGGACCGACGACGCTCGCCCCGGCGAACTCGATCGCGACGGTCCCCTTGAAGGCGACCGAACCGCCTTGAGGGAGGCGGCGTTGTCGGTGATCGACGCCAACCTCGACGTCCAGCTCACGGGCGTCGACCGAGACCTTGCAGGACCATTTCCAGGGGCTGAGGCGGTGATGCCATGATTGGGGTTTGGCTTTGGAGCGCCGCGTGGGCGGATCCGGTTGCCCTACGTGGGCTTCGCGATGAACCCACCGTGGTGCTCGGGCTGCACGACCTTTCGGCGTCGATCCGCTTGGGGGAGGTGGGGGTTGCGGCGACGGTTCGTACCGACCGTGGTGCGGTGGACGTCGCGGTCGGTCGCCGATGGCAACTCCGGCGAGGTTCGCGGGGCTGGCAGATCGATGGGGGCGTTTCGGGTGGCCTGATCGTGCCCTTGGTGCGGCCGACCCTCGGTCTCACCGCCACGCCGTTCATCGCGGCCGGGCCCGTCCAGTCCGGCTGGGCCATTCAGGGCGTCATTGCGGCTCCGTTGGCCGTGACGGCCGTGGGCGAGGCGCGATTGCCGCTGCTGTTTGAGCTGCAGGGAGCCGGGACGGTGGGCCGGGTCACGATTGGGCCGCGGTTTGGGGTGGGGCCTGTCGTCACGCCCGGCACGGACACCTCGTTTGCGACCGAAGGGGCGCTCGTGGTGAGTTTGGCGCCCAAGCACGTGACGCGTTGAAACCCGGGGAGGGCCGCGGTACCCTCGTCGCGCCTGACTGGAGCCCCCCATGATCCCTTTGCTGATTACGTGGTTCGTGACCCCGGTATACGCCTTTTGTGGGTTCTACGTGAGCGGAGCGGACAGCTCGCTCTACAACGACGCGACCATGGTGGTCATGATGCGGTCGGGCACGCAGACCGTCTTGTCGATGCAAAACAGCTACCAGGGCCCGCCCGAGGCGTTCGCCATGGTCGTGCCGGTGCCTCAGGTGCTGCAGAAGAAGAACGTCAAGACGTTGCCGCGTGAGATCTTTTCGCGGGTAGACGCGCTCGCCTCGCCGCGGCTCGTGGCCTACTGGGAACGCGATCCGTGCTTGGAACCTCCCGTTCGCATGTTGATGAAGTCCACCATGGCCGAGAAGGTGCCATCCGCCCGGAAGACCGGGCTTGGGGTGAAGATCGAGGCGCAATTTCAGGTTGGCGAGTACGACATCGTCGTCTTGTCGGCCAAGGATTCCTCGGGCCTCGACAAGTGGTTGCGCAAGGAGAAGTACAACATCCCGAAGGGCGCGAACAAGGTTCTTGAACCCTACGTGGCCGCGGGGACGAAGTTCTTTGTGGCGCGTGTCGATCCCGAGCGCGTCACCTTCGAAGGAGACCGTGCGGTCCTGTCTCCACTTCGGATGAACTACGACAGCGATTCGTTTTCCCTGCCCGTTCGGCTTGGACTCCTCAATGCGCAAGGGCTGCAGGACCTTTTGGTCCACATCCTGGCTCCGGGTCAGCGGTACCAGGTCGCGAACTACGACAACGTCTTCATTCCCACGAATCTGCGGGTCACCGAAGACGTCCAGCAGGACTTTGCTGGCTTCTACGAGGCGCTGTTCAGCCAGGTGGCCGCTCCCCGTACGGTGGTCACCGAGTACAGCTGGGATGCATCGTGGTGCGATCCCTGCCCCCAGCCCGCGTTGAATCCGTCGGAACTTGCGACCTTGGGCAATGACCTGATCGAGTCCCCACAGTCATTCGTGCTCACCCGCCTGCATTACCGCTACGAAGCCGATGGTCTCGACAGCGATTTGGTGTTCGAGGCCGGGCCGCCCATGCGCGGAGGACAAGGAACGCCACTGCCCGATGGCACCTTTGCCGACTCTGGGGCCCACGCGAGTTCGAGCAACACCTTCCAGGGCCGCTACGCCATCCTCCATCCGTGGACGGAGGAGGTGACTTGTGAAAAGCCCCGTCGAGGAAATTGGGCAGGACCTCCCAAGGGCGCTTCCGAGGTGGCCACCGCACGGTCGGCGCTGTCTGGAGGCGTGGCAAAGGCCACCCCGAAGCTGGCGAGTTTGCTGCAGGACCCTCTGCCGGGACTCGAGGCCTCGACCGCGCCCGAAGCCGCTCCGGAGCCCACGTCGGCCGCCCCCAAGAGTTCAGGTTGCCAGACCGGCGGATCGGTTGGATGGTGGGGACTCTTCCTCGTCTTCGTGCCCGGCTGGCTTCGGATCCGCGTCACGCGATGATCGGATGGGGACTGTTGGCGTGTGCGGCGGGACTTGATCCGCAACCGGTGCGTTTGCCCATGACTCACGGCCCGTTCGAGCCGTCGGCTACCGAGCTGGTCGGGGCTCCTGACCCGCTCGCCGACGTGCAGCGATGTGCCCGCTGCCATCCCGCGGCCTTCGCAGGATGGAAAGGCTCTGCGCATGCGCACGCTTCGTTCGACAATCCGTGGTACCGCGCGAGCGTCGAGGCCCTGCGCGAAGAGGAGGGGCGTCCAGCGAGTCGCCATTGTGCCGGATGTCACGATCCGGTGCTGCTCGTCACGGGTCAGATCGAGGGGAACGTCGATCCGGCCGACCCGCTGGCCCGCATAGGGGTGACGTGCTTGGTCTGCCATGGAACCGAGGCGGCCACCCCCGATGGCAACGGCAGCTACCGGGTCAACACGTCGGAGGTGCCGTACCCGGCTCCGGACGGAACGGGTCTTGCGGCGCATCGGGCTCGCATGCGTCCCGCCGCGTTGACCTCCGGAGCCGTGTGCGGCGCATGCCATCGTGGGTTTCTCGACGAACGAACGGGAAATGCCTCGGTTGTCTCGGGACTTGATGATCTCGGGGCTCACGCTGCCTCGGCGGCGGCGGGAAGTCATGCGCGGCGGCTTTCGCCCGTGGAGCCGCATCCTCCCCGGGGGTGCATCGACTGCCATTTCGACGGACATCGGTTCGCAGGTGGACAAACGGCGCTTGCGGCCCAGACTGGGCATCTCGACGTGGTGCTCGACCAACTGCAGAAGGCCGTTCAGCTCTGGGTCGTGGCCCAACCGCAGGGCCCGGACCTCGTGGTGGACGTGGTGGTTCACAATGTAGGGGTGGGTCATGCGTTCCCCGGAGGTCTTGGGGATGCCCAAGACACCTGGATCGCGCTCGACATCGGGCCGTGGTCGGTCAACGAGGTCTCCGACCCGGCCGCCCATCGCGTGCGTACCGAAGTCCTCGATGCGTCGGGGCGACCCGAACGTCGGCATCACGCCCATCGCATCGGGGTGGTGGCCTGGGATCATCGCGTTGAAGCCGGGGATGCACGCGTGTTTCGGACCGTGGTGGCCGGGGCCGCACAAGCCCCTGAGGTCCGTGCGGAACTTCGCCATCGCCCGCACCCTGGCGCCCTTAAGGAGGCGGCCTGTTCGGTGACCACGCCATCGACCCTCTCGGGCTGTGGTCCGATTCCCGAACACACCCTGGCCGTGGCGACGGCTGCGCCCGGGCCACCCACGACCTTCGATGCAGCCTATGCCTACGCCTTGGGGTTGCTCCACGCTCGATCCGAGTCGTTAGGCGAGGCGTTACGAGCGCTTGCCCAGGCTGAACCGTTGGCGCCCAACGCTCGGGCCCGCGCCGCGGTGGAGGTGCTTCGCGCGCAGCTCTGGGGACGACAGCTGCGCACGGAGTCGGCCCTTGCGGCCGCGGCCCGCGCGGAGGCGGAGGTCGGTCCCCACCCCGCGATCACGAGAGCTCGCGCCGATGCGTTGGCGGCGGCTTGGCGATGGCCGGAGGCGGCCTCCGCGTTTGCCCGGCTCGCGACCGAGGCCCCTCGCGATACCGCAACTTGGCGCGACTTGGCGCGGGCCCGTCTGTCGACCGGAGATGCGGCCGGTGCGCTCGATGCCACCGCGGAGGGGTTGGCTCGTGCCCCGCGAGATCCTGATTTGCTCCGCCTGCAAGCTTCGGCATTGCACGCCCGAAACGATCCGCGTGCGGAGGTCGCAAAAGCGGTATGGATGGCACATCGACGTCGGGATGATGCGTCGGACCTTCGGCTCCTGTGCGACCGCGAGGTGCCCGGCTGCGCTGAAGCACGGCTTCCGATTCCTGTCCACCTCCTTCGTTCACGGTCGGAGAACGCAGATTGACGCTCGGCGCGGTACCCGACTGGGCTACCCCCGACCCGGAGCCCGCATGTCGCTGAAGGGAACGGCTAAATCCACCTTGGAGATTCTGTCCGCGGGTGCCTACGTCGCGCCGTCGGGCACGCGACGGTCCATCCAACCGGCGTTGCGACTTGCGATTGAGGACACCCGTCTGTACCGCCCGGGTGAGGTCGGTCCGTTTTACGAGATTCCCGCAGCGTCCAGCGCCCAAATCGAGGTTGTGGAAGGGACGACCCAGGCCTGGGCCCAGATCCTGGTCGAAGAACAGGGTGTCCGCGATTTGGTGCTGCTTGACTTTGCTTCCGCCCGAAACCCGGGAGGTGGGTTTCTCAATGGAGCAAAGGCCCAAGAAGAGGACCTGGCGCGGTGTTCAGGCCTCTACCCCTGCTTGCTTGACCAGCCGGAGTACTACGACGCCAACCGGGACGAGCCGTCGATGCTCTACACCGATCACCTGATCTATGCGCCTCGCGTGCCGTTCTTTCGCTCTCGCAACCGCGATTTGCTTGAACATCCCTTCTTGGCCAGTGTGATCGTCGCCCCCGCGCCCAACGCCACCCAACACTTGCGCCGTGAGCCGCAGGGGCACGACGACATCACCCGTACGCTTCGTCGGCGTGCCTCGTTGGTGTTGGGGGTGGCCAAGGACGCCGGGCATCGCACGCTTCTGCTTGGAGCCTGGGGATGCGGCGTGTTTGGCAACGAACCGTCGGTCGTGGCGCGGGCATTTGGATCATGGCTCGACACCGAACCCTTCGCGAAGGCCTTTGACCGTGTGATGTTCGCGATCTACGACGGCACCCGGGACCAGCGCACGCTCGGTGCGTTTCAAGCCCAATTCGGCGTGTGACGACGACGAGTCTTGAATTACAGGGGTGGTTCTCGAGGAGGTCGTCCCGCCCCCAACCCTTGACTGGCTGCCCGAACCCTTGCGGGCCATGCGCTACCGCGGCTCGGTTCATCCTGGCGCGTTGTCACGTCCCCAGGCGCCTGAAGAATGGCCGGCCGCCGCCAACTGTCAGGTCTTCGCGTATCGACTTGTCGACTGGCACGGCCGACGGGTCCCTTGGCTGCGATCCAGCGAATTGTGGGAAGACCGCGAAGACACGGTCTTGGTGACCCAGATGCAGGCGTTGGACTTGGTGTTGCTCCACCGAACGCCCGAGGCCTGGGGCGCCCACGTGGCCGTCGCGATCGATGACACCCACGTGGTGCACCTCGCGCGGCGACCCGGGCATCCCGAGGTGCGGACGCTGGCTTCGCTTCTCGAGGACCCGCGGTACCGCTACCTCATCGGCATCAAACGACCCGGCGTCGCCGCAGCCCGATGACCGCGAGCAACAGGGCGAATCCAAAGGCCGCGCCACGCGGATCGCTCGAAGCGCAACCACACGTCGTGAGTTCGGGTGGGTTCACGTCTTGCGGTTCGGGCACCGGGGTGTCGGTGCCGGTATCGCTGGGGCCAGGCATGCCCGTATCGGTCGGGGGCTCGGGCTTCGGCTTGAGCTCACCGCAATCGAGCGAATCGGGCAAGGTGGGGCACGGGTCGATGCCGTTGTAAAGCTCGTCGCCATCGCGGTCCAGCGCGAACCGTTCGCCCGATCCGGGCAGCACAGCGGTGAAGGTGACGGGTTCGGTGGCGGAGTCTGCGATCAGGTCGTCGAAACGCACCGAGTCGGTGTCATCGTCGGCGATGAAGGTCGTGCCGTCGTAGAGGTAGCCCCGCACCCGGTCGGAACCGGTCACGCGGGCCACGAGGTCGCAGTCGGTGACGGCGCCGCCGAGCAGGCGGGAAACGAAGGGTCTGACCGCCGCATCGCGCAGGGCTTCGGCCCGTCCCACCGCATCGAGGTCGTCGGGCGCGGTCACCGTGATCTGCTGGCCCAGGATGGGCGAGATGTCGGAATCGAACGCGAGCATCAACGATTCCATGGCCCGCCGTTCATCGTCATCGATGAACCCGATGTTGGGGCCCTGGCTATCGAAGACGACCGCCGAGAAGAACCGGAAGATCGTATCGATGCTGCCGTCGTGAAGAAAACCGAAGCCACGGATCTGGTCGCCGGTAAACCCGTTGTCGCCCCCATTGGTAAAGGCGACGTCGCGCACGCCAAACATGCCGACCTTCGTGTAGAGGTTCCGAAGCTGGGCGATTTTCATGATCTGGCTTTCGTTTTCAAAGCTTTGTCGCCCATCGGTGCCGTAAAAGCCCGAGGCGGCATCGAGGGTGTGGCAGCCGTCGCAGTTGAACCCGAGGTTGGGGATGGGAATGCCGTCCGAGATGCGATCGGGACTCACGTAGAAGTCGAAGGCCGCCTGCTGCTCGCTTGTGTAGCTTCGGTCCAGGTTGCGCACCGGATTGGGAGGCATCGCGATGGTCCCGGTGAACGTCGCGAAATCGTCCATCTGCGGATCGGTGGGGAGGCCGTCCATGCCGAGCAATCCCTCAAACGCAACGATGAAGTTGCGGAACGAAAGGTTCGCGTCGAACGGATCGCTGCCGTAGAAGCCGACCGAACGGTCGCCTCGCCAGTGTTGCGCACCGTGGTACTGCAGTCCCCGAAGGGTCTGCGTCGTCATGGGCCCCTTCATGGGATGAAAGTCGTTGGGGTCGCCCGTGCCGTTGATGTTGCCGCCCGCCGCGATGCCCAAGCGAACGGGAATGGTGCCCGTCGTGAGCGGGGCGTCGGGGTCGCCAAGGTCCCAGGCAAGGTGGTCGAGGTCGCCAAACACGTGGCAGCCGGCACAGCTCGCCTCCCCGTTCGACGAGAAGTTGCGGGCATCGTAGAGCAGCGCCCGTCCGCGAATCACCTCGGGTGGTTCGGGCGTGTACAGCGCATGCTTGTCCACCTCGGTCCCCGTCCCGAGGTCGATTACCGCAATGGCATGGTCGAACCGGGTGTAGACAAACAAGCGATTCCCACTGTCGTCCAGCGCCAAGCCCGCCGGGCCCCCGCCCGACAGCTCGAGGTAGCTCGACGATGCCGTGGTGGGGTCGAAGGTGCCACTGGTGAGCGCCGCGGTGGGAACGACGCCGATGCGCTGACTGCCGTAGGCGGCCACATACAAGGTGCTACCGTCGGACGACACCACTGCGTCAAGCGGGGTGGCGAGCGAGTGGTCCGCGGTGCCGGCAGGGGCGGGGAGCACGTCGTAATCGATGTGGGGGTTGAGGTGGTGCGAGGTGGCCGCTCCGTTCTCGACCACGGTGATCCGGGCTTCGGCGAGATGGCCCTGCACCGTGGTGCCTCCGGTGACGCCCGGGCCTTCGAACCGCACCTCATTGCGGGCGTCGGTGTTGGTGACGTAGAGCGCGCCGCTCACGGGGTTGACGGCGATGTTGAACAGCGTGGTGCCCACGCCCGACAGGGGAGCCGCGGACTCGGTCAGAGTCGTGGCATCGATGCTGAAGAGGTCGTAGTCTGGCAGATCGAACTGAACCGCATCCGACCAATCCCGCCCCAATTCATCGAGCCAACGTTCCTCGTTCGTGTCGTATTTGACGATGAGGCCGACCTCAGGAGCCCGAATCCCATCGATGTTTTCGTCAGGGCCTGGGTTCCCTCCCGGCATCAACACCCCGTCGACCGTGCAACTCGAAGCCAGGTCAAAGCCGTTGCACACCAGGCCCTCAGACAGCGTGGTCGTCTGGTTCCCCGAGTGATGGATGCCGGCGTAAACGGTATTGCCATCGGGCGAGACGGCGAGGGGGCGCGGAGTGTCGCCAAACAGCTCCACGATGCGCAGCGGCCGACCGCCGACGCCCGGACCCGGGTCGGTCGCGTCGAACACCCAGACGTCCGCGCGGCTGATGCCGGGGGTCGTGAGCTGGGGATCGCCCGCACCCGGCACATCGGCGATGCTTGGGTCGGTGCGATGTTGGCCACGATGCGCCGTGGTGATGAACGCCCGGTCTTGAGCGAAGACGAGGTCGCGGGGCTCGTCGCCCACCAGCAAGGTGCGGGTCACCGAAAGGCTTGGCACATCCACGATCGAGATGCTGTCGGAGACGTGGTTGACGACCCACACCTCGTCGTTGCTGCGGGCGGCCACGGTGACGGGTTCGAGACCGACAGGCACCGAGCCTCGCCACGTCAGGCCCGCCTTTTCGATCTCGAAGACCTCGAGATGACCGTCGGTCACGTTGGTGACGAACAGTGTCGTGCCGTCGGGGGACGTCGCGACCGGTCGCACCGGTCCGCTTTCAAAGTGGACGTACGGCACTTGGGCGTTCGCGGTCGAGCTGAAGAGAGCGAACAGGAAGGGAGCGGCCACACATCCTCCGACAAATGAAATCGGAACATAGCGCCCGGGTGCTTAAGTGCCGAAGCGGCGACGTCGCTGAGCACGGGCCCGCTCCGCTTCGACGGCGCGGTCGCGCGGGGGCATCTTAGTGGTCAGCTCCTCATGCAGCAGTTTTGTGGTGATGGCGGTGATGGCTTCGACCGCACGATCGAACGCGGCTTGGTTGGCTTGCGACGGACGCACCATGCCCGAGACCTTTCGGACGTACTGAAGGGCCGAGGCTTGGATTTCTTCGTCCGTCGCAGGAGGCTCGAAATTGTACAACCGCTTGATGTTTCGACACACAGCAGACCCCTTTGCAGCAAGGAGTCTACCGCTCGATTCAGGCGGTGTCCCCTAGGGGCTCGACCTCGAGCCGTTGGATTCGGCCCTCGCGGACGGTGCAGGTGTCGCGGCCCCGGTAAGGAACGGGCAACGCCGGAGACCGGCACGTCCACTCCGAGACCACAACGTCACCGTCCACATCGATCCGGTCGACCTGCAATTCGAGGTCGGGGGGCGCCTGCTCCCACGAGGCGGCGAGGTACGCCTCGATGGCCGCTCGCCCTTCGTGAGTCAGCGTCTGTCCGCTGAAGGGCTCGACATACACGGCATCATCGGCGAACAGCGCAAACAGCTCGGCCCGGTTCGCAGGGCCGCCCTGCATGGCGTGAAAGTAGGCCTGAACCACGTCGATAGGATGGGACACGGGACCTCCGGAGGGATGGCTTACGCTACCGAGCGACACCGTCGCGTACCATCCACCTTCCGATGGAGAAGGGCATGGACCTGACCCCAGAGGCGCTCGAAGCGCTACGTGAAGCCTTGCTTGCGGTACGCACGGGCGCATCCACCCCGCGGGTCACCTTGGCCACGGTGGCCTCAGCCCTGTCGCGGGTCCGAGAACACTTGCCCGAAGGCATGGGGTTGACCGTCGACTTTCGAGCTGCAGAGACGTTGGGCCAGCCCTTGGTCATCGTACGACCGTCCCGTGGGCAGCCGGATCTGTTTGAGGCCCTCACGCCCCGGGAGCGCGAGGTGGCGGGGCTCGTGGCGGTTGGGCTGCGCAACCGCGACGTAGCTATTGCGTTGGGCATCGCCGTGGCCACGGTCAAGGACCATGTCCATCGCATTCTCACCAAATCGGGGCTCGACTCGCGCGCCGCCATTGCCGCTGAGTATCGGCGGTAGGCCCAGCCGCCATGGCATCATGTAAAGGTTGCTGGAGAGGGATGGATGCGCATCATCACAAACGTGGTGGGAGTCCTCATTTGGGGAGCGTGCGGGGAGCCCGAGCCCGAACCTGTCCTGGGCTTAGACACCTCACCGACGGCGGACACGGGGATGGCCCCGGTGCCGAACACCCCTCCTACGCTGACGATTGAAAACCTCATCACGGATGAGGACGTGCCTGTCACCGTGATGATGAACGCCCAAGATCCCGATGGAGACGCGCTTACCTACGTGGTGGAGGCGGAACCCGCCCTCGGACAGGTCACCTTCGAAGGGGATGAGATGACCTATGTCCCCACCCTCAACGCTTCGGGCAATGACGTCTTCACGGTGGTCGCGAGCGATGGCCAAGCCGAATCGCCGTCGGCGGTGGTTGAGGTCTTCGTCCGGCCCATCAACGATGTGCCCGTCGTGGGGCCGCAGGGTCCGTTCGAGGTGGTCCGAGGGTTGCCCATTACCGGCGTGTTGCGAGGCTCCGATGCGGACGGGCAATCCATCACGTTCACGCAGACCTCGACGCCCTCGGGGGGCACGCTCGATCTGCTGGCGACGGGAGAGTTCACCTTCACTGCCAACCCGAACTTCGCCGGGCAAGAGACGTTCATGGTCACCGCTTCGGACGGCACGGTCAGCTCTCCTCCCGCGACGGTGACGTTTGAACTGACCGAGCAGCCCCCCGTCGTCACGTCCAATGGCCTGTTCGCGATGCAGGAGGATGGCACCCTGGCCGGCACCGTCACGGCGACCGATCCGAACAACGACCCCGTCACTTTCGGGATTGCCGCACTCCCGGCCAACGGTGAGCTGACCCTGACGGCGGCCACGGGCGACTTCACCTACACGCCCGACCTGGACTTTTCCGGCAACGACACGTTTGAGGTCCAGGGGGAAGACGGTGTGTTTACGTCCGCGCCGACCGCCCTGACTATCTTGGTCCTGCCCGTCGATGACCCACCACGCATCACGCCCGCTTCGTTGACGGTGCTTTCGGGGCAGGCAGGAAGTGTGGCGTTGGTGGCCGTTGATCCGGAAGGCGCGGGCGTCACCCTTTCGATCGTCGAGGGCCCGCAGTCCGGGAACGCGACGCTCCTGGGTACGGTGCTGAATTACATGTCAGAAACCGGGTTTTCTGGAGCAGACAGTGTTCGCATTTCGGCCAGCGATGGGACGCTTAGCTCCGAGGCGACGATCGCGATCACCGTGCTGTAACCGTGTTCACATTCGGTGAAACGCGCTCGTGGCGCCACGATCGTTTGATACAGCCGAAGCCCCGGAGGGGGCATGTCGGATTATCGCGACTTCCTTCGCGAGTACCTGGCGCGTCACGACTTGAGTCAGAGCGTACTCGCGGACCGTATGGGCATGTCGAGGTCTTGGGCAAGCCAGATCCTGAACGGCCATCGGGGGCTAAGGCCCGTGCTGGCCGGTGCGGTGGCGGATGCCTTGGCGATGAAGGCGCGCGACCGCATGCGACTGCTTGCGCTCGTGGAACGCGAGGAAAGCAATAGCGAGCTTGCACAAGCGAGGGCGGAGCACCTCATTGACGGGATCGAGCGATCGGAGCCCGGCAACTTCACGACGCCCAGGTCGGACTTGCATCAGGTGCTGGCGCGCTGGCAGGCAGGGGCCATATACGAGATGGCGCGTTGTGAGCAGGTTGTGCCGGATCTCAAGTGGATTGCCGACATGCTCCAGCCTCGTCAAGATCTGGCCACGGTCAAGCAGGCCATTCAGGCTCTGCAAGCCCATGGGCTGCTCGATGAGCAGCTGCAGGCGATTCCGATGCCCAAGCCGGACATGAGCAGCGAACGCCAGATTGCCCACGGGCCGGACAGCGACGCGGCCTATGCACTCCATGAAGAAACGCTTGAGCTTGCCAAGTATGGGCTGCGAACCACACTTCCGAGTGAGCGGCTATTTGTCACTGCGTCGCTTGCCCTGTCGGAGGCAGACTTTGATCGCTTCCGAGAACGATTCGAAGAGCTGGTCGCCGATCTCACGTTTGGGGCTGCCACGCCTGGGGTACCGCCCAACCGGGTTTATCAGGTCAATGTCGCGGTCTATCCAATCACCTTGTACACCGACATCGAGGGGGATCCGTCGGAGCATGGGTAGTCCTCCGGGGAGGGTGCGAATGGCGTTGAGATGGCTTTATGGTGCGGTTTTAATCTTGGTTTCTTGCGCAGGAGAGGGCAGCGGTCCCTCGTCGGCTCCCCAAGTGACGATCGAGGCTCCGATGGCAGGAGCGGTGGTCGTCGAAGGGGAGCCCATCGCCGTGCTGGTGTCCGTCCTCGACGCCGACGATGCCCCGGAGGACATCGCGTTGACGTGGTCGGGGTCTGCAGATGGGCAGGGGCCCGCCACCCCCGATGCCAATGGACAAGCGGCCTTCGACCTTACGGGCGTGCCGCAGGGCGACGGTTCGGTGACGGTTCGAGCGACGGATCCCGAGGGACTTGTGGGCGCCGCCACGGTGCGGTTCTCGGTGCGCCCGCGGCCCGTCGACGCAGACATGGATGGCGTGCTGTCCGATGTGGATTGCAACGACCAAAACCCCGACGTCTTCCCAGGCGCCCCCGAGATTTGCGACGAACTCGACAACGATTGCGATGATGAGGTTGATGAGGGCGTGCTCCTCACCTTCTACCGGGACAGTGACAACGACGGTGCAGGCGACGCGGACACGACGATCGAGGCCTGTGAAGTGCCTTCGGGGCACGTGGAAAACGTGTCGGACTGCGACGATGGCGACCCGCAGGTGACCGCCAACGGCATCGCGGTGGTGGTGCCGACCGACGGGGAGTTCGGGGTGTTGCCCGAACGCGACGTTGCCGTGGAGTTGCTCGTTCCCGATGTCAACGCGACGATCACGGTGCGTGATTCCACCAACACCGCCGTCGCGGGCGTCACGATGGGAACCGGTCCTGGTGCCGCAGTGTTTGAGCCTGTGATGCCCTGGGCCGCGGGGGAGACGTTCACCGTCGAGGTGGCGTGGTCCTGCGGTGATGGTGGAACGGCCCAGACCACGTTCACCGCCGCCGACTTCTCGAGTCCGGTGAATGAACAAGACCTGCTCACGCGCTCCTACCGCCTCGACCTGTTCTCGGGGCTGATCGTGCAGCCGCCCGGTTTTGGGCCCGTGATTAAGCCGCTCGTCGGCCCAGCAGAGTTCCTCCTTGGGGCCACGTCGGCGCAGCCCACCGAACTCGACCTTCTGATCGCGGGTGCCGCGCCGCTCGGCCAGGATCTTTGCACCGAAACCGTCAGCGTTCCGGCGGTGGACTTCTCGAACAATCCCGACTTTCGGTTCGCCGCAAGCAACGTCACGTTCTTTGCCCAGGGCTTGCCGGTCGACATCGAGAACCTCGACTTCGAAGGCATTTATGAAAGCAACCTAGGCACCGTGGTGGCCCAGATGCGTGGTGACTTCGACACCCGGAACTTCTCGGTAGCGGTATTTGGGGCGTCCGACACCGCCTGTACGCTAGCCGCTCCGCTTGGCGCGACCTGCGTGGCCTGTGCCGACGGAGGCATTGGTTGCATCGAGCTCGAGATTGAAAATGTGATCGGCACGGTGGAGCTTGGAGCCCTCCAAGAACGCTCGGCGGCCGACATCAGCGCGGACCCGAACTGCCCCTAGGCGAGAGGCTTGCGGACAGGTTCAACGAGGTGGTGAGGCCTCCGGAGCGTCGGCGCACCAAGGTGATGCCCGTCTCTTCGGTGAGGCCCAACGCCCAGCGGACCGGACCGTCCAGTCGTCCCAGGGCCACGTCGGCCTCAACGGCGAGGCCCGTCCAACTCGTTCCGTTGCCGATCCCGCTTGGGCCCTCCGCCGCAGGCAGACCCTCGGAGCGCACGCTGTGAACGCCGCTCGCGCGCAGTCGGGTGCCAACCCGTCGACCAAACTGAGTGCCGCCCTCCACACTCCACAACAGTCGATCGTCGAAGCGGCCGCCGCGGAGTTCCCATCCAAGAGAACTGGCTAAGTAGCCCTTCTTCCAACCGAATCCAGCCCTCACCCCCGCGTCGGCCTCGAAGATGCCAGCCCCCACGCGGAGTTCGCCGATTTGGGGCATCGGGGGCTCCCGAGCGAACACGTCCTGGACGGGCATGTCCGGAGCGAGGGGGGCTCGGAGGCCGGCGTCGGCCGCCATCACGAATCGCCCCGTGCGCAGGAGCCGTACCCGCAGCCCCAGCCGAGGGTCTCCGGGTGCGAGGTGCCGTTGCCGAGACCCGTCGCGAGGGTTTCCAAGCACAAAGAACCGCACCAGGTCCGTGTGCCAAGTCACCGCGAGACCAGCTCCGATGCCTACTTCACCGTAGGTGGATTGAAACACCTCGTGGTAGGCTCCAAACGGAAGAATGTCGCCATTTCCGTCGACGTAGTCCAGAAAGCCCCAGTGCCACTTGGTCCACGTTTTGACGTACCCGTGGCCGCGCTCGGGGACCCAAGCTCCCGCCCAAGCCGTTCCTGGGCCGGCCGCGATCCCCAGGAGCAGCGCCCACCTAGCGCCATGAACCATGTCGCCTCCTCGCCAAGTTCGCTTCATGGCTATCGATGGCCCGATACAGTGACTCATCGAACGTTTGGCTTGCATCCATGCATCGAATCGATTCCACGACATTGCACAGCCTTGACCTGAATCTTCTGCTTGTGCTCCACGCCCTCCTCGACTCGCACAGCGTGACGGAGGCGGCTCGGCAGGTCGGTCGAAGCCAATCGACGGTCAGCCACGCGCTTGCGCGTCTCCGTGAGGTACTCGACGACCCGCTCTTTGTGCGATCGGGACGACGGCTGGTGCCTACCCCGCGGGCCGAGGCGTTGGTCCCGATCGTGTCGGAGGCGGTGTCGGGCGTCACGCGTGTGTTCGCTAGGGTCCAACCCTTTGATCCCAGAGTGGTCCACCGCGAGTTCGTCGTCGCGATGCCGGACCTTGCCGCGGCGGTGCTACCGCGAATCATTGATGTGGTCCGGCGTCAGGCGCCTCGGGTCCGGGTCCGGTTCCGCCTGCCCGGGCCGCAATGGGTCCCCGAACTTCAGTCCGGGAGCCTCGATCTCATGGTTGGGGGCGGGATCGAGGGCGAGTCTCAGGATCTGATGATGCAGCGCCTCGGTTCGGTTCGCTTCGTGGTCATGGCCCGACAAGGACACCCCGTGGGCACGGCTCCGCTCGACGTGGCGGCGTGGGTTCGGTGGCCGCATGTGCAGGTCTATGCAGGGGATGGAGCGCCGAATCAACTGGAACGGTTGTTGGCGGACCAGGGGGTTCGACGTACGGTCGGGCCAGGGGTTCCGTCAATGCTGGCCGCCTTGTACCTCGTGAGTCGCACCGACTACTTTTTCACGGCGCCAGGAGAATTGGCCGCCGATGTTGCCGACGCGTTGGCGCTGCGCTGCTTCGATGTGCCCATGCCCCTCCCGGAAATCCCGGTGGCGGCGTTCTGGGCTCCGCGGAACCACCACGATGCTGCGCTACGGTGGCTTCGGAGTTGTGTTCAGGAAGGGTTGGGGCCCGTGCTTCGGGCGCGGCCCACCCACACCGCGTGACCGCCCGAGTCGACCACCGCAGGTTCTTCAGCCGTCTCGCGAATCGCCTCCATGGCGGACTCGTACAGCTTGGGGCGGTGGTATTGCAGGTCGAGAAGGGGCTGCTCCTGTCCTGCGCCAAGCCCACGCAGCGAGGCGAAGGCGAGTTCGGTAAAGCCAGCTCCTTCGAAAAGCGCACGCGCATCCGACTGTGTCGGATACCATCCTTCCTGGAAGCCCTCGTCGGACTCGTTGGCAAAGACCCCGGTTGCGAGGAGCTTGGGCAGGGTCTTCAATCCCACATGATGCGGATTGTGGGTGGCCCGCTCGATGATGCCTCGGGCTCCCGAGAGCCTTGGGATGAACGCGGCGAGAAGCCGACCTTCGGGTTTGATGACCCTTCGG
>JBCCQY010000006.1:0-108474 GCA_039208735.1 Myxococcota bacterium | reverse complement strand
CGGAGACCACGGCCAGCCCGTTGACCTGTCCCACTCGGCGGCCCTGGGTCAGCACGTGACCAAAGCCATCCACGATGGGAAACGTCGAGCGGATCTTCCTGGGCGGCGCTACCGGGACCGAATTGCGTCGGGAATGCTCCACGTGCAGACCCAGGGCCGCCGAGTGGGACAGGTCAACGGGCTGGCCGTGGTCTCCGCCGGGGCGCTGGCCTACGGTTTTCCACTCCGCATTACCGCCAGCGTAGGACCAGGTTCGGAAGGCGCCATCCACCTCCAGCGCGAGGCCATGATGTCCGGTCAGATCCACACGAAGGGGTTTCTCACCGTGCAGGGGCTCCTGCGGAACTTCTTGGTTGCGCCACATCCGCTCACCTTCGACGCCTCCATCACTCACGAACAAAGCTACGGTGGGGTTGATGGCGACTCGGCCTCGGGTGCCGAGTTCGTGTGTCTGATGAGCGCGATCACGGGGTGGGCCGCCCACCAAGGGCTCGCGATGACCGGCGCGGTGGACCAGCATGGTCACGTGTTGCCGGTCGGTGCGGTCGACGAGAAGATCGAAGGATTTTTTGATGCGTGCGCTGCACAAGGGCTCGACGGCCATCAAGGCGTGTTGATCCCCGGTGTGGCCGCGGGCGCCCTTCAACTTCGCTCGGACGTGGTTCAAGCGTGTCGAGAGGGGCGTTTCGCAATCTATGCAATCGATGAGATCGCCCAAGCCCTCGAGCTAATCCTGGGTCAGGACGTCGATGCGATTCGGTCAAAGGCCACCGCGCAGCTTGCAGACATGTGGCAGGCATCTTCACCCTAGTTGCCAGGGCGGGGCTTAATTCAGTCACCGAAGCAGGAATGATATCCTGGTGATTTACGAAATTCCGTCAACGTGATGGTTGTTGACGCTGGAAAATTCTGAAGCTACCGTCCCGGCGACTGAACTCCAGGGAGGAGAGCATGAAGCTCCGGGGGAAGCTGGGCGTTGTCCTGGCCGCGTTGCTCGTGGGTGCCTGTTCGGGCGATGCGCCCGACGAGATGGAGACACCGCCAGTAGAGGCGGCGTGCATCGAGGTGACGCCAGAAGGACTGGACTTCGGAGAGGTTCGGCTTGGTGATCCCGCCTCGCTCACGTTGACCATCCGCAACGATTGCGGTGGTTCACTCCAACTTCAGACCATCCAACTCGAGAATCCCGACGGGCCGTTTGTGCTCACCGACCGCCCGTCCGCAGGAACGATGCTCGACGGAGGCGACACCGTCGACGTGGTGCTCGAGGCCAACCCGCAAGATTACGGCAGCTTCTCGGATCGGGTTGTCGTCAACAGTGACGATCCCGACAACACCGTGGTGACCGTGGACGTGACGCTCGCGTCCGTGTGCACGAGCGTCGCTGAAGACGCCGATGACGACAACGATGGCGTTCCCAACGACTGCGACGTGTGCGCGGCCGGCGACGACACGCTTGACGCTGACGCCGATTCGGTGCCCGACGCATGCGATGTCTGTCCAGATGCGGACGACCTCGTCGATGCAGATGCCGACACGGTCCCTGACGCCTGTGACGGTTGCCCGAATGGGGACGACCGCGTTGACGCTGATGCCGACACAATCCCCGACGCCTGTGACGTGTGTGCTGGCGGGGACGACTTCCTTGACACCGATTCTGACACGGTCCCTGACGCCTGTGACGTGTGCGCTGGCGGGGACGATCAGATTGACACCGATCTCGACACCGTCCCCGACGCCTGTGATGCCTGCCTGGGTGAGGACGACCTGCTTGACGCCGATGTCGACACCGTCCCTGATGCCTGCGATGCGTGCCCGGGGTCGGACGACCTCCTCGATACCGACAACGACACGGTTCCGGACTGCCTTGACGTATGCCCGGGGTTCGACGACCTCCTCGATACCGACAACGACACCGTCGTGGACTGCCTCGACCGGTGCCCTGGGCAAGATGACCTCCTCGAGGCCGATGGCGACACGGTTCCGGACTGCCTTGACCGCTGCCCCGGACAGGACGATCTGCTCGACACAGACACCGACACCGTTCCCGATTGCCTTGACGTGTGCCCCGCCGAGGACGACCTCCTTGACTCGGACGCGGACACCGTTGCAGACTGCGTCGACGTATGCCCGGGGTCGGACGATCTGCTCGATACGGACACGGACACCGTGCCGGACTGCCTCGACCTTTGCCCGGGCGACGACGACCTTCTCGACACCGACGTGGACACCGTCCCCAACTGCATCGATGCCTGCCCGAACTTCGATGACTTCGTCGACGAAGACCAAGACGGTGTACCGGGCGGGCTGCTGGCCGATAACGTCACCCCCATTCCAGGCAGCTGTGACCGCTGCGAAGGCTTCGACGACCTTCTCGATGATGACGCGGACAGCGTCCCCGATGGCTGCGATCGCTGTCCGGGCTTCGACGACCTGATCGACACCGATACAGACACCGTCCCTGACTGCCTTGACCGCTGCCCCGGTGAGGACGATCTGCTCGACACCGATGCCGACACCGTCCCCGATTGCATCGATGCGTGCCCGGCCGAGGACGATCGGCTCGACACCGACGCAGACACCGTTCCCGACTGCCTCGACGTGTGCCCGGCCGAGGACGATCTCCTCGACACCGATGCCGACACCGTTCCTGACTGCCTGGACGCTTGTCCGGGGGCTGATGATCGGCTTGATGCCGACATCGACTTCGTCCCCGACGACTGCGACGCTTGCCCGGGCTTCGATGACACCGTCGACGGCGACAACGATCTCGTGGCCGATGGCTGCGACCGTTGCCCCGGCTTCAACGATGCCCTCGATGCCGATCTGGACACCGTGCCCGACGCTTGCGATGTCTGTGCGCAGGGCGACGACCTCGTCGACCTTGACCTCGACCAGGTGGCCGATGCCTGCGACACCTGCCTGGGCGCATCGGCAACCCTGAACCTCCCTGCTCCGGCTCCCCCAGTTCCGAGGGTCGACGTGCTTCTCGTCGTCGAGGACACGCTCGCGATGCAGCCCTACCTCGTGGACATTCCGGCCGGCGTCGGCGGCTTCGTCAACCAGATGAACGCCTCGGGGGCCGACTGGCAGCTGGCGCTCATCACCACGAGTTCGCCAACGTTCATTGGCCCGGTGATTCCAGGTGGGCCCAATGCGGCACTGCTTCTCTCTCAGCAGTTTGGGTCCTATGGCCTGTCGGCCACTGCGCTCACCGAAGGTATCGAGCAGGCCTACGCGGCCACCCAGCCGGGGGGTGATGCGGCCCCGAACAGCGTCTTCTTCCGCACCGACTCGACCTTGGCCATCGTCTTCGTGACCGACTCCGCCGATACCAGCCTGACCACCGCCGTTGCGGCCCGAAACTACTGGCTTGGCCTCAAGAACCAAGACCCCTTCAGGGTGAGGGTAGGGGCCATCGACAGCGCTGCCAATGATCCGATCGATGAGCTGGCTACGCTGACCGGCGGACCCTCCTTCGACATCGCGACGGTGAATTTCGCAGCGGTCACCCCGCTCATCGCGGACTTCCTGGTGGGCGATCTCTCACCGCTCACCGAGCTGCCCCTGAACGTGGTCCCGGTGCCGCAAACCCTCGCCGTAAGCATCGGTGGGAGCGCGGCGCATGATTGGTACTACGATGCACGCCGTCACGCGCTGGTGTTCCCCGACGGCCCGTCGCTCGTCGGCCCGCTCGACGTGGACTACATCGAGGACTGTGGTGGCACGCTCGGTGCGTGTCAGGATGGCCTCGACAACGACAACGACGGCGTGTTCGACTTTCCTGACGAGCCAGGATGCGACAGTCCCTTCGACAGCAACGAGACGGACTCGCCGGTGACCCCCGCGTGCAGCGACACCCTCGACAACGATGGTGACCTGCTGATCGACTGGCCGGCCGAGCCCGAGTGCAATGCCGCCTCCGACAACGATGAGGACTGTCTCGAACTCGCGACGGACCGCGGTGGCTACACGATGTGCGAAGTCACGTCATCCATTCCAACGTGCCCCGACCTGTCCGCACTGGCGCCGATCAGCCTGGGGAACTTCGGGTCCGTACAAGTCCCGCTGGGCTTCGACTTCGACTTCTACGGCACCGACTACAGCACGATCGAGGTAGGCGCCAACGGCACCCTTGGGTTCTCGACCAACGTGTCACCTTCCGCGAACGCTTGCTTGCCGGACGCCGCGCTCGGAGACGCGATCCTGCTTTGGTGGGATGATCTCGATCCGGTCGGTGGAGAGGTGTGGACGCGCGCGGCGGGGGTCGCGCCTGACCGCACCTTCGCCGTGCATTGGCGGGCTCCTCACAGCAACGGCTTCGCAGACATCGACGTCCGCGCCGTTCTCTACGAGAAGACCGGTGACATCGAACTCTGCTACGTCGATACGGCCGCTGGCGCGGGCCTGGCCAACGGGACCAGCGCCACGGCCGGCATTCAGCATGGGTCGACCTCGTTCCTCGAGTACAGCTGCAACGCGCCGGGCCTCGTCGAGGACCTCACCGTGCGCTTCGAACACCCCTCGTCACCCCCCGAGCCCCGCTGGCGCGAGCCGCCTGCGTGGCTCCAACGACTCGGTTCCACTCCAAGCAAGAATCCACGGTCCCAGGCCGGCACTGTATTGAAAATGAAAGTCACTTTCATGATAGGGTCCCTCCACGACAGCGTCAGAGGGAGGCATGTCGTGTGTTCCGTCTTGGTTAGGCCGCCAATGCCTGATCGATGAACTTGGAGGAGAACCATGTTGCCAGTCGCCGCAGGACTGCAGAAGAACCATGCCATGATCACAGTCCTGATCGCCCTCATGTTCGTCGGAACACTGGGTCTCGAGGGCTGCGACCAAGACGAACCCGCTCCGGATCCCGCGACGGTGCTCGACGATGCCATTGCGATTTGTGCGTTTGGCGTGGGTCCGGACACCCTCATCGGATTTGTGAGCACGGTACCGAGCCTTGACGAAGGCACGACCGACGCGTCGACCGCCATCGAACTCTCCACGAATCCCCATTGTGGGGTTGCGTTTGGTGCGGTGTACGCCGCGACGTTCGGTTCGCCAACGTTGACGCGGTACGAGCGAAACGCAGACGGTCAGCTCACCCCCACCGGGGAAGTCAGCTTCATGCCGGCCGGCCTCACCTCTCTCACCGGAACCAGCCGGAGCTTCGTGTTCTTGTCGGAAGAGGAAGCGCTCTACGTTGACCGCGTCACTGGCATCATCGTTCGGTGGAACCCGACCGAGATGACGATCCTTTCCTCGTTCGAAATTCCGGACCTGGTTGTCGAAGGCGAGCAAGCATCCCTTCAGCCCGTGCTTGCCGGACCCGAAGGAGACGAGCTGCTACTGTATGGGCGATTTGCAGGGGGAGGCCTACTTCTTCGCCGGAGCCTGTTCATCCGAGTCAACATGGTCACCGAAGAGTCCACCGTTGATGTCGACGAACGCTGTGGCGGGTTGGCGTCGGACATCCGAGCCTCCGACGGAGCGATCTACTTCGCAAGTTCACCCGTGGTCTCGGCCTATGAGGCCCTTGGCCTGAACGACGATCCGCCATGCATCTTGCGCGTGCAGGCAGGCGCAGACGAGTTTGACCCAGACTTCTTCGTCAATCCTCGAACGTTGACGCCGAGCGACCAAGCCGGTTCGCTCCTCGACATCCAGAACGACTCCGCACTTATCCTTAGCTACGACGCGGAGATTCGTGATCCGAGCAACTTTCTTGTTCCGATTGCTTGGGCGAATGCGGAAGCCTGGGCGGTGTATCGCATCGACGACATCAAGAATCCTACAAAGGGCACCCGAATCGATGGTTTTCCTCCCCAGACGGGACAGGTCAACGAACTCCTCGAAGTGGACGATCAACGCTACTTGCTGCGGGTCAGTAGCGACCTTTCAGAGTCCACCTTCCAAAACGTCACCGATCTCAACAACGTTCAGGACGGACTCACGTTCCAGGGCGGCGTTGTGATCGATGCGTTCTTCCTGGAGTAGACCGTGGGGACGTCCTTCGGCTGCGGCGACGCCACCAGATCCACACGCCGCTTAGACTGAGCCAGGCGACGCCGAGTCCCAGGACCGACACCAACAGGCGGTAGGGCCATCCCCCGACCTCGCCCATGTGAAGGGCGAGGAGCGTGGCACGAACCAGGTCCCCAGGCTTATCGTAGGGAGTCTGGACCGCGACCAGCTCGCCGGTCTGGTCGTCGACGTAGGCCCGCGTCTGTCCGCGTTCCCACGTCACGTCGCGATCGGAGTTGGCGTAAAGGATCCATCGACCTCGGGTGTAGCGAATGCCGACCAGTCGCTCCGCCGAAAACCCGCCCTCCATCGCGGCCTCGGCCAGTTGCTTCCCGGCACGCTCTACGGCCTGCTCCCTTGTCAAGGCTGGAGCCGCCGGCGGCGAGGACAGCGTGGGGGGGCGCTCGGTGAGACCAAGGGTCGCGTCGAGCACCGCATTGGACGTCGCTCGCAGGTTGAGAATGGTTCCCGAAAGCGCAAACACCAGCAGCAATCCCCACATCCACAACCCAACCGCGCGGTGACCGGTAAACCCCAAGGCCGCCCATCGGGAGGAATCGACTCCGAAGACCCGACGCCACCGTTGCAGCCACTCGGGGGGTCGCAGCCGCTTGCGCGAGGCCGGGAAGGTCAGCGCTGCCCCAACGAAGCAGTCGAAGACCCACAACAGCGCGGCGAAGCCAAGCAGCAGGGTGCCGTTCTTGCCGAGGTGCAACGAGTAGTGCAGCCGGTGCAGCCAAGGGACGATCGCGATGCGGCCCTGGGACAAATCTCGAGAGGGCCTTCGTCCGACGATCGCACCGTCATAGGGGTCGATGAATAACTCGCCCTGTTCCTTGGCAAACACACGAATCGTCCGCCCCTCCTCGACCACGAGCGGCACGAACGACACTTGAACCCTCGGATGGGCCCGTTCCAAATTGCGTATGGCGACAAGCGGATCGAGGAGGGTTCGCCCCGCCGGCTCGACATAATGAAGCTCAGGGGCCACAAAAGCGTCGAACTCATCGTAAAACGCAATCACGGACCCTGTGAGCCCTGCGACCATGAGAAAGGCTGCGATCAACAGGCCCACCACGCGATGGAGAACAACGAGAACAGGTCGGATACGTGGTGGGGCCAGCTTGGAGATGGCCCCGCGCATGCTCACCACGCCTCGCGGGCGACCATCGCGTCCGGAAGGTCATCGTAGTCTGCGCCAGACTCCGCTTTGGGGGCGACCGGTTGGGCCTGACGGCCCATTCGAAAGGTCACGATGGCAATCGCAACCAGAATGCCTCCCAGGACAACCAGCGTGCCATCCATCCAGAGCGTCTCGCGGAGTGAGGTGTCCGCCCACACTTGGGGCAACGACAGCCCCGTCGCGAGGGGGGCGGCGATCACGAGTCCGATCAGTCCAATCCCCGTGACCGCCCACGCACTCGCCATGGCCGCCGTGAAGGAGCGCAACCCCCCCAAGCCCCCTGAAAGCACCAGGGTGGCCAGGAAAGCCATCGTCATGACCGGTTCGACGTCTGAAAGTCCCGCGGCGCAGCCCGCCACCCAGGCAAGCGCCGTTGCTGCGCTAGCCAGAGGGACCCCCCCGCCAAGCAGGATGGTCATGACACGCACAAATCGCGTTCCCCAACGGTCTTCAGGCTGTCGAAGGACGTAGATCGTCAATCCCGCCCCTGCCAATGCACAGGTTGCGAGGCCGAAGAGGCCCCAAAGCACTTTCGTCACAAAACCCAGTAGGGTGCCAAAGTGGAGGTCTCCCATGAGCTGGACCAACGTGCCCCCCAACGAGGGGACGCGGCCTAACGAGGGACGCTCGAAGAGGAACTCTCCCGTGTGGCCGTCATAGACGTAGTTCAGCCGTGTGTCTCCAAGGGTGCTTCGGCGGACGAGGCTCACCGTGGCATTGGCCCCGGGCTCTGTCCATTGGTCGAGTCCCACGGCCTCGAGTTCCGCACCACCGGAGCGCGCCATGGCATCCGCATAGATGGGATCAAGCGTCGCGACTTCTGCCGATTCTGAAACCTCAACCTCACCAATCACAGTTCGAACCAGCTCTTCTTGGTCCCCCCCAAATGCGACCATCGCGATGACAGGGATGAGCACGGTGCCGGCGAAGGCAAAGAAGGTCCCTGTCAGAGCAAGAATCGCGGTGTAGGGTAGCGTCCAGAGGCCCACGAGCGTGTGCAGGTCACCAAAGCCACGACGCCCGAGCCCGCGAGGCCACCGGAACAACTTCGCGGCCGTCGGCCGGTGCACGAGCGTGCCTGTGCAGATCAACACCATCAGGGCAAACCCCGTTACGCCGACCGCGGTAAGGCCAAGGTTGCGCGGCATCAACAGGAAGATGTGGAGTTCGATAAAGAATCGAGCGAGCTGATGAATGGGAGAATCCGCAAACACCGCTTGCCGGTCGCCTTCACGATGGGCGAGCACCTCAAGCGAGGCGGGATCGAGTTCCTTGGCCACACCACGCTCTTGAATCGTCCCGTCACGGTTGTCGTGTTCATGAAAGAACAGGAAGAGGGGGCGGCCCTCGCCTTGTCGAATGTCCACCTGGTGGCGATAGGCCTCGGGTACTCCCTCGGCGGCCTTGGCCACGGCCGCATCGAGCGAAAAGCCAGGAACAGCGCTGACAGCCACGGTTCGTTCACCACGACTTGCCCAGCTGTCGATCTCTTCGTGGAACGTGGCGACAGCGCCCGAGAAGAACACGAGCATGCCGATCAGTGAGGCGAACAACCCCACCCAGCGGTGCATCAGGTAGTGCTTTTTGCGTGCCGAGGGTTCGATGACGCCCTCCCCTAGGTTGTTGCGAAGCGGTACACGATGAGGGCTGCATGAACGACGGTGATTCCACCGATCACTCCCCAAGCCCGTAGTCGGTGGCGAGCTGCATAAAGGACCAAGCCAAAGGTGATCCAGACGGCGGGAAAAGCGAGGATCGGCAACACGATGTGGTCGATCTTCGCGGCTCCCTCGGGCAACCACTGCGTGGCGCCACCGGCGACGATCACGGCAAATACGAAGGCCGCGAAGAGCGAACCGACCGAATATGCAGTTGCTCCCAGGCTCGTCGTCCAAACCCCCTTCACCACGCCCCCATTGAAAATGACTTTCATGTTCATCTACTCATACGAGCATTGGCGAGTCGTGGTCAAGCCGCAACCCTCCGGTTGCGGATCAGTTTCAAGGGAAAGCGATGTCAGGGACCAAGCGCGATTCGAACTGGCGGCGTCGACTGCTCCAGCTC
Organism: Myxococcota bacterium; assembly: GCA_039208735.1. Lineage (GTDB taxonomy): Bacteria > Myxococcota_A > UBA796 > UBA796 > DRPG01. Next base: position 99,209 of record JBCCQY010000006.1, on the reverse strand, counting down.
CACCGATGGCTTGGGGTGACGCTGGGGCTCTACCTCTTCGTGATCTGTCTCTCGGGCACGCTCGCGGTCTTCGGTCATGAGCTGGATGTGCTCTTGGGGCCTGCCTATCCGTCGGCATCAGGCCCAGTAAACTGGGACGCCGTCGAGGCTTCGTTGGCCGATGAGTACCGCTACGGAGCCGTTCACACCCTGCGTCTCGAGCCCGATACCGGACAACTCTGGGCCGCGGTCGAAACGGCGCACGGCCAGCGGATTCGGGCCTGGCTGCATCCCACGACCGGCGTCGTGCTCGATGAACGAAACTACGTCGACATTAAGTACTTTCTCCGACAGTTTCACAAAACGCTGCTCATGCCAAAGGGGTTGTACCTGGTGACGCCCGCGGCTTTGGTCCTCCTGTACAGTACGTTGAGTGGTGTCCTGATCTATCCTTCCTTCTGGCGGCACCTCTTCCGCCTGCGCCTGCGCCGCGACGCCCTCGTGGCCTATGCGGATACCCACCGCACCATCGGCCTTTGGGCGGTGATTTTTGGCGTACTCATTGCCGTCACCGGTTCGTGGTACCTCCTCGAAGTCTCGGCTAGAGACCTTGGCACATCTGTGGAGCCTGTTCGCCCGCAGGTGCCCATCGCCGCGGCCCCTCGGGCTCCCCTGCGTGACCTGGTGGCGGCCGCGAAAGGGTCGCTCCCCAATCTGCGGATCGAGCGAATCGTGCTGGGTGAACGATCCACCGATCCCATTTGGGTGGAGGGCCGCCGAGAGGCGTGGTTCGTCCGCTCCCGAGCCAACCGAGTCTACCTACATCCCCGCGACGCTTCCGTGATCGAGGTGTGGCGGGAAGAAGAGCAGTCCGTTCTCCATCGCTGGTCCGACATGGCCGACCCGCTGCACTTCGGAAACTTCGCGGGCCTATGGTCAAAGGGACTTTGGTTCCTCTTTGGCGGGGTGTTGTGTGTGGCCGTGGCGGCCGGCCCGTGGCTCGCACGCGCGCGGGCTCGGCGACGTCGTGCCACACGCACTTCGACCGCTCCCCATTGGCAAGGTTGGGCCATAGGAATTTCAGCCGTCACATTCGTCATCCTGATGGCGTCGGCCGTACTAAGCGTCACCGCCGCGCGACTGCCAATCCTCTCGGGCCGACCCGTGCCCCACGCGGTTGCGGACATCGAGGAGGTGCTGATCACCCGCACGGACGGAGAAACCGCATCCACCTACCGCCTTGTCTCTCCGAGGCCGTTGGGAGAGCTTGATCTAGCGCTGCGTTTAGGCGGTGAGGTCATCCCCCTGGTGCCGGGTAGGCCCGCCAAGGGCCCTCGTGCCCATGAGGTAAAGGTGGACTGGGCTGGGAGCGCGACCACGTTGACGTTCGGCGCACTTGTTCCGGGTCAGGCTCACCATCGCCCCCTGACCCGTCCGCCGCTGCCCATACCGGTCTACGTAAAAGCATTCATCGGACTCTTCGTGGTGTTGACGCTGACCACCGGCGGGCTGTGGATGGCCGCCATGGTGGGGGCCCGCTCCACCTTGCTACCGCAACCCGAATAGTCCGTAGAGATAGCCATCCATTTCGAACCGAGGGGTTCCTGCAGCCGCCTCGGAGTCGATTTCGTAGACCGTCGACTGGGCCGTGTCACCAACGCCGACGTAGAGCTTGCCGTCGACAGAAGCCCCCTGGAAGCCGAGAATCCCAAACGGAACATTCGCCACTGGCTTTGCGGAGGGGGTCTCCGACAGCTCGATCTGCCACAGCTCGAAGACCGGATAGGTCCAAAACTCGAAGTCCACAATCTCGAAGTCCTTCGGCAGCATCTCGGGATGGAACATCCACGTGTAGCCAACTCCGGTTCCCTGCTCGGCGAACTCAAGTTCCGTAGCTGCGTTCAAGCCTCCCGTGAGCGACGGGATCTCGACGTGCCAATCCGGGTCGAATTCGGTTCCCCCCGGAGGAATACGGAGCAGGCACGTGGGTGCGGCCGGCGCTCCCCCGCCTTTGGCCGCCACTTGGGCGGAAAGGTTCCGCCCATCGCCCATGACGTACCCGTACCCATCGGCATCGAACACGATGCGGCCGCCGCTTGCACACCGGTCGTCTTCGGCAATGGCGACAATCTCACCCGCCCGCGGGTCCACGATCGTCATGGACACCGCGTGGTAGACCGTGGCGGTGAGGACGTTGCCCCAGCGGGCTGGGATGTAGACGAGCCCCTCGTGCGCCGACGTGCTGAAATTCTCGAGGATGAGGTTGTTGCGTCGCATGTGCGACATGTCGATGCTGCGCTCGATGGTCATCGATCGATGATTCCAGACGACCGCGGTAAACGTCTCCGCGCTGATGGTCAGAGCCAGCTCATCGTCGATGATCGTGTTGCCAAACTCGACGCGGCGCAGCCCCTGGTTGGCCAGCGAGATGCGGCCGGTTTCGGTAAATGCACCATTGTCGTCCGCCGTGTAGCGGACCCAGACCGGGGAATCGGGCTGTCCGATAAACACATCGGAGCCATAGGACATCAGCACACCGTTCCCCGGAGACTCAATTGCGCCCGCGTTGGTGATCGGCATCCTCGGATCGAGGTCGGGCAGCACCTGGACGTAGGTTGTGCGTGCATCAGGGGTGATCACAACGGAACCAAGAGCGTAGCCGACAGATGTGGGCTCGGGCGACTCGGGTTCGGGTTCGGGTTCGACGGCGCAGCCGAACCAAGCAACAAAGGAGAGAACGAGCGGAAGCATGGCGAGTCCTGGACCAGGTTGACCGTGAGCGGCGTCGGTCACCGCAACGGCCTTGTTGATAACGGATATCAATAAGGAGATCCGGCTCCTGCCCAACCTGCTCTACGGAACCGGAACGCCCACGGGCAAAAGGCCCCGGATCGTCTGATCCGTCCGAACGCCCGGGGTCAGCGTGCCGTCACGATTGAGCCGCAGCAACTGCGACCCCTCGAAGTTCGGAGCATTTTCGACCGCGTACCGCACGTCCCCAATGTCGAAGGGGTCGGCGAAGCTCGTACCGACCGGCCGGTCATCCAAAATTGTCCACGTTGGATCATCGAAACCATCAATGAAGCCCCATCGCCAGTAGGGGCCTCCGGTGATTTCGACGGTCGTGAGCGCCGCTTGTGGCAACAACGAAGGGTCAAGCACCCGAGCCCACGCTTGGTTGTCCGACACAAAGATGAAATTGCCGACGGGGGCCCCATCGAAGACTTGCTCGGCCGCAAGTACCGGTGTGGACCGCTGCACCTTCGTCACGGGATCAAATGCCATGATGCAGGATGGACCGCTGCGTTGCCCTTCCGACGCCACACCAACGGCAGTGGAAAAGGCATCCGTTCCAAACAGCAGGTCTCCTTCAGCGGTGAGCCAGCTGTGGCGGACGTACCCACAGGTATTGATCGCCACGATCTCCGACAGTTCGCCTCGCTTGATATCCGTGACGGTCACCAGGCTCGTCCGATCCGCCACATCCTCGATGGAGTTGGCGAACGCGACGGTGGTGAACAGCTCATCACCGACGACGTGTTGGTCAAAGCCGACCACCGGAAAGAGAAGCGGACCGGGAACCAGATCTCGCGCAAGCACGATGCGCCCTCGAAGCACCATGGCGTCCGGATCCCACAACCGAAGCTCGCCCGCCACCGGATCGAAGAGGTACGCTTCCGTGGAACTGAGAATCGTGAAGTGGTTGGAACTGAAGAACCGAAGCGATGTTTGCAGCTGTGTAAAAGCCATCTCACCGTCGGCTGCGAAGGTTCGGTCCCCACGAATGCGAAACCGCGTCAACACGCCGGTATCGCCCGAGAATACGAACAATGTCGAGGGCTCAAGCGGATGACCGAAGACCGCTCCATTGCCAGGCAGCGGCAAGGCGTTCGAGAGATCGAGATCGGTAGGCGTCAGCGGATTCTCGAGCAGCACGACCGCACTTCCGCCCTCGCCTTGCAACCGTACCACCACCGCGAACAAAGGCTCTGTCAAGACTTCGGTAGACCCTTCGGGCACCGGCCCCTCTTCCACACACGCCAGGGCCATGAGGCCTGAAGCGAGCAGCAAGCTGCGCATCGTCTCCTCCTTGAATCGCTGCACCTGCCTATCACATGAAAATGAATTTCAGTTTCGATAGAGAACGCTACGTCGGAGGCGGAGGACAGAATGCGAAGCGTACAAGTTGCCATGATCGCGGCGACCATCGCATGCACAACCGAGGGGGAACCAGAGCCGATGGCTTCCCCTTCCGACGGCGGGCCTGCCTATGTGGTGGGGAGTCGGATTCGCACCCCAAGTGGCCGCACGTTCTACATCTCGGTCGAACCCGATCTCGAAGCTCGCCCCCTGGACTTGGCACGCTCGATCGAGCTGAATGGCTTTTCGCGGTCTTACACGTTCGACGGAGCCGTGTTCGCAATGGATGCGGAGTCGCTGCAAATCACCCGCTACGACGTCGCCGCTGACCTCACGCTAACGGCGGGCCAGACGTTGAGCATGGCGAACCTCGGCCTCAACGGTTTTCGCCCATTGTTCCTATTCATCTCTCCTGAACTTGCGTACTATGTGGCCACGGATGTTCCTCTGATTGTGCCGTGGAATCCAACCGAGATGGTGATCGGAGAGCCCATTCCGATCGAAGGCATCACTCGCGAGGGCTTCGACATCGAAGCAACCGACATCCATCGGGCGGGTGACCGTGCCTTCGTCACCATCTCATGGACCGATGACTTTGCCGTCCAGGCCGAACCCGTGCTCGCGGTCCTCGCGTTCGATGTGGTCACGGGAGCCGTCCAGGGCATCTTTGAGGATGCCCGATGCGCCGTGGCGGGAGGGTCCTTCGTCGGAGATGACGGAGCACTCTACGTGCTCGGCGACAATGGCGACGGCCGCTACGCCATCCTCGGCGGGCAAGACCTCCCCCCTCCCTGCGTGCTTCGGGTGCCCGCTGGGGCCAACACCTTTGACCCGAATTACTACGTCGATGTGCGTGCGCTGACCGGTGTGGTGCAGGTCGGCGCATTTGCGGGTCTCTCATCTGGGCAAGCCGTGACGCGGGTGATCGACGAGTCGTTCGATCCAAAAACGGTCGAGGACCCGCGGGATCTGACGTTTTCGGAAATCTGGGACTGGGTGCTCCTCGATCTTCCCGCTGGGGAATCCCGGTCTCTCGACATCCCACCGAGCGCCCTGACCTTCCCTCCATTTGCCGTAGACAATCGCCTCTTTGTGCACCGCGAAGACGCCGAAGATGGCACCAGCACGCTGTACGAAGTGGAGCAGGGCATGGCCCGTGAGAGCTTGACCGTCACCGGAGAAGTGCTGCAGTTTGACCGGGTGCGGTAGCCGCGCACGCCGAAGCAGCGAGGGCAATTGCGACTAGTATGGGCACTCCGATGAAAAAGGCCTGAACGTGGAAGGCTGTGGTCACATTCTCCACCAACCACTCCTTCGCCTCGACAATCATCATGAAGTCGGGCTTCAGAACCCCAAAGATGAAGATGTCGACCACGAGAAGATCCCAGACGTTGAGCAGCATCAGCACCAAAAGAGCGTGGATGAACACACTTGCGAAGCTGGACGCCTCGCCACCCTGCTTCCGCAGCTTGCGTCCGAGTCGGTAGGGAACCCCGAACAGCATGCTCAAGATGGACACGAAGACAACGACGCCAAACCAACGCGCAGACGGAGGGATAGGGCCAAGGGCGTCCTGTACTTCGGGTGGAAAGTCATTCGCCCAGACAAGCGGTTCGATCCAGTAGGACAGCAAGACCACCGCGGTGAAGCCGGCGCTCAAGACGAGCCCGTGGCGCAAGATGTCACCCCATTGCAAGCGAAAAGAAAACATTCGGACCTCATTGGCTAGCAGGACCACCGCGCCCGTGCAGAGCGCGGCAGCACTAACTTCATACTACATGAAGTATGCATCTCACTCTTGACGGCTATCGTTGGTTAGTCATTGCGGTGACCAATCGATCCCGGGGTTCTCGTCGATCTGCACGCGGCGGCCGACCGGTCGCGGGGACCGAACTGACCCCGTCGAACATGGCGGCGGCTACGCTCGATGTGATCAGAGACGAAGGAGTCGAAGGGCTCACCAGGCAGCAGGTGGCTCAGCGGTTGAACGTCTCGGTTCGCGCCCTCTATCGACTCGCCCCCACCGCCGATCACCTGCTGGCCGATGCGGTGGCTGAGTGGCAGCGCCGCTGGCAAAAGCCGCCCCACACCGGCAATTGGCGAGAGGATCTACGGCGTTGGTGTGTCGCCAGTCGGGCACATGCGGCGGCGTTTCCCGGACTCACCGCGGCGGCGCAGAACCTGCCCCCCGACTTGCACCAAGACGAGACAGGCCCTGTCGTGCAGGCGGTGGTCCAATGCCTAAGCCAGGCGGGCTTCGATACTCAAACCGCACGTCTGTTCTTTGGGGTGTTGTCGATGCACGCCCTCGGCTGGGCGGTGGTGTTCCCCGAACGCCGCGAGACGTCGTGGACTGAGAATGGACCGCACCTCCAGTTTCGCGAACAGGGATTTGAACTTGGCCTCGACCTACTGCTCGATGGCATCGCAAGCAAGCTTCCGTCTTGAGTCTGTAGCCTCATCGAATACGGAAGGCGTTCAGAACGATCCCCCGTAGTTCAACACCGGAAACCGGCTCTTCACCGGACAGATCCACCAAACGCCCACTTGCGAGATCCGCACCAGGTTCGACCGCCCACGTCACATCATCAACTACAAAGGCAAGGGGGGACTGGGCCACCGGATCTCGGTCCGTGAACACCTCGACGTCCTCGGTACCCGCAAGATCGATGCGTCCCCAATGCCACAGCGGCGTACCGTTAAGTTCACCAATCGTGCTCGGTCCATCGGGGACAAGACTTTCGTCCAACACACGCATGTAGGCATACGTGCCAGAAGATGGGTAGAGGCCTCCGGCTGGCACACCGCCGGTCCGTTCGGCAATCAGCGTACGCTCTTCGATCTCATAGGAACCAGGGGGAATGCGGACGATGCATTCGTCCCCGTCGCTTAGCTCCGCAAGGCGGTTCGTGATCGAAGAGGAATCCGAACCGGCGTACAGCGTGCCATCCTCGGTGACGATGACGTGGCTCACCCCCGCACAGCCGATCTCCACCACCTGCGATACGGCGTCGGTCGCAGAGTCGATGAACAGTAGGCGTGACGTTGGCCCAATGCTTCCCGTGAACATGAAGGATGTCATGGGGACGACGAGTTCATCGCCACGCCACACCGTTCGGGAACCGACAGACGCGAAAAACCCACCGAAATCGATCTCTTCTTCGAGGCTAACGACCCCTTCAATGGCGAGATCTTGGGGGTTCCAAAGTACCAGGTCTTCGATGAGAGTGTCGAACACATAGCCCCGCGTAGGAGCGGTGTAGGCAAAGTTTGCGGGACGAGCAGAGTTTGCGCTGGGGCTAATCTGAGCAAACGAGAGCTGCCCCATGAGATTCGGCGTGCCGTCCTCGCCAAGGGTCCATCGACTCACTTGCGGCGCTTGCCCATCGATGAGGAAGAACCGATCGGGTTCGGGAGCAGCAATCGCAAGGCCCGCATTAGGAATCTCGAGCGTATCGCTAAGGTCAATCTCGAGGTCGGCATCAAGCCGATCTACGAACGCCAGGTACGACGTTCGAACATCCCCTGGGATGAGCGCCGACAGCCCATACAGCGGACCGGCGGGCGCCGGGTTGCCACCCATGGGCTCGGGATCACTTGTGCAACCAGCCAAAAGGGCCCATCCCAACCATGGGCCAGCCATCCAACAACGCGCCATGGGCCTCTCGTAGTGTCGCCTCCAACAAGCCGCAATGGGCGTCCGGCTAGGTCGGCAACAGTCCTTTACACTCCATCAGCGAACTCGAAACACGCCAAAGCCAAAACCGGGCACGGTCATCGCTTCCACAAAGTCCTGCGGGTCCGAGACGTCGTAGAACGTGGACGAGGCGAGGTCTGCTGCCACCGCAGCCACGTAGGGCGTTGCCACGCGGTCTGCCCCCACCTCGGTCCGGAAAGCAAGGCCATACGCAGCCGTGGTTCCAACGCCAGGAACCGCAGTCGCAACCGGTGCATCTCCGAGTTCGACTTGGTAGTATTCCCAGACCCCGCGCGATGTGAAGCGGTCGACATTGTCCTTGGTGACCGGGTTCGCTGCTTCATCGAACGTCAGTAGGTACGCGGTGTCGCCCGAGCCCTGAATCGCGAATCCTGCAGGGCGGCCAGTCAATGTTTCGAGCGAAACGTAGAAGTCGTCGTCGAATCCATCGGCCCCCTGAAGCATGCGGACCATGCAGGGCTCGCCCGCCGGCTCCCCAGCGAAACCACCCGAGTATCGGGCCGCCTGCGACGAGTGGGACGCAAAGTAGAGGTTGCCCGACGCGTCCTCGACCGACGTAGCGAGGTTCGCGCACTGCGTTTCGCTATCGACGATCACATCGCCCGTAGCGGTGTCAATGATGGCGACCTTACCGAGGATCTCGGCCGAGCCGTCGTCGCGAAAGTACCGGGTCGACAGAATGAGACGCGTTCCGTCCCGATGGATGAAATTGACCCCAAGACCCAGTTCAGGCTCCGCTAAATCTCCGATGGAGATGGGGTCTCCCTGGAGGATCATTGCGGTCGGATCGAACCCAATGACCTGCAGCGAACTACCATCCACCAAGTAGGCTTCGGTCTCTGAGAACAACTGGATGGGGTTTCGGCCCCCATTCGCGGCCTGCAATCCTAGTCCGGCAAGACTCAGTTCCCCAGCGACAACGGGAACGTTGTCATCGCCAAGCTCGTAGCGCTGAATGACCGGCGAGTCGGCAAGCCCAATGTAGAAGACCCCTTCCGCACCTTCCGGCACCGCAATCGTGGCGCCACTCGCCAACGCCAAAGCCGCGTCGAGGTCGACCTGGGTGTTGGGTGCGACTTCGTCGATCACTGCGGCATACCCCGTCAACCCGTCAGGACTGAACACCCCACCAACCGCCAGATAAGCCGGGTCCGCATCTGGGGGAGGAGCTGTCGCGGGCAACTCCGCTTCACAGGCCATGACTGCGCAAAGGGTAAATGCCAATGAGAAGCGGCGAAGCATATTTCTGTCCATGCGTCGTTGACCTTGGGCCGTAGAGCTTCCCGGTAGGAGATGCTTGGCGGCACCGCTTCAACGGTTCGGAGACAAACGGAGGAGACTGATTTTCCGCATGGCCATGACACACCTCCTACCGGCGAGCCAACGCAATGATAATGAAAATCATTTTCATTATCAAGCTTCTCCCTCAAAACCCAATCGCCACCTTGCCAAACGCCGATCGGTGGGGCCGTTGAACGCCAAGAACGTCGAACCACGCAGCATCGGTGGGGTGTAGGAAGGTGACGCCGTTTACCCAGACGCGTACATGGTCGTCAGCGGGTCAAGGTTCGGGGTCGCGGGGGCGTGCTCCATTGAGCACCAGGTCGGCCGCAAATCGGACAAACTGCTCGTCGGCATCTTCGTCTGCGACCTCTGGAAGATGGCGCATGAGATGATCGCGGTGCGACGACCAGCTGTTCAGCAGTGCCTCGAGGAGCACGACAAACCATCGTGGATCGAAGTCCTTGAGCGTCGCCCCGTCTTGAGCAACGCGAATCCGTCGAATCAACTCTGCGTTCGTCTCTGCTTCGCCGGGCCATTGGTGGTCTGGACGTTCGGTGGCGAGTCGCGTGCCCAGGGCCACCACGTCGGGGTGCTCTCGAGTGAATGAAAGGTAGGTGAGCAACCCGGTCCGAAGAAAAGCGGGAAAGTCCATATCGACGATCTCGAACGTCGGCCCTTGGCGTTCATAGAATGGACGCGTCGCGTACTCCTCAACGGCCTTGGCGAGGTTCGCCTTGGTCGGAAAGTAGTGCTGCAACGCACCGAGTGAGGTGTCCGCGTCGGATGCGATGCGACGCAGACTCGCTCGGCCTCCGTGTTCAGCGAAGTGCCGGAGCGCCACCTCCAAAATCCGCTCGCGCACCGACGCCCGATCAGAATCCGGGAACTGCGACGTCATTCCCTGCTGTTTACCCGGTCTTGGCTTTGGACGCGACCTACCAAGTCAGGTGACCTGGAATCTCAACCAAGTCACTTGACTTGGTGCCGAGGGCCCCCTAGTTTGCAGATGAATTTCGTTTTCAACAAGCGGAGGAAGACCCATGTTCCCAAGATCGTTGTTGGTGTCCTGCCTGCTCTGGGCATGCGCCGGCGAGGTCGTTTCGGTGCCCATCGACCAACGGTTCGCGATCAACCAGCTTGTGGTGAGCCCGGAAGGCTTTCAGTCATTCGCGGCCTTCACCTCGTCACTGGATGCCACAGCGGTCATCGATCCAGCGAAGAATCTGCCGTTGCCTAGTGCAAGCCTGTTTGTTGCAGGCCCCACCCCCGGATCCCTGCTTGTGAGCAGCGGAGAGGCGCCTGAGGCCATTCGATTCGACGTCACCGAGGACGGCGTGCTGGAAGCAGGGCGAATCTCGTTTGCGGGGCAAGGCGTGAGCCTGACCGGAGTGCCGCCCCGAATCGCGGTTATCGACGAGACGAAGGCCTACTATCTTGCCGAGAGTTCAGCCGTAGGCTTCGTCTTCGATCCGACCGACATGACGATCGTCTCGGAATTCGACCTCGATATCATTCAATCGCCTGACCCCGCGAATACCGAGACCGTGTTGGGGGTGGTGCCCGCTCGCCAGGGACCTGACTTGCTCTTCCCGGTCCTGTACCGGAACCTCGAGCAAGGTACGGCGGCCACCCTCGCTCGCGTCGTCGTGATCAATACCGAGACCGATGCGATTTCGGTTCTCGATGATGATCGGTGTAGCTACCTCACGAATGTAGTTGTGGCAGGGAACGGCGACATCTACGTGGCATCCGACGCCTTCAACGGCGCTGTCCGAGGAGCGCAAGCGAACGGAACAGGGCCAAGTTGCATTCTTCGGATTCGTTCGGGGGAGCTGGCATTCGACGATACGTTCTTCGTCGAAACCGAGTCCATTACCGGCACGCCAGTGAGTGGTGGATTGGTCGGAGCCGGCGGCGATGAAGCCTACGTACTTGGCTACGACGAAACCGTAGCGCCGCTGGGCGCATCGTTTAGCGAAATCAACGGAACACCCGCCTGGCGAACCTACCGAGTTCCGCTTGCCGACGACATGGGATTGGGCGAAGTCGTCGAGGGCATTCCCCCCCGCACCGCGGCATTGAGTGCGGCCATCGAGGCATCAGGGAGCCGCTACGATGCAGTGGCGGCGGCTGATTTTTCGTCGACCACCCTCTACCGAATCGATGAACCCGCTGCGCCGGTCCCCGCGCTGGTCCTGACAGGCGTTCAATTCGGCGTGGTTGACCTCGACCCAGGGGCCGACCCATGACAGGCCAGATGACGCGCCGGTTGTGGACGCTGCACCGCATTACCGGCGTGATCGTGACCCTGAACCTCGCCCTGCTGTCACTGACCGGCGTCCTGTTGATCTTCCGGTCTGAATTGGAGTTGGCGTCACTCGGTGATGGAGGCGGTACGGCGAGCCTCCCGCTTCCAGCGTTGATCGCTGCTGCAGAACAGGCCCATCCCGGTCTTCGACCTCTCGCGTTGGACCTCCAGAAGAACGGAGGACGCCATCTCGGCCTCTTCATGCAACCCCCGGGGATTGGCGCGTTTGATGGAGCAACCGAAGTCATCGTTTCGCGAGCGGATGGGACGCTCACCGAAAGCCTGGGTCACGAGGCGACGGACTGGCTACTGGACCTCCATGCCAGCCTGTTGCTGGGATTTCCAGGCAAAGTGCTGGTCGGGGGATTCGGTCTGGCGCTCTTCGGACTCATCGGTTCGGGCCTGGTGCTGTATGGGCCCTTCATGAAGCGAGCCGCCTTTGGAACGGTACGCAAAAACCCGCGCGGTGCACGTTTGCGCGACACCCACAAGCTTATTGGGGGGGTCTCGGGCCCGTTCCTGGTCGTGGTGTCCCTCTCCGGGGCCATCCTAGCCTTAGAGGAAATTCCTGTAACGATCTGGCAAATGACGGAGCTGGTCACCCTAACCGCCGACGCTCCGGACCAAGCGTCCGACCCACCGGTTTCACTCAGTCGTGCCTTTGACGCAGCCGGACTGGACCTAGATGACCCATTGGCTACGTTCGTCCTCTATCCTGGCAACGAACTAACCGGGGAGCACCATTACACGGTATTCCGCAAGGGAAAGGAGGGGCTGGCGGAAAACCTCTTCACCTTGGTTTTGATCGATGCTGCGGCGGCGAACACCATCCAACACGTCGAGCCTCCGTGGTACCTCACCGTGCTCCTGTTGTCGGGACCTCTTCATTTTGGTAATTATGGAGGGCTACCCTTAAAACTCGCCTGGGCAGGCCTCGGCCTGGGGGCATTTGGCCTTTCTCTGACCGGGGCGTGGGCGTTCGCCATCCGGCGACGTTCCACAATTACGGAGGAGAGTCCGTGAACGAATACCGTCATCTCATCGCACTTTCCTTGTCCACGCTCATCGGGCTTGTCGCCGCCTTGTTTGGCGATGGATGGTGGGATGTTGTGGGCTGGTTCGGATTGGGAATCCCGGCCCTCGTCCTCATGACGCGACTGGTGTGGCCCCGCTTCAGAAAGGGGCCCTGACGAGGCCTAGACGCCCTGTTGTTCCGTGAAGGCCACGGCGAAACCGCTCCGGGGCCAGTCGTACAACCTGAGGGGCCGCGCCACGCTGCAGGTCCGGGAGTCGCCGTTGCAAGCTGGTTTGTCGTAGGAGGTGGAAATGTCGCGTCGTCGGTGCGAGCCACTCCTGGCGTCGGGTATTAGCACTTGACAGCTTGCGAAGCAGGCACCTGCCGCCGGTCGTCGAGGCGGTAGGAAGCGACCACGGAGGTCCCAATGAGCGATACCGAAGAAGAAAGCTACGATACGGTTGCGCGCGAGCTTTCCCCAGTGGACACCATTCGCCACAGCGCCGCCCACCTCATGGCTTCGGCCGTCGCCGAACTCTACCCAGGTACCAAGTTTGGTTTCGGGCCTCACACCCAGTACGGCTTCTTCTACGACATGGAAACCCCGGAGCCCCTCTCCGAGGACGACCTGCCTGCCATCGAGAAGAAGATGAAGCAGATCGCCAAGGGAAACCACAAGTTCGAGCAGTTCTCGCTTTCGAAGGAAGAGGCCATTCGTTGGGCCAAGGACACGGACCAGCCCTACAAGCTTGAGAAGATGATCGAGATCGAATCGCCCTCGGTCTCCTTCTACAAGCACGGCAACTTCACGGACATGTGTGCCGGCCCTCATGTCCGTTACAGCAAGAAGCTCAAGCACTTCAAGCTGACGCACCTCGCGGGTGCCTATTGGCGCGGGGACGAGAAGCGCCCTGTGCTCACCCGCATTTACGGCGTGGCGTTTGACAGCAAAGAGGACCTCGAGGCCCACCTCGAAATGCTCGAGGAAGCCAAGAAACGAGACCATCGCCGAATTGGCAAGGACCTCGAGCTGTTTCACATCACCCAAGAGTACGGCGGCGGCCTCGTATTGTGGCTGCCCAACGGCGCCTTCATCCGGAAACAGATCGAAGACTTTTGGCGGGAGCAGCACCTCACTCACGGCTACGATCTGCTGTTTACGCCTCACATTGCGCCGCGTACGCTGTGGGACCGCTCCGGCCACACCGAGCACTACACCGACTCGATGTACAGCCCCATGGACATCGACGAAGAGCAATACCAGCTCAAGCCCATGAACTGTCCGTTCCACATTGGGGTTTACCGCTCACGCAAGCGCTCCTACCGAGAGCTGCCGATGCGGTATGCCGAGCTGGGCACGGTGTACCGTTATGAGCGCTCCGGCGCGCTTCACGGCCTGATGCGGGTGCGCGGCTTCACCCAGGACGATGCCCACATCTTCTGCACGGAAGACACCCTCGAGGCCGAGCTTGGAGCCGTCCTGGACATTGCCCAGCTCATGTACCGAACCTTTGGCTTCCCCGAATACAAAGTCGAGTTGTCCGTGCGGGACTCGTCGGACAAGGAGAAGTACCAGGGCTCCGACGAGATCTGGGACCTGTCCGAATCTACGCTGGCCAAGGTGCTTACGGACCGTGACATCGAGTTCAAGCGCGTTGAGGGTGAAGCCGCTTTCTACGGTCCCAAGATCGACGTGAAGGTCGTGGATGCCATCGGCCGAACCTGGCAGCTCACCACGGTTCAACTCGACTTCAACCAGCCAGAGCGCTTCGACCTCCAGTTCATCGGAGCCGACAACTCTGGGCATCGGCCCATTATGATCCACCGGGCGCTGCTCGGAAGCATCGAACGCTTCTTCGGCATCCTCGTTGAGCACTACGCGGGCAACTTCCCGACTTGGCTGGCCCCGGTGCAAGTCAAGGTCTTGCCGTTGTCGGAAAAGTTTGTGGACTACGGCCGGAAGGTCAAAGAAGAACTGCAGAAGTTGGGTCTCCGTCCCGCGCTCGACGACTCGGACGAGCGTCTGCCCTACAAGATCCGTCGCGCCGAACTCGAGAAAGTCCCCTACCAGCTGGTCGTAGGCGGACGTGAGGCCGAAGCCGGAACCGTGGGCGTCCGGAAGCGAAAGGAAGGAGACCTGGGCACCATGGTGCTGGAAGAGTTCGCCGAGAAGCTGTCCAGCGAAGTCGCCGCCAAGAGCTGAAGGCCCACGTAGCGGCGCTTGGCTCGTCGTTACGGGTTGCCTGCGCGGTCCGCCTGCGGTTATCGACCGACGATCACAAAACTGTCGTACTGAGCATCGATGGTCGCATACACGCCTTCGCCAGGGTCGATGGTGCCGATGTCCTCCCAGGGCGCATCCATACATGCGACGGTCACCCCGTAGCGCTGATTGAGGGTATCGGGACTGAAGGGATTGTCGGGAAGACGCTCTCGATGTTCGAAGTCGACGCGACAGCGGTACCCAGACGACGCGCCCCCCACCCCACGGCCCCCGTCTGGACCGGTCAGCAACATGCCAAAGACGCCCTGAAGATCGACGAGGTCTCGGCCCTCTCGCCATGCATCGAAGATCGCCTCCTGGTCGGTGTCAAACCGAAGCGACAGGTTCGTGAACTCGCGGCCATCAACGAGCCGGTCGGCCTCGGCCATCTCGTCACGCACGACCGTGGCCACCGGCGGATCATCCACGCCCAAATCCCCCCCCGCAGTGGCGAAGACTTGCTCCATCACCTCGTCACCGGCGACCCCCAGGGTCATGGGACCGAAGCCGGCCCAGGTCGTGAGTTCTGTCGCGTCAGAGTCGGTCGTTGTCGACGTTCCGCCAACCCCAAAAGGAAGGCAGCCGATCGCGAAAGAGAGAATGAACAAGGGGCGCATAAGACCTCCGGGTTGACCGCAGCAGAACCTAGGACCGTCAGAACACCGTCAAGGTCGGCGAGAGCCGGTGATGTCTGCGTCTCTCAACCAGCCCACCGCACACTTGAAACGGTAGGCTGACGCTGACTCAGAAGACCGACGGTCGCCCTGGAGTGTTCGTGAACCCCCTATTGGCCGCGGCTCTGGCCGCGGGGCCCGTGCTCATCACACCGGACAAAGACCTGTTTTCGTTACAGGAAACCACCTACCAGGCCACCACCGAGGAAGGCTGGGTCTTCGTCACCGCGACCCATCGGTTCGCCAACCCATTCGCACAAACCGTAGACGCCACCTTCCTCACCCAGCTGCCGGTCGGCGCCATGGTCCGCGGAGTCGAGACCCGGGGCACGAGGTCGAACTCACCGTCGAACACGTGGCTCCCTTGTCGGTCGAGGCCGGGACGCGCACCGTGAGGTTCCCCACGGGCAACGCCCCACCCGCGCTCGGCTCACCGTGGACGAAGGCTTTGGGATTCGGTCCTTTGTCGAGGAGCGAAGCGACGGCCCGATCGTCATCGCCTGGCGAGGCCCCGAGGATGGCTTGATCCGAGCGGGGACCCGCGTCCTCCCGCCCCAGAGCGACAACGCCGGCTGGGTGTCGGTGACCCTCGAAGTGCCGTGGGACACCGGTCGTCCCATCCATCCACGAGACCTCCTCATCGCCGTCGACACCGCGCAGGACGCCTCTGAACTCGCCGTCTCGGTGGCTGCAGCCCAGGAACTGCTCGCAGGCCTCGGCCCCAAAGACCGCTTCGATCTGGTCGAGGTCGGGCGGTACCCCCGTCCCGATCGGCCGAAGTTCCGTGCGGCCTCCCCGAAACTGATTGCGCAAGCCAAGGAATGGTTGAAGGGACTCCGGCCAAATCACGTCTGTCAGCAGTCTCCTTTCGTCCGAACCCTCGAGGCGTGGAAGCCAAGCCGGCGCCTTCGCCTCGTGGTGTTGTTGACCGATGGCGAGCTGCGCAACTGGGAGACCGTCTGCGAGCGTCTTGACGGGGCTCCGTTCGTCGCCCTCGCGACCGACCCCACCCTCGATCACGGAGCGGTACGGGCCCTCGCCGCCGTGAGCGGAGGGGAGGTCGTCGTGCACTCCGGTGATGCCGCGGAAAGCACCCGGAGACTCGTGCGGCGCATCGCCCGACCGGTCGTGGTGGACTGGGCCTTCGCGAATCCGAACACCGAGGTCTGGACCCACAGCACGATTCCGGAGCTGTTCGCCGGCTATCCGGTCCACCTACAGGCCCTCTACCGACCCGGCTCGCACCCACCCGAAGTGCGCCTCGTGGGACGAGGCGTCGCCTCGACTATCGAGGTGCAACGCCCTTTGGGCGGCGAACCCGCTCCCGGGATCCTCACTGCGCGAAACCTAAGGTACTACCTTTCGATGCACGACGACGGGTCGCACAATGCGCGGCAGGGAAAGTATGCCTTGAAGCTACGCTTGTCTACCCGCCACACCCCGCTCGTACCGTCATCGACCGGCCCCACGGCATGTGGCGTTCCGCTTGGGGTCACGATGCGGCCGATCTACCCAGGATCGTGGTTTTATCGTAGCGATCCGTACCGCATGATGGACGTGTCGGTGAGCCCGCCATGGGTCCGTGGCCCGTTGGCCCGTGACGACGTGGCGAAAGCCATCGCGCTCGCGCCGCGGATGTGCCTCCAGGACGCGCAACCCGATTCGACCTCGGGCATCGCAGGCTTGCACTTGATCCTTGGAGCAGGAGGTGTGGTGGATCGCTTTGATGTGGACTGGCTCCGCGCCCCACGGGAACGCCAGGCGCGACTCAAGGAGTGCCTCGTGTCCACGATCCCCGCCCGAGTGGCCACCTTGGGGAATACGCCCGTGGAGATCCGGGCCTTGCTCACGTTCTCCCGGCCCTGACCACGACGAGGGCAAATCGTTATCTGGCCTCCAACGGAGCACCCATGCGATCTTCCCCTCTGTGGCTCTGTGTCGCCGCCGGGGCCTGCAATGCCGCCCCCGAAGCCCTCGAGCCCATCCCAGACGTCAACTGTGCCGACGTGGCCGGCGAGGCGTCGCTGCAAGTCGGCACCGGCACCGCCACGTTCGAGCCGCTGACCGCGGAAGGTCCCATCGGCTTTTACCCGGGGCCTCAGGGCGGCCATCACGTCTTCGTGAGCGTCCGGGCCCAAGGGTTGGTGCAGGGGACCGCCTCTGGTTTGGGCTACGACGACCCGATGGTGTCGATCTCCGTCGTCACAGACCGCGAACTGTCGATCTACCTGGACCAACAGCGGGGGTTTGACTTGGACGGCGACACCATTCAGTTTGTCGGGCAGCTCGTCCAGCTGTTCCATCCCAACCCAGTCGAACTCGACGGTGATCCGGTGATGTTGTCCGTCGATGTCGAGGACCGCTGCGGGACACAGGCGTCGGCTGCGCTGAATCTCCGACTTGAACTCGGGGATGCCCCGTAGCCTCGTCCACGTGGGATCCGGAGGATGCGATGAGCCTCCGAACGACCTAGAAAAAGGCGTCGCAGCAGCTTCCGGGAATTGCGCACGCTTCGGCGTTGGTCGCACATTGACCAACCTCAACACCGTTCGCGAAGCACGTGCAGGTGCCACTGCCGCAATCGACTTGCCACGAATCCCCGCTACCGTTTGCGCTCGCGCCGCTGCAGTTCACCACCGAACCCGAACCCGGCGTCGGGTTGGGGGTCGGGCTTCCGCCGAAGAACGCGTCACAGCATCCGCCAGGGATGAGGCACTCATCATCGGGGCAGGTGCCCAACTCAACGCCATCCTCGGTGCAGGTGCAGTCCCCGTCGATGCAGTCCATGCGCTGGCTCACGCCATTGACCGTGCTGCCCGCGCCACATTCGTCCGTCGAAGGCGGGGCACCGCTATCGGTCGTCGTTCCTGGGCCGGTTCCGGTATCGGTGCTTGGCGTACCGCTGTCCGTCGGATCCTGGCCGCCAAAGAAGGCGTCGCAGCATCCACCGGGAAGCGCACAGGAATCACTTTGGCAGGTCCCGACCTCAATGTCGTTTTCGGTACAGGTGCAGTCGCCGTCGGTACACTCCATGCGACGGCTCTCACCATTCACCGACGAGCCTGCGCTGCATCCGCTCGACGCTCCATCGATGCAGTCCGATAGCACTGAAATGCAGTCCCTCGGGGAGCCCGTACACGCCAGGTAGGCGTCTACACAATCCGATAGACCAAGCGTACGAGCCCTTTCCAGCAATTCTTCATCGGATTCTGTAGCATCGGGCTGGGTTGCGCAACCCATCAGCAGCGCAGTGACGGTAACGAATGCGAAGCGAGACATGACATACCTCCGTTCTTGAAGCCGAAACGAACGTAGGAGGAGCCACCATGCCCATCCATGGGCCAATGCAACTTGCAAGGCGCAATAAGTCTCAGCGCACAATTCAGCTCGAGCCCATCCTTTAAAACCAGAGCAAAACCATTGTTTTCAGTGTCCACCGGGTTGTCCATTTCCGGAGAGCGTTGCGTCATCCCACTGTAAACGCAATCCCGAAACGCAAGGCCGCGTAAGGTGGGTAAGGTCGGCTACCCTGCGCCTTGCTTGAACAACACGATCACGTCAGGAGGAATCCGATAGCCGCCTTCAGCCCTTTCGATCACCCGATCGAACCCGGCCTTGCGAAGCTTCGACACGGCAGCCCACAACCGGTTTTCGAGTGACGATCGCTTCGCTTTGTCTTGCGGCCACACCGCCTGCAGCAATTGTTCGGTCGTCACGGACTGGCCTGGAGAATGTCGATGGGCTTCGATCAGTCGTTGCAGCAAACGCTGGGGCACCCTGCGCCGACTCAAATCCACGATGGGCGCTGTGCCGACCTGGACCCACGCCACATTCGGGCCCGCCACGAGGGTGAGAGGGCCGTAGAGCCCGTTCGCGTCGAGAAGCTGTTGGAGTAGCCGGCCTGCGATGACGACTTCAGGATAGGCGATCCACTCGCTCGTCGACGGCTGAAAGGAGGCGACCATCGCTTGGCTCGCCGTACGCGCCTCTGGCTCGCCGAGGGCGACTTGGACCGCTTGCCCAAGCAACGTCAGGACTTGGTCCACCCGCGGACCGGGGTCTCCCGGCCGCGAGGCTTCGACCAGATCACGATTCGCTCCTGGTGCATCACCCTCGAGAGCCCGGGCCAATGCACGAAACCCCAAGTCGACTTGGGTGTCGGCCTGTTGGATCGACCACCGCTCGCGAGCCGCCATCGACCGATCGAAATGCTGCAGCGCCATCGTGTGCTCCCCACGCAGCAGTTGCAGCACGCCTCGGCAGCTGTTGGCCACGGCCTCAACCAGCCCTGGGTGTGACGTGAACCGAGTCCAACGATCCAGTTCGGTAGCCTCTTCCGCATCGTCAAGTTCGCCTTTCACCAAGGCAAGCCAACAACGGATGCGATTGAGCCCCGCCATCGGATTCGCAGGCTGAACCGAAGCCTCTTCCCACAATTGCTCGGCCTTCTCGAGCCATGTCTCGGCGTCCGCGATGCGGTCTGCCGCGAGGCAATACTCGGCGAGATGAATCGAGTTCATCGCCACCACGTTCAAGCTCCCGGTCTCCGATGCGAGCTTGGCCGCTTGCCGAGCGGTGTGGATGGCTTGCTCGACGCGACCCGTATCGTAGAAGGCGACCGACAGGTTCACAAGCCAGTCACACCGCAAGCGTCTAAACCCGTGGGTCTCCGCAAACGTGATCACCTGATGGGCTGCCACCACGGCCTGTTCGATGGCACCGGTGCGAAAGTGCATGATGGCGGGTCCCTGCACACACTGGGCAATGACCACGTCACTGCCGGAACGCTCGGCCCGTTCGAGCGCCTCGTCGTACAACCTCGCGCAGGTCTCCAAGTCCCCTTGAATGCGCGCTTCGCGGCCCTGATAGTGGCAAATCAAGGCGGCGAGCCGGGGCCGTCCATTGTCGTCAGCCACCCGCACCGCCTGACCCAGACGCGCTTGGGAGGGTCCTCGGGTTCCGAGGAATCGCTTGGCGGTCACCATGGCGAGATCGAGTCGAATGTCGTCAAGCGATGGCCCGGTCGACGGCGACGGGTTCGCATGATCGAGGATGCGTTGAACGCGACTGGCCGGACCTTGGCGGCACAGGATCGCCACCAGGGCCAATGTCGCATGAATGCGATTTGCGGCGATCGCGGACGGTCGCATGACGATCGCTTCCAGGTTGTCGACCTCTGGGGGCAAGCTCGGATCGCACGCATCGAGGAGCTGCTTCATGAACCCTTCGGCGTCCACGAAGGGCTCGATCAGCGACATGAAGTAGGCGGTGTGGAGGACTTCGGCCTCCTCGCGCTCCGCGTCGCTAAGCCGGCCCGCAACGAACTCTCGGACCACGCCAAGCAACCGCAAGCGCCGCCCCGTGGAAGATTCCAGAAGACGAATCAGCCCGTGCTGGACCAGGGCTTCGACCACGGGCAATACGGGATTCGTGCGCGCCGCACTCGCCACGACCTCGGCGGCCCCCACGCTGAAACTCTTGTCGAACACCCACAATCGCTTGAGTACCGCCCGCTCGGGGGGACGGAGCAACTCCCACGACCATTCGAGGGTCGCCTCCATCGCTGCGTGCCGCGGTGATGCCGCGTGTCGATGGCTCCGCAAGAGCCCCAACGGCTCATCCAAGCGCTCATAGAGCTGCTTGGGAGAAAGCATTTGCGTGCGTGCCGCGGCGAGTTCGATGGCGAGCGGAATCCCCTCGAGACGCTCGAGGACCTCAAACAGGGTCTGGCGATCTTCATCGGGATTAAAGCGGAAGTTTAGGGACTGGGCCCGATCGATGAGCAGTGCGAAACTCTCTTCGGGTTCAAGGCAGCCCAGCTGCACCACCTGCTCGGATGCCAGGCCGAGCGGAATCCGTGATGTGAGCACGAACCGCACGGCAGGAGCCCCGCGGTGCCATTGATCGATGAGTGCCGCAGCCACCGGAAGTGCACCTTCCACCGCATCCATGACGAACAACGAAGGTTCGAGGTTCGCAAGCCCCGCCGTGATGCCCTCGGCCGTTTCGTCTGGACAGCGCCCCCGCAGCGCTCCCGCCATGGCGATGAGGAGATCTTGGGGCTGACGAGCTGCGGACAGATCGATCGTGATCACCGACCACGAGACACGGCGAGCCAGCTCCAACGCGAGCCGGGTCTTTCCTGCGCCCCCAACCCCGGTGATCGTCACGAGCCGTCGGCCTGTTTCAAAGACCCGCTCTACCGCAGACAGTTCTTGCTTCCGGCCAATGAAGGTATTGTCCGGCAGGAGCACTGAAGCGGACTTGGCAGGGCGCCCGGAAGGCCCATCTTCTCGATCCACGATGGCAGATTAATCTGCACCGTCGGTCGAAGGGACCACGTGACGAAAGGTTCCCTCATGGGCGTCATGTGGTGAGGCTCGATACACTCCATCTTGCTCGCGGGACTCCTCCGTGAGGCTCGGGGGTGGACCTCGGATGCCAGTACCCAGCATCTTCAGCTACCTCGACCATCGTGCCTTCCTAAAGGACTGGATCCAAGAGCGGAAGCAATCGGATCCTGACTACTCCTACGCCGCCTTCGCACGCGCGGGGAATTGCTCCAAGGCCGCGGTCTCCAACGTGCTCAACGGTTCTCGGACCCCTCGGCCCGATACACTCGACGCCTTCGCTCGGGCGATGGAACTCGGACCCGCGGAGCGAAACTACCTGGGGCTCCTCGTCGAACTCCAATCCGCGCCCACCCTCGCGAGCCGACACGCGGTGCTCGAGCGCATCTTTGCCGTCGAGCGGTACGGCAAGTTCCGCCGTGACGATCACGTACCGGAGTCCGACGTCACCCAGTTCCTCGAGTTCTGGTGGGTCCCTGTCATTCGCGAACTGGCAAGCCTGTCGGGCTTTCGCGACGACCCTGAGTGGGTGGCCAACCTCCTCCGGCCCAAAATCAGTGTCCAGCAGGCCAGGGCTGCGATCGATACCCTGCTCGACCTCGGATTTCTCGAGCGCCGTGGCGACCGGTTGGAACCCTCTGAGATGAAGTTTGAAGCCTTCTCGGAATCGAGCCGGCAGGCGGTCCGCCAGTACCACAGCGAGGTCGTTCCCGAGCGCCTCCGCACGCTCGATCGCGACATGAACGACCAGCAATTGGTCATCGTGTCGACCACGACCGTCCCGACCGCGATGATTCCTGAGTTCAAGCGCCGTATCGAGAACCTCGTGCGACGCCTCGCCACGATGTCCGACGACCAGACCACCGACGGCCCTCACCGCGTCTTCCAGCTCTCGGTCCAGCTGTTCCCGGTGACCGAAGAACTCGAGTAGGTCACCCAGATCCGATACAGTTCTTTCGCACCCCGCTCCTCTAAATCGAGCATTGGAATATGCGTCATCCACGCGAAAGGCACCTGGTCTACCATTCGTCCCAAGGTCATCGGATGGACGACACGACCTCATGGGGAGGAACAACATGCATCGATTGGGCTTCGTGATTTTGGCGGCCCCGGGTCTCGCGGCCTGCTCCGGCGAGCCAGAGCCCGAGTGCTTGCCCGACGAACAGGTGCTGGTGTTCGAGGACAACGACAACGACGGGTTCGGCGCTCGCATCATCGGCTATCGCTGCTCGGTGCAAGGCGGTCAAGCGACCAACAACATCGACTGCGACGACAACGACCGGCTCGTATTCCCTGGAGCGGTAGAGGTGTGCGACGACGTCGACAACAACTGCGACGGCAGCGTCGACGAGACCTTCGAACCCCAGACGTACTACGTCGACAACGACGGCGACGGCGCAGGCGACCCTGATGACACCCTCCGCGCTTGTGACGACCCAGGCGAGGGCTACACGCTCGACAACACAGACTGCGACGATGCACGCAGCGACGTGTCTCCCTTTGAGGTGGAGGACTGCGACAACGGCATCGACGATGACTGCAACGGCATCGTCGACGACCCTTCGGAGACGTGCAACGACGGGAAGGACAATAACTGCGACGGCCTCATCGACTGCGAGGAGTCCGCCTGCATGAACGCGTCGGCGTGCCTCCTGACCTGCACCGATGTCGCCATCCCCCCCGAACTGCCCGTGACCTACCAAGGCGTCACGCTTAGCTACGACAACACCTATGCACCGACCTGCTCAGGGAGCATCTTTCAGACCAACTCACCAGACGTCGTGTTGCTCTGGACGTCGCCGGTCACCGGTACCCTTCGATTGGACACGTTGGGGTCCGAGTTCGATACCGTTCTGTCGGTGTTCCGCGGCGAGTGCGACGGCACGCCGGATGTCTGCAACGATGACGGTCCGAACGGCAATACCTCGGTCGTCACCCTAGACGTCCAACAGGGAGACCAGCTCTCCATCGTCATTGATGGCACCGGGTCTGCGGACCGCGGAAACTTTACGTTGAACATCAGCGAACCGTGATTCCTGGCGGGGCTGCAAGCCCCCGAAGACCAGCTTGCCGGAGCGAAGCGCCCGGTGAGCCTGCAGGCGCGTAGCGCCGAAGGCCAGCGGTGATCAGTAGGATCCAGGCGCTTGAACGGACACGAACCCTGAATCCGATGCCAAGACCCAAATAGAACCTTCGCTCTCGACACCCGACCGCATAAGACCGGGTTCGCCCAAGGCCCGTTTGCTCCATAAAATCTGCCCGCTATTCGCAAGCCTTAAGCACCACAATAGGCCGAACGTGAATTGCATCGGCCGGTCTACCGTGAAACCAACGGCAATGCGTCCGGGTTTGCCATAAAAACGACGACAGGTGTGAAATTCCGCCAACCCAAGCCAGACAATATGAAAGATTAATCCAACACAATCTACACCAAACACAGAATCCAGGCGGGCGTCACTGGTCCAAACCAAGGCCCAGATAGCGTTGCAAGCAAGGTGTAGAGTCAGCGCCGGAGGTGAACATGCGACTCTGGTGGCTAGCAATCGCGGTGGCATGCGTAGGTGACGAGATGGACAAGGCCGAAGATACCGGCATGGAAGGCGACGCCGATGCGGATGCGGACGCGGACGCCGATACAGACGCCGACACCGATGCCGACACTAACACCGACGTCCCGCTCGACGCCGATATGGACGGATTCATTGCGGAGTCGGACGGTGGAGACGACTGCAACGACGGCGACCCCTACGTGAACCCGGGCGCCGATGAGGTTTGTGGCGGTGAGGACGAGAACTGTGACGGCGAACTCGACGTTGGCGCGGTGGACGCGCCGACCTGGGTGGTGGACAACGACGGCGACGGCTTTGGACTCGCCTCTTCGGCGGTGATCCAGTGCGAGGCTCCGAAGAACGGCATCAAGGATGGTCCAGACGACTGCGACGACAACAACCCGGCGGTCTTCCCGGGCGCTCCTGAACTCTGTGATGGATTCGACAGCGACTGCGACCCGAACACGTCCGAGGTCGCTCAGATTGGAACCACTCCCTACCCCTCTCTTCTGGATGCCGTGATCGGTGCGGTGGACGGTGACACCATCGAGGTGTGCGCGGGTACGTTCGGAGAGCCCATCGTCCGTCTCGATAAGGACCTCACGATTGCCGGGGTCACCGGTGTCGTGGGCGACACTGTCTTGGATGCTACGAATTTCAGCAGCGTGTTCGTCGTCGAGCAGAAGAGCGACGTGACCCTGCGCTCGCTGGAGTTCACCGGCGCGACCGCCAGTGCAGTGATCGGCGCCCCCGGCAGCTCCATCACGGTAGATGACTGCACCTTCGACCTGAACTTCGGTAACGAAGGCGGCGCCATCTTCGGGTACGAAATCTCGGTTCTCGACAGTACGTTCACCGACAATCAGGCGGTTGGGTTCGCCGGCGGTGCCATCTACGCCCTCTTCCCCGGGGGGGTGCAGATCGAGAACTCGACGTTTACCGGCAACCAGGCGTCTGGCGCGTACGGGTTCGGCGGCGCCCTCGCCATCCAGGGCGCGGACCTCACCTTGGTCGGCTCCTCGTTCACCAACAACTCGGCGAACTTCGGTGGAGGCGCGGTCTGGCTGACGAACGCCTCGGCCGTCGCCGATGCAGCGACCCAGTTCACCGTCAACAACGGACTCTTCTACGGCGGCGCGGTGATGTTCCAGACGGCGGGGCTCCCAGTCTCCTGGACCGGTGGCGAGTTCAGTGGGAACACGACGACCTTCGCGGGCGGAGGGGTGTACATTCAGGGAGGCCCCACGGACGAGGCCCTCTTGGACAACGTGGTGCTGAACGGCAACGTCGCGGTCCTCGGCGGTGGCGCCTACTTTGAAAGTGGGCCCATGCGGTTCACCAACTCCGAGGTCACGGGCAATCAGGCGGACTTCGGGGGAGGCCTCGGCGTCAACGCCACGAACCAGGGCACGGTCTTTGTGAACAACGTGACCTTCACCGGCAACACCGCAGCCGCATACGGTGGCGGGGTCGATCTATTCGATGCCAACGTTGAGTTGACCGATTGTACCCTCATCCAGAACACGGCCCTCACCGCGGGCGGTGGCGTGTCCCTCTTCGAAGGCACGGGGCTGACGAGCATCAACACAAACTGGGGTGCGTTGGCCGACGACAATGTGTCCGAAGACGTGGCGATCGACACGTACGCCACCAAGGACGTGGAAGCCGTGTTTACCGACTTCGGTGCTGCTGCGTCCTTCGTCTGCGATGTGGAAGCCCTCACCTGCGAGTGAGCGTGGCATGAATGGTCGATGGCGTCCATCGGCCCTGACGACCCGAGCGGCGAGCCCCGTCGCGTCGCGAAACGTTGTGGATTGAACGCCGTAGGATCGTCTCGACTCAAAACCTCTTGGCAAGTATCGAGTGAATACTATCTAGTATCGACTCAATACTAATTAGGTGGAGAGTATGAACGAACCCGCTCCGGAGTGGAAGACGTCGCGTTGGTTCAACGCACGAAATCCGCGGTCTCTGGCGTCGCTGCGTGGTCAGGTCGTCGCGCTGGAGACGTTTCAGATGTTGTGTTCCGGCTGTGTGGCCCGAGGGCTGCCCCAAGCCCAGCGCCTGACGGAGGCATTCGGCAATTCGTTGGTCGTCGTCGGGATGCACTCGGTCTTCGAGCACCACGCCGCCATGACGCCCGTGGCCTTGGAGGCATTCCTCAGCGAATACCGAGTGACCTTCCCTGTCGGCGTCGATGTACACGACGCTTCGGGTGTGCCCCAAACGATGCGCGCGTACCGCATGCGAGGCACGCCAACCCTCACGCTCATCGACCGCCAAGGCAAGCTTCGCCACCAATGGTTCGGTCATGTGGAAGACCTTGAGCTGGGCGCGTCCGTCGCAGCGCTCCTCGCCGAACCAAAGGCTTCCTTCGCAAACGACTGCACCGACCAGACCTGCACCGTGTCCTTCCCCGCAGAGGTGTCGCCATGATCGTCGTCCGACTCACGTTGTGGGCACTGCTTGCGGTGTCCGGCTGCTCCAAGACCATCCCGTCCGCTGCATCGGCGCCCAAGAGCGCCAAAGGAACTGCAATGTCCAACCCTCGCATCACCGTCGCCGACCTCGAAGTCATGAAGAAGAGCGTCCTGTTCTCGGACGAGGACGTGAAGTACTTGCGCATGTCACGCGACGTCCTCGAGCCCCAAACCGATGCCATTCTCGACACGTGGTACGGCTTTGTCGCTTCGCAACCGCACCTGCTGGCCTATTTTTCGTCGGCTGCCGGTGAGGTCCAACCCGAGTACCTCGATGCGGTTCGAGTGAGATTCGGCCAGTGGATCCTCGACACCGCCGACGCCAATTACCATCAAGATTGGCTCGACTACCAGCTCGAAATTGGCCGACGGCATCATCGCGTAGGAAAGAACCGAACCGACAACGCCAATGCGGTCGACCATATCCATCTGCGGCACGTCACACTGTTGACCCTCCCGATCACCCACACCCTACGTCCGTTCCTCGAAGCCGGAGACCACTCTGCCGAAGACGTGGACAAGATGCATCAGGCTTGGGTCAAGTCGGTCCTCCTTCAGGTCACCCTGTGGAGCTACCCCTACGTCATTACAGGTGATTTCTAGACCTTCAGGGTGGTGCGACCTCGCGAAGGAACGGAGCCGCGATCCACCAACGCCAACGCACCACCAATTTTCGACGTTAGATGCCGACCATCGTGAGTTCGACAAGCCAAACGCTATCCCCATCACGAACCGCACGCACACCAGACTCCCGCAGCCCCTTCAGCCCCGATTCCACGGAGAGCGGAAGCTTGTCCCATCCGAGCTGCGTCCAGGTGCATCGCTCTCGCGAGTACGTGTTCGCCACGGCCGCACCTTGGGCGTCAAACTGAACGAAATCCAGACAAGCCCGGGCCCCTTTCTTCAGCTTGATGCGAGCGCCATCCCCGGGCTTCACATCGGCCACCGCGACGCCGCGCACGAGCTTCCACGCATCTTCGGACAACTCAGGAACCGACGTGGGTGCTTTGCGTGGAGGCTTCAGCGAGATCAGCTCCACCTCGAAGTATAGGGTTGCGCCCCCTGGAATGCGGCCTGCTCCCTGGGAACCGTATCCAAGCGACGCAGGAATCACGAGCCGTCGGGTTCCGCCCACCCGCATCCCGAGGAGGCCATCCTCCCAGCCTTTGATGACCTGCCCGCTCCCGACCAGGAAGTCGAGTTCCTTCCCGCGCGGGCGGCTCTCGTCGAAGACCGTGCCATCGTTCAGCATGCCCACGTAGTGCACGTAGACGCGCGCCCCTTCGACGACTTCGTCGCCCGTGCCCACCGCGAGGTCTTGCATCTCGACGCCGAGCGACGACCAGCGCCAGGGAGCCGGGTGGGGCTCGGTGGGCCACGTTGCTCCAGCGAGCAAGACGAGGAGGGGCAGAAGAAGCAGGTGTTGGATGAGCTTCGTCATGGCCTGGGTCTAACTCGGATGGGTTCGGCAACGACGCGGGTTGACGAAGTGGGGACTGTTCCAGTGAGGCCCCGGCGCCAACCCGTCGTACCCAGGAGACTCCGCCATGACCCGTCTCATTCCTGCGCTCACCCTATTGGCCGTCCTGGTCCCCATGCAAGCCGAAGCCCATCGCCCGCCGGCTTCCCCGGCACGCAACGTCGGACTTGGGGTCGTGGCGGGAGCCAACCTGGCCGATGCGAGCGAACTCGACCTTGACACCAGTTTTTCCTGGGGTTTCTTTGTCGACATCCCGCTGATCGAGACCTTTTACGTGACCCCGGCCGCAACCGTGTATGAGCTGCGGCAGGGCGACACGCGCACCTCTCACACCGACCTCGATCTCAACTTCAAGTTCGTCGTTCCCATCAAGCGCGTATCACTCGGGTTGGGACCCACGGTTGGGGTAACGACAGGACTCGACCAGTATCGCGGCCACTTCGGCGGGCTCGGGTTCCTGTCGGTCAATGTCGTGTCCAACGTGGACCTGATGGCCATGGGCCAGTTCAAGGTCCTTGCTACGGGTGACAATCGACCAGACATCAACAACACCCACGTGTTCGGCGGGGTCCGGTTTCGCTTCTGAGTCGAGTTCCGAATCAAGACACCCCGTCCAGCACCTGCCTGACCTGCGCCGCGCGTCGCCCCTTTGCCTGGTCACGCGCCGTCTTCCCTTGAGCATCGACGAGAGTTGGGTTGGCGCCGGCATCGGGGAGTCGCTGGACCTACCTTGGACGCCCCGCTCGTGCGGCCAACATTAACGCCGGTTCGTCGTTGCCTCCAAGGGGACGTCCTTGCCCCGGTGCCGGTTCAGGCCCGTCGATCCGAAGCCCATGCTGCAACGACACCTGCTGCACGACCCGCATGAACGTCGGACGCCCGAAGCGTGGACCGGGCGCGCTCGATCGCATCGAAATCACGCGCCATGACCATGGTCCGAAGTTCCTCGCGCATTGCGGTCCTCCTCGCCGCGAAACATAGCAAGCGGGCCCCCCCTTGGAGCCTGCGGTCGGATGAAACCTGAAATGCTCGAGGCGCTGTTCAATGCCCGCGACTCCCATTCGTTCCTGGTCCTGCTGGACTACATCGATCTCGCCCCAAGAAACGAAGCGGTGGCCTCCATGTTTTTCGAAGCCGTGACCGCGTTCGCCAACCGCATCAAAGGGCCCGAAGACTTCGAAGTCTTCATGAAAGGGCTTGCGAAACTCCACGCCTTCGATCCAAATCGTGAACTGGGCATCTGGTCAAACCGCACCCTGTGGAACTTCTTCAATGCGTCGTATTGGCCGCATGAACGGCCCATGCCGGCCGACGTCGACGAATGGGTCTACCGCAAGCCATCCTGGGCCGCACTCGCCCAAATGCTGTTTTCGGCGGGCCACTTGGAGTAGCCATGACGGACGAGGACTACGAACGTGAGATCGCCGCGCTCCGTGCGCTTCCGTTGTCGCAACGCGCCGCTGCAGCAGCGCAGCATGTCGAGACGATGATGCCCGTGCTGCCCTTGGATTCGGCAGAGTGGTTCAACCGCTTTGTGGCGATGCTTCAAACGGCGTTGAACGGACCAGACTCTGATGAACGCCTGGCCGCGTTCCTGACCGCAATTCACCGCACGCTGGCCGAGCCCGACTCGTTCGTTGCATGGGTGAATCAGCGCGGTTTTGGGAAGGTCGACCTGTCGCAGCCAAACTTTCGACTCTTCGCATGGATACTCGTGTTTTCCACGCAGCAAAGTGAGCCTCGTTAGCCAGTCCGTATCGTACGTTGAAGCAAACCCTCGAACGAGCGTAGCCGTAGGCCGTCTCGATCCCGAGCTTGGGCACCCGGGCGGCACTATGTTTGCGTTCATGCAACGAAGGACGTCGTCTCAACTCACATCGTTCCCATGGGACGACGTACAGCTCTTCCTTGTGCTCTACCGTTCCCGCACCATGGGAGAAGCCGCCAAGACGCTGCGCGTCAACATCTCCACCGTCTCCCGCCGGCTCACTGCCCTCGAGGACGCACTGGACACGGCCCTGTTTGAACGTGGCCGAGATGGCCTGTCCCCCACCAAGGCCGCCGAAGAACTTCTCGTCGCAGCGGAGCAGACTGAGGCAGCCGTGGCCTCCTTTGCGAACGCGGTGGATGGTCTTGAGCGTGATGTGTCGGGGACGGTACGCATCGCCTGCCCCCCCGATATGGCCGACGTGGTGCTACTTCCCGTTCTCCGCAAACTGCTCGCGGTCCACCCTCGGCTGAGGGTCGTCCTCTCTCCTGGCGAAGCGACCGTCGACCTCGTCCGCCGTGAAGCCGACCTGGCGGTCCGCACCGTGCGCCCAACCCGCGGCGACCTTGTTGCAAGACGCGTCTTCACGATCTCCTGGGTGCCCGCCGCGTCCCCCGCGACCGCCGAGCGTCTGGGCGTCGTGGAGGACCTGGGGTCCGTGCCGTGGATCGGATGGGGACCTCGCTTCGCCCGCGCTCCCGCCAGCCAGTGGCTCGCGCGCTTCTCCCTTGAGCCTGTCCTCGAGACCGACAGCATCCGCACCCAGATTGCAGCCGCTCAGGCGGGCCTCGGGGTCGCCCTCGTGCCTCACCCCAACGTCGAACACTATGGCTTGGTTCGGGTGACGCTCGGCGGGCTCGAGCCGCAGGAACGACTCCCCCAGAACGAGATCTTCATGGTGACCCATCGAACCTTGCGGAGCGTGCCTCGGATACGCGTGGTCTGGGAGGCCCTGCTGACCGACCTCGAGCAGAGATTCGGCTGATCCATGCTGATCTGGCTTTCACCCGCGTCTCCACACCGCCACCACTTCGTGGTGCTCCGACCACCTTGGCCGCGCATCGAAGCCTTGCTCGAGACGCGTTCGCTGCTCTTGCACGACCTCTGTCACTACGCGGTGGAGGCCGCACTGGGCACCGACGAAGGCTTCTATGGCCGGGTCGCCCAGGGCGCCGATCCCACCGCGTTGCGCGAAGCGACGATGGAGGACGCGGAGTGGGCTTCACTCCTCGCGATCGAGGGCCAGGTGGTGCAACTTCAAAGCGCCTTCAAGCGGCGAGATGCGGAGCAGATCCCGGGATTCGAGCGGCTCCGCCAACTCTGGGGCGCGTGGTCAAAGGTTCGGCCGCCGATGGGCCTCCGGCTCGCCTGGCCGGCTGACGCACCCATCGTTGCACCAGATCCCCGAGATGAAAGGCCGCAATAGCGGGAGACCCGTCCCGGGGCCTCGCCATGGGCCTATTTGCTCACTCGCCAAACGGTCACCACACCTTTCGCATCGAAAGCGGCAAGGGAACGACCATCCGGACGCCACGAAAGTCCTGCAACGACCTCTCCGACGAGGGCTGCTCCGGCCGCCGCACCGTCGCCATCGCTCTGGAGTCCCCAGACCACGACAGCACCATCCCGGGCCCCCGAAGCGAGGCGCATCCCTGCATGAGCGAAGGCCAGCGTCGTAATCGACTGAACGTGAACCTTCAGCACACCGGGGCGTGTCCCTTCAGGGCCATCCCCCTCGAAACTCCAAACCAAGACCGTCTCCCCGCCTCCGGTCGCAAGCAGGGTGCCCGATTCGTCGAAGGCGAGGGCAGATGGTTTGCCTGGATATCCCGACATCATGGAGTCTTGCTCCGTCGAGCGCCGCCAGAAGTGCACGGTATTGTCCTGACTTCCACACGCCACGATGTCGCCGTCCGGACTCAGAACCATCGAAACCAAGGAGCCTTTCCACTCCAGTTTCTGGCCAAGCTCCCCCGAGGACGCTTCGAAGAACGCCACGCGGCCGTAGCAGGCCGTCGCCAGTTCCTGACTCCCCGACCACGCGATGGCGCTGACCGTGCTGGGATGCGCCTCTGACCGCCAGGCCTCTTCACCTTCGGCGTCAAACACATGAACGCGACGTGAGATCGCAGCGGCCAACCATCGGCCGTCTGGCGACCACGCCACATGCTCCACCCAGCCATTCCCAAGTTCGACGACCTTGGTGACCTGACCTTCTGAAGCGCTCCAGATCAGGACTCGCCCGTCCTGGCCGGCCGTGGCGAAGGTTTCTCCATCAGGATGGATGGCCATCGCCATCACGCCTTCGTCGTGCGTCCCTTGCCAGAGGGTCGCACCCGCCTTGCTATCAAATCCGTAGATGCCACCCGCCGCATCCGCCACGACCAGTACTCGGCCGGCGCGAGCCCAACCTCCGGCAATCGCGTAGTCTCCGACCTCGGCCGACCAGCCGGTGCGAAGGACGCCCATCGGACGGTCGGCGGTCAGATCAGGCATGCATCGAAGCCCTTCCTCATGCCCTCTTCATCGAGATTCCGTCCGATGAAGACAAGCTGGTTGCGTCGGGGCGAATCACCCCAGGGTCGGTCGGGCTGCCCGTCGATGAGCATGTGTACCCCCTGGAAGACGTAGCGGTCCGACTCTCCGGCAACGCTGATGAAGCCCTTCATCCGGAAGATGTCTACCCCGCGCTCGGCGAGAAGCTTCGAAAGCCAGGCGTTCAGCTTTTCCGGATCGACATCGCCATCCCGCTCGATGGCAATGGAACCGACCTCATCGTCATGCTCGTGCTGGGCAACCCAGGTGCGTTCGCCCTTCAAGGAAACCGCCGCGCCGTCTGCGTCAAGCAGCTTAAGGTCAAACTCCTCGGCGGTATGCTGGGCGTAGAGGCCGACCTGCATCGGGGCGTCGACCTGAAGCACGAAGGACTTACGGCCCGCAGCCTGCAGTTCAAGGCTGACGTGTGCGCCGACCGGGACCTGCTCACCCGGATTCACCGTCGCCGGCTCCTCTGCGTATTGACGGACGCACCACTCCGCACCTTCGCGAAGCTCTGCATCGTCCGTGCCCTGATTCGCGACGATGACGAGCGACATGGATGGATCTGGCCCTTCCGCGAGGCTCAGTTCGTACCGACCAGGTTCGAGGGCGTACACCCCCGTCCACTCAAACGGGTACTCCGGCTCGAGGAAGGTCGGACGCCGCTCGAGTACCTGATCTAAATCGAAGGCGCTGAGATTGAGCACCGTATCGACGGGCACGTTCGCCTTTTCACTGCGAACAACTCGGGCCATGCGGTTCATGTCGCGAAGCCGGGCCTCGAGCCCGTCGAGCGCTTCATCGCCCACAAGGTCGGTCTTGTTGAGCAACAGGACATCTGCGAACGCAACCTGCTCGGTGCTCTCATCGCTTCGCCCAAGCTGCTGATCGATGTGGGCCGCATCGACGAGCGTCACAATCCCATCCAGCTGGAACTCCGCCCGAATTTCGTCATCCATGAAGAACGTCTGCGCGACCGGACCCGGATCGGCCAGCCCCGTCGTTTCGACGAGGACGTAGTCGAACTTGTCGCGCCGTTTCATTAGGTTGCCGAGCACGCGGATGAGATCGCCTCGAACGGTGCAGCAGATGCAACCGTTGGACATCTCGAAGATTTCCTCGTCTGCGTTGATGACCAACGCCTGATCGATGCCGACCTCACCGTACTCGTTTTCGATGACCGCAATGCGTTTGCCGTGCTGCTCGCTCAAGATCCGGTTGAGCAGCGTCGTCTTTCCCGAGCCAAGGAAGCCCGTGAGGATGGTCACAGGCACTTTCTGAGGCGTGTTCATCTAGTTCTCCAGGCCAAACGTAGCAAAATTTGTAACCTGCAGGTCGAATCCCCACGCGGAACAGACCTGCAGTAAGTCATTCGCTTCAATAGCGTCCGTTGGCTTGTGCACCTTGTGTTGCAGCTGGGGTTGCATTGGGGCGAAGCAACCCAAACACCGTCTCGACCGGCGCACAGCCTTCTTCGAGGCAGGTCAACTCGGAGACCGTGATCGTCGCGTCCTCGGGCAGTTCAAGCGCCTCGCGAAGCGTCCGCTTGATGCGGCGGATCGTCTCGAGGTTCGGCCGTTTGGATGGTCTGCCGATCAACATGGATTTTCCTCGCTTGTGGGCACCGCTAGACCCGCTCGGAGGAGCCAGGGTCTCGACAGCCCCTCAGAGGTGGGGCCATCGAACAGCACCCGCCGGTCTCGGAGTAGGACGACGCGCTGGGCCTGGGGCGGCAGTGAATGAAGGTCGTGGGTTGCCCAAATGCACGCCGCACCGGTCCGTCGAACCGACTGTTCCACAAGCCTGCGAAGCTCGTGAGCGGCCACCGGATCGAGACCTGCCGTTGGCTCATCGAGGAGCAGCAGGGCCGGATCGAGCACGAGCAAACCCGCAAGCGCGACGCGGCGTTGCTCTCCAAAGCTCAGTTCGTGACACGGACGCGCCATCAGATGTTCAATACGCAGGGCGCTCGCCACCTCGGCAGTGCGTTTCTGGGCCTCGGGCCCCTTCCAACCTCGACGAAGCAGTCCCCAGGCAATGTCTTCGGCTACCGTGCTCGCAATGAAATGATGTTCTGGGTTCTGACCAAGCAGTGCCACCCGACCGTCGAGCCGGTCGCCCAGCGCCGTACCCGACGAAACCGAGGTTCCCAGACGCGTCATGGTCCCCTGCGCGGGTTCGTCGAGCCCCGCGATCAACCTCAACAGGCTCGACTTTCCGGCCCCACTCGGTCCACAAACGAGCAACCACTCCGTGGGTCCAAGTCGAAGATCAAGCTGCTCGAGGACCACTTGGCCACCGCGCTCGACGTCAACCGCCTCGAAGCGGACCCCCGCTCCCTTGTCTGCGGCCGCACTCGAACTGCTGCGCAGAAGCGCATTTTCCTCGACTCGTTCGAGTCGAAGGAAGGCTTGCAGCGCCCCTTCACCGAGCAGTGGCCCCCAAGAGGTGACGGGCACGCGCGATGTCCCCAAGCGCAGGCGAGCCGCATCACGTCGTCGTGCCCACTCTCGTTGGGTGAGAATGCCATGCAGCAGGGCATGGTCAAGCGCAGCAACGATGTCGGCAGGGACCCTAAGCCAGAGCAGCACCTGTCGAAGCGACGCCCAATCGACCTGGGTGCCAAGCCAAAAGACCCAAATCACCCCGCAGAGGATGCGGGCGGCCGTTTCGGCGACCCGAGTCAGATCGCCACTTAGCGCCACACCGCCGAGCAAGGCGAGGGCAACCAGAGCCAGGGTCCAGGCGAGAACCGGCTCGATTCTCCGATGCCCCCGGAGGCGCGCGACGACCAAGAGGAGGGCTCCCGTGCCTGCTCCGACCACAGACACGACCAAACTGGTCGCCCCTGCGTTCACGATCAGCACACAAGCCGTCAGCGCCAGACTCGTCGCAGCTCTCCATAGCGGTTGGCGACGCTCGAAGAACAGCGAGTGGTCAGCGTGGAAGTGCATTTCCCCGACCTCCGAGCACGCGCTCCCAGCTGCGCCCGGCGATGAACCCAAGTCCGAAGAGGATGAGGATCGACATCGCAAGTCCAACCTCGCCCTGACTTAGGTCGAGGAGGCTCTCGGTCGGGGGCCGCCCCGCCGACTCCGCAACCGCGCCAAAAACCGTCCCGTCGATGCCCTCGTAGGTGCAGCCCGCGAGGCCAACGGCCAGCAACAAGACCAGGACGGTCGCACTAGGAATCGACGGTTTGCGTAGCGTTTGCAGCGACTCAGGAAGCAGGTCTGGCCGACGCGTTGAAAGCAGCCGGACGATTCCGACCGACGCAACCGCTTCGAGTACCGCAAGGGGAACCTGGACCGGCGCAAATCCCAGCAGCACTCCGGTGAACGTGACCAGAGGTGCGGCCACATCGGACAACGCCGCAGCAAGCACCAACGCATCTGCCACATAAACACTTAGTCCACCGATGGCGCACGCCAGGCCCAGGCCCATGGCGCCACCTGCACCAAGCTTCCGCAACAGAGCCCAGAGGCCTGCGGTCGCTAGAGGACCCAGCAACCCCAAGGTCAGCGTGTTGACACCCAGCGTCGTCAGCCCGCCGTGCGCAAAGAAGACGGCCTGCAACAGGAGCACGAAGAAGGTCGGCCACACGATCCGTCGAACCCCCACAATGAGGCTCAGTACCGGCGTGAGGCAGATGTGGCTGGTTGCGCCCACGACGGGAACGGGCAGTGGAAGAAGTGTTGCGGCGAAAAGCAGGCTCGTAGCACCCGCCATGAGGACCGAGGATGATGAAGCGTCCTGTCTGGCCCGTTGCTCACCACGGATGCTCCAGATCAAGGCCGGGGCCGCCACAGCGCTCCATCCAATGGCCTGTTCAAGCGGCAATACGCCCTCGGCGAGGTGCACTAGCGTTCTCCCTGAATGGGCGGCACCCGCCCAAGAATACTCGCACGCAGGTAAAACGGGCGTTGCTCTCTCGCCATAAAACCGTCTGGGCTCTCGAGGTAGAGCGAGACGCAGGTCACGATGTCGGCGGCGCTCACCTTGAGGCGTTGGTCCCCAAAGAGGTAGGTCCACGCTCCCGGCGACGAGAGGGCAAATCCACAGGGGCGCGGGCACACGCTTAGGCACTCTGCGGGCTGCACGTTCACCCGGTCCTTGATGGGACTGTCGGCAAACGCTTCGCGGATCTCGTGAAAGAGGAGGAAGCCGGGGCGGCTCTCTCGAGGCTCACGCGGCGTCCCCGGAGACCGGCACGAGGTGCAAACGTGCAGTGTGCACGACCGAAGACTCGCCAACGTCGACGATGCGGACTCGAACATACGGGCTCCTCGACCAGGGACGTCCAGACGCTATTGCAACTGAATTGCAATAACAACCCCACATCACGTTTGTGCGAGCCCGGGCTGGCGATGCGAATCCAGCCATCTTTCGCAGGGGGGCGAGATGCGCCTGCCTCACCCGCGGCCAAGCCGAAAGAACTCTGGGTTCGGCTGGAGATCGCTCATGTGAGCCAGACGATTCGACATGGCGAACAAACTCGTAATCGAGCCCATGTCCCAAACCTCGTCCTGGGTAAACCCAGCTTTCTCCAGCAAAGCCAAATCAGCTTGCTCGACTTCTGCCGGTCGAAGGGCCAGCTTAACGGCAAAGGTGAGCATGGCCCGCTGACGCTCACTCACGGGCGCGGTCCGCCAGTTGGCGGCAATCCGATCTGCGATCTCATGATTCTTTGCACGGATCCGTAAGATCGCGCCATGCGCGACCACACAGTACAGACAATCGTTTGCTGCGCTAGTTGCAACTACGATCATCTCGCGCTCCGC
This sequence comes from Myxococcota bacterium, assembly GCA_039208735.1. Classification (GTDB taxonomy): domain Bacteria; phylum Myxococcota_A; class UBA796; order UBA796; genus DRPG01. The sequence continues at coordinate 61,882 of JBCCQY010000006.1, read as the reverse complement.
CTTGGTCAGGCCGGAATCCCGCTCCATTAGAGCGTCGTGGTAATCCAAAAACGCGCGCAGCTCGGCGGGTCGGTGGGCTAACGCCAAGAAGATGTTGGGTACGAATCCTGAGCGTTCCACAATGGGCTCAATCCGCGCTCGGAGATCGTCGGGTAGGTCCTGGAGAGTTGCGACGGGAAACCGGCTGATAGACATCGACCTCACCTGATGGCTCGACGGACCGGACCGACCTTAACATCACATGGGAGCAAGCCACCGAAATCCCTTTCGCAGCCTTCAACAGCGTCGTTCGTAAAGCCGAGACGATTCGGCTCGTGGTTGGTCAACCGGGAGGCCTACTCCCCGCCTCCTGCGTCGCCGGCGGACGGAACGAATCGCAACATGTACTGATGCGGCAGTCCGTCAATGGCGCGCTCGAACGTCCAGCCGGCCGCGCTAAGCTCCGCCTTGACCTCTGCAGGGGTCAACCGCGCCTCGACCGGCGGCCCGAAGGGTGCCTCTTTGGTGAGATCTACGATCGTCAGAACGCCACCTGGCTTCAGGCCAGCCAGCAGAGCGTTGAAGTAGGAAGGACGGTTTTCGATGTGGTGGTAGACGTCGACCATGAGCACCCGGTCGGCCTCGCCCGCCCTTAGGCCACTGGCGTCGGGCGGGGTTAGTCGTGCCTCGACCTGCGGTGTCGCCTCCTCGACAGCCCGCTCCTTCATATGTTCGACCAACTTGGCTCCGACATCGATGGCGATCACCCGGCCTGCTTCACCCACGGCCGTGGCCAACCGACGGTTGAAGTAGCCGGTGCCGGCACCGATGTCGGCGACCACCATCCCCGGTTGGAGATCGAGGCCAGACACCACCTGATCCGGCTTCTGCCAGGCGTCGCGCTCTGGGTCGTCGAACACTTTCGACCACCGCTCCGGGTCGTCGAAGTCGTGGTGAACATGCTCGGCGTTGGGATGCCGATGCTGGTCATGCGCATGATCGACGGGATGCGGATCAGCGACCGAAGGGCCTTGGCTTGGAGATGAGCCACACGCGAGCAAGAACCACACCACCGTTACCTCCATCACGACGTAAATGAAGCGCTGTCGCGAATGGGCCTACCATCCCTTCGTCGTTGGGGCACGCCCGAAAGGGCTGCCGTGAACGCAGCGGGGGCTCGCTCGCCCGCGGAGTCAGGACAGCGGCTCGGACAGGAACGTCCGCATCGCCGCGGTCGCGTCGTCGGGGGCCCCCAGCTGGAAAAAGTGGTTGCCGTCGATGAACTGAACCCGGCCATTCGATACAAACTCGGGTGTCTTCTCGTATTCTTCAGGATGCTGTCCCGGGTCGTTGCGCCCCTGAAGGAACAGAACGGGCATGGTCATCTTCGCAAAGAGGAAGCCGTGCCGATCCTCAAGCTCCTGCTCCAGGCTGGTGTGGTCGAACTGTCGAGGGCAGGCCTCCGCAATGCCTTTGTATTTGCATTCGTGATCCAGCCTTGCCAACACTTCGGGTGCAATGCCCTCTACACGGTAGGCACTCGCCGCGTAAGCAATACGGGGGAAGCCCGTCCATCGCATGAGCATCGGAAACCATGACGAGGCAAACAGCTTGTGTGGTGGCTTGGGTTCGCCGTGCGGCTCGTTGGCGGACTGCTGCATGCGGACATAGCGCAGAACCCGCCCCTCCATCCCCTCAACATTCAACAGATGGTCTGAAATCACCGACCCGCGGTCGTGCCCGCCCAGATTGAAGCGCTCTACACCAATGCTGTCCAACATCTTCGCGAGCGAAGCTGCGATTGCAGCATAGCGGTAGTCCAAGTCCAGCCGTTTGTCGCTTTGCCCGTTTCCGATGACATCCACACCGATGCAGTAGAACTGATCGGAGAGGTCCCGCATTTGATGATGGAAGGTGTACCAGCTCTCTGGGAACCCGTGCACGAAGACGAATGGCTCGCGGTTCGGGTCCCCGGTGGTCACGAAGTGCCAGGTGACACCATCGGCTTCGACGTACCAGTGGGTGGCCTCGACATCGCCGAGCATCTCGACTTCGCCATGCGCGTTCTCGACGCCCGGCGGTAGCTCGGCAGGACGGGGGTAACGCATATCCGAGGTGATCGGTGCGTCTTCGCGGATACCGTTGTCGTGCACATTCGTCAGGCGCAAGTCCTCGAACGAAACGTACTCGAGATTGGGGAGGGCCCGAGGGGCGAGCATACCGACGAGCTTCTTGATCTCTTGGAGGTCGGACATGGTGGCATCTCCATTGTTGCTTTTTTGAGAGTATCTCAAAAATGAGAAAGTGCCAATTTTTAGAACTCAAGAGCCAAAATCAACCTTCCAAAGCATCAATGGCTAGCACCCCCTGGGGCTAGTCGCCGAGCCGGGTCGTCTGTTCCACGAGCGACAGGGGCACGGCTGGCATCTTGTGGTCCCGCAGAGGTCGGGCCAGGATGTCCCTGGCTTCTTCGTCGGGGACCCCGAGGATGCTTAGAACCATCCCTGCGACGGCCTCGGCGGAGAGCCCCGTCAGTCGGCCCTCATACACATCGATCGCGACCCCAAGCCCCAGGGCGGCCGCGGCGGAGATGACAAGCTCCAGATTGTCGACCTTGAAGCGGCCAGCCTCGAGCCCCATACGGACATCGTCGCTAATGCGAGCCCGGACGCCCTCCAACAACGGTGCGGTACTAAGCCCGGAATCGAACAGCAGCTTACCCAACCGGGGGCTTTGACTCACGACGCGCATGGTCTGACGCGAGGAAGCCGCGACCCGCTCTGCCGGATCGGTGATGTCGGCCACTGTGCGTTCGATGACGTCGCCATACGCAGCAAACAGCAAGAGGCTCACCGCCTCGAAGGCTGCGCCGGTCGTCCGGTAGTAGTTGTAGAACGTCGCATGTACGACCCCAGCTCGATCGGTGATTTCTCGAATCGAGATCTCGGATGCGGGCTTCTCGAGCAGCAGTTGTTGGGTGGCGATAAGCAAGCTGTCTCGGGTCTTGAGTCGCTTACCGACCCGTCCGACGCGGGGGTTCTTTGGCACGCTGGGATCTCCGACCCCCTGTTTAGCCAACCCACCGGAGTTCACCGAACGATGAAGTCGTCGATGCCCAAGTCTCCAGGCAGCGACGCATTGTGTCGTCGGTTGTCCGTGCCATCCATCGCGCTGCTGTAGAGTTCTAGGATTTCGTCGGTGTCCTGGTCAGCCAAGTATACCACCCGGCTCCCGTCCTCCGTGATGACAAAACGCTCGACATTACCGTCAGGCACAAGCGGCCCGTTAAGCCGAACGTTGTCCGTCCCGTCCAACGCGCTGCTGTAGAGTTCGCTCATCCCGACGACATCCTGATCGGCCCGGTACACGACACGACGGCTGTCTGGACTCACGGCAAAGGAAATCACGCCACCACCAGGCACCAACGGTCCGTTCAACTGCACGTTGTCGGTTCCATTCAACGCACTGCTATACAACTCGATGGTATCGACGGTGTCCTGGACAGCCCGATAGACCACACGGCTCCCGTCTGGACTCACCGAGAAGCCGACATCAATCTGGCCATTATACACCAGCGGCCCGCTGATTTTCACGTTGTCCGTGCCGTCAATCCGGCTGCTGTACAGCTCCGGGCGTTGATCGGTTTCCTGATCCGCCAGGTACACGACGCGACTCCCATCGGGACTGATGACAAACGCGTTGTTGGCGGGGCTCACATCGCCCGCAGACACCAACGACCCATTGAGTCGCACGTTGTCCGTGCCGTCGGTCGCGCTGCTGTACAGTTCAAACGTACCGGCCGTATCTTGGTCCGCCAGGTACACCACACGGCTCCCATCCTGACTCACCAAAAAGGATCGCACGTTGCCGCCGGCCACCAGCGGCCCATTGAGTTTCACGACGTCCGTTCCGTCGAACGCCTTGGAGTAGAGTTCGGAGACGCCCTGCGTGTCCTGGTCGGCCCGGTACACCACACGACTCCCGTCAGGACTCAGGACAAAGGAACTCACATTACCACCCGGCACCAACTGCTCGTTTAGCCGAAGGCGCTCCGTCCCGTCCAGCGTGCTGTTAAACAGCTCGATGACCCCGTCGGTGTTCTGGTCGGCCCGATATACGACACGGCTCCCGTCCGAGCTTAGGGCGAAATTGAAGATTTCACCCCCGCGTACCAGCGACCCATGGAGGGCCAAGTTGTCGGTTCCATCCAGTGCATTGCCGTACAACTCTAAGGTCGGAAAAGAGAGATCCATCACTTGCCGAACCGAGTACACCACGTGGCTACCGGCTGGATTCCACTCAAAACGTCCGATGCTCGAACGGAGGGCCAACGGTCCATTGAGTTTAATGTTGTTGGCTCCCGCCAGGTCACTCCTGTAGAGTTCTGGCACTCCGTCTTGCTCTTGCTCGGCGATATACACCAAGCGGCCCGAAGTCGTGTTGACATCGAACCCGAGGACCGCTCCGCCGACCACCAACGGTGGGGTCAACCGGGTGGCATCTTCCGTCTGATCAAGGGGGGCCGCGTAGATGCCTCGAGAAGCCACTCGATAGTAGGCCACGGGCACGGTCGAACCAGGGTCTCCCCCGGTGTCGTCGCCTCCCGTTTCGGAACCTCCAACCTCACCGGGTCCGGTCTCGCCCGTTCCAGGTGGAGTCTCGGGATCGACAATGGCGCCCCCGCAACCCACAACGGATCCGGCAAGCAGCGGCAGCGTCGACCAAAGCACACGAACTCCAACCCAACCCATGCAAGCCCCCTTTTCCGGACGCGAACGACCCGAGTTCCCGGTGAAGCGCTCTAGCACGGTTCATCTAGGCCAGACCACGATCGATGCTGAATGGGCAATCACGACCGGTGGATCACTCCCCGTCGGCCTGCGCGGTCTCTGAGTCGTCCTGGTCCTCTTCGACCGTAGGTTCCGCCTCGTCCATCGGCGCTTCCACCGGCTCGGGCTTTGGACCGCAGACGTCCTGATGGATCCGCACCTGCGCCGGAAGGTCTTTCCAGCCCAACTTTTCGGGACGCTTCATCGACGAGCAATCGGAGAAGAGCAGATCCCACGCCTCATCCGCCTTGTTCTTCTTGATGAGCACTGTGTCCATTTCGCCCTTCTTGCGCACAAGGTAGGTCTTGAGCACGCCACCGGTCGCCTGGACACCACCAACCGCGATGCCGCCAGTCTCCTTGCCCTTGGGGTCGGGGAAAACCTCAATCATGGCGTCCATTCCCGGATTGAGGAGCTGGGCGAGCAACAACTTTCCGTTGGGGTACCGAGCCGGCAGATAGATCGCGACGTTGCGTTTGAAAGCCTCTGAATGGTCCTGCTGGACCATTTCAGACACCGAACCCATGCCCGCCGCCGTGGTGGCAAGCTTCGCCATCTTGCCGGGTTCGAGTTCAATGCGCTTCACGTCCGCCGCGGTGAGCTTGACCTTGCCCCCCTCTGGCGACTTGATGGTGATCTTCTTGATGTTGCCTAAGCCCTTCCCCTTCGCGTTGGGCTTGCCGGTCACGGTGGAACCGTCATTTAGGGTGACCGTCGCCCACGGACCTGCGATGGCTCCCATCGGAGTGAGGAATGCCTCGCGGGCGGAAGCGGGATTGGACAACAACGACAGGAGTGCAACAACCATTGGATCTTCACCTTCCGCGTCATGAAAGCGACACGCGGGTGGACCGTAAGCCGCCCGCAGTCGATTTCCCCGAAAAGAGCTGACGGATGTCCGATCGGGCTTGAACCTCGTCTCTCAGCCTTCCACTCATTCGTTCGTCAGGACGAAAGCACGATGATGGCAGTGCCTAGCGACATGTCACACGCCAGCCCTGCCCAGCCTCACTCGGTTGCGAAGGGGTGTCGCCGGTTGAGTCCGATCGCCCTTCGCAGAGGGTTTCAGAATAGGAACACGGGCGATGAACGCTACGGACTACCAACGCGCCTACACGATTTACATCAAAGTCGCAGACCTTGACCCGGGCGCTCGCAACCAGGTTCTCGACGAGGCCTGCGGCGACAATCGGGGGCTTCGCGACTTTGTCGTACGGCTCCTCGATGACGAGTCTGCGCCGGTCACATTCGAGGATGCGTTTGCGGAACTCGTCGGGGGGTCGTTGGACCTTGCGTGGCGGCCCCTCGAGCTCGAACTCGGCACCGTCCTCCACGGTCGCTACGAGGTGCGAGGGCTGCTCGGGCGCGGCGGGACGGCGTCGGTGTGGAAGGTCTGGGACACAAAGCTTCGCTCCCGGCATGCGCTCAAGATTCTCGAGCACTCCCACGCCTCAGTCCGAGCCCGCATGCAGAGGGAGCGCCTTGTCCAGGAACAGGTCCACCATCACAACGTGGTCGCAGTCCAGGGGGGCCTTGAGATCGACGGGCGGCAGGCGCTGGTCACGGAGCTGGTCGATGGTCCCGACCTCGAAGACTATCTGCGAGCGCACCCCCTCCTCACCGAGGCTCAGGTCGATGCCATCGCCCTTGGCGTCTTGGCGGGGGTTCAAGCCATCCACGAGTCGGGCATCATTCACCGCGACATCAAGCCAAGCAATGTGCTGCTCGGCCTCGAAGGCGGCCATCTCGTCCCCAAAGTGGCGGACTTTGGAATCGCGCGGCCCCGGGGTGGCGATACGCCGGGACTGACCCAGACCGGCGCGCTGATCGGGACGCTTGCCTACATGGCACCCGAGCACATTCGTGATGCACGTACCGTCGATGAGCGTTCGGACGTTTGGTCCTTGGGCTGCCTGCTGTACCGGGTCGTGGCCGGCCGGGAGGCCTTCGCAGGAAGCGACAACGGCGAGACCATCCAGTCCGTTCTGTCCGGCCGGCGGCCTGCGATTCCCCAAGACCTGCCCGAGCGATGGCGGGGCGCGATCGCCGCGGCCCTTCAGTCCCTACCTGCGAATCGTCCCGAGAACTGCGCCACGCTTCGACGCCTCTGGCAGGCTCCCGATGGCGTGCTGCTGCAGCGCCCGCTCCAACCGGCATCCAGTCCCGCCTCAGGAGCGTACCCTTCGTTCGACCGGAACCGATTCGTAGGCCGCCAATCGACGTTGGCGAAGGTCCAGGCGCTAGTCGCATCGAACCGATTGGTGACCATTCTTGGCGTAGGAGGGCTCGGCAAAACCCGACTTGCCGTCGAACTCGGTCGCCGGATCGAGCCCGATTGGCCTGGGGGGATTCCCTTCGTCTCACTTGCCGATGTGCGCACAGCCGATGGCATCGTCGAGGCGACGGCCCGCGCCCTCGGAATGCCGTTGCTCGGGGACGTCCACGACCGCCTTATCGAAACGCTCACTCGCCGAGGCCCTACGCTCCTCGTGCTCGACAACTTCGAACAGGTGGTCACGCATGCGGCCGAGACGGTCGGGCAGTGGCTCAACCGCGTGCCGGAACTGCACGTTCTCGTCACGAGTCGCGCCCCTCTCGAACTCTACGGAGAGCAGGGATTCGTCCTGGAGCTGCTCGATGAAGCAGAGGCAGTGGCGCTGTTCACGGAGCGGGCCAGGGAAGCAAACGCCCAGTTCACCCTCGAAGGACAACAGGCCGATGTTCGGCGATTGGTCCGCCTTCTCGATCGACTTCCGCTCGCCATCGAACTTGCGGCCGCGCGGAGCCGTTTGTTGTCGCCGGTCGCTTTGCTTTCACGCCTGACCCGGCGATTTGATGTCCTCAAGAGCCCCACCAAGGACATCCCGGAGCGGCAGCGCACCCTGTGGGCGACGTTGCAGTGGAGCTGGGAGCTGCTGACGGAAGACCAGCGGTTCGCGCTCGCCCAGCTCTCGTTGTTCGAGGGGGGCTTTACGCTCGAGGCAGCCCAGGCAGTGGTCGAACTCCGCAGTGAGGCCGGTTGGGTTGAGGATGTCATCTTCGAACTCGCGAACAAGGGCCTCGTGATGACGGACGGAGACCGGCTCCGAATGTTGGTCAGCGTCCGGGAGTTTGCGGCGGCCAAGCTGGCGGGCGAACCCCGCACGAACGATGGCGGGGCAGCGGCTGCGATCCGCCATGGAGTGTGGTTTGCGTCACTTGCCGACCGGCAAACCTTGATGCCGTCTCGAGACGGCAAAGGGGCCTACCGGCCCTTGCGGGAACTGGATGCGGACCGCGAGAACTTCTTGGTTGCGACCGATCGAGCCCTCGCCCGAGGCGACCACGCCGTGGCGGGCCGTTGTGCCCAGGTGGCTTCGGTATTGTTCCGCCACTTCGGTCCCTTCGAGGTTGGGCGCACCTTCGTCGACCACCTGCTCGACCACCTCACCGAGCCCGCCTTTCGGGCCGCGCTGCTCCGTGGCGCGGCCGAACTCCGACACATCACCGGCGCACCGGGATTCTCTGACCTCATTCAGCAAGCCGTCGAAGCCGCACGGGCGAGTGGCTCAACGTTTGAACTCGTGTACGCGCTCAGCAGCCTGTCGGACTTCAACCGTGGCCGAATGCAGATCGATGCTGCGCAAACCTACCTCGACGAAGCGCTCGAAGTCGCTCGACGCGACGGCTCCCCAAGTACGCTCCTCCTGCCCCTCGCGCGGGCGGGAAAAATCGCGCTCCTTCGAGCTGAGGTCGACGATGCCGAAACCCTTTATCGGGAAGCATTGGCCCTCGCCGAGCATGCCGATGAGCCTGAAACGAACGAAATCGGTACGCTCTACGGGCACTACGGCACCATGTGCCAAAAACAGGGCCGTTTGTCCGAGGCCCGCACCTGGTACCAACGTACGATTGCCCAATGTCGTGAAGTTGGAGACTTGCGCGGCTTGCCCGACTGGATTGGAAACGTCGGAAACATCGCCATCCAACAAGGAGATTTCGCAGAAGCGACGTCGTGCTTTCAGGAGGCCCTCGAGCGTAGCCGAGCGACGGGAAATCGGAGCAGTGAGGTGGTTTGGACGGCAAACCTCGGCGAACTGGACCTCCGCATCGGTCGCCTCGCCGAGGCGGAGACCCAGCTTCGGCGAGCCCACAAGGGCGCCCAGACCCTGAAAAGCCCCGTAGTCCTGTGTGTCACAGCGATGAACCTTGGTTCGACGCTGCGTTTGATGGGTCGGCTCGACGAAGCAGAGACCTGGCTGACCAAGGCGGTTGAAACGGCAGAGGCCGGTAGCAACGCGACCCTGACCGGAATGACCTACGGCTTTCTGGGACGCCTCTACGAACGACAAGAGCGGTTCGAGGAAGCGAACCAGCGGTATACCGATGCGGTGGCGCTCACGAGACCGCGCTCCCGCCCACGAGAATTTGGGTACCTGCTTGCCTTGAACGCACGCCTGCAATCCGACATCGAGACGGGTCGAGCCTTGATTGCGCAGAGTGAGGCGCTGATCGGAAGCATCAAGGATCCCACCGCACTCGCGACGTTGCACGCCTGCCACGCGGTGCTCGAGGCTCGGGTGGGCGACGTTGAGAAAGGACGGACCGCGCTCGACCAAGGATGGTCGAAGGTGCGCGACCTCGAGATTTTGGAATCGGCCGAGGTCGTGCAGGAGCTTCAAGTTGCGGCACGCCTGCTCGACGAAGTGGATTCACCAACCACATGAACGCTCGTTCCGTGGCCCTCGTCAGCGTGGTGGCCCGTCAGGAGTTTGCGTCAGAAGCTCCGCACAGTCGGCCAACGAAGGGCAGCGACAATCTGAAGCCATGCGCATGAGAGCCACCATGCCCTGCAATCGTGCGAGCGACGCTTCGAGTTCGGGCAACCGGGCTCGAGCCAGCTCGGCCATCGGATTCACATCGCCAGCATCCATGGCATCGAGGAGGATCTTTGCCTCCTCGAGGCGAAAACCCGCCCGGGTAGCGGCCTGGATGAGTCGAATGCGCTCAACCACCGACGGGTCGTACCGACGCCACCCCCCGCGCCGCTCGGGCCGAGGCAACAACCCGATGGATTCGTAATAGCGAACGGCTGAAGGGGCCATTCCTGCGGCTTGGGCCACATCTCCCACCGTGAGAAGCTCGCGTCTGGACATCTCGTGACCTTGACTTAAAGTGAACTTGAAGTGTGACGGTAGCCTCATACCCCAGGAGGCTTGATGTCAGGTCCATCGTGTTCCCTTCCGGATTCAGAAGCCCCCTCCCGCCGTGCGTGGCTCAAGGAAAAGCTGGTCCTCCATCGGCCTCGAGTCGCGGGCACGGACCGGAAGGTACGGTTTGAGATTCCCGATGCGACCGCATGGCTCGCGCTGGCTGAACTCGTCGAAGCAGAACGTCAGTGTTGCCGCGATCTAGACTTCGAGCTGAGGGCTCCCGCTCACCAAGGCCCGGTCCAGCTCATCATTCGCGGACCGAGGGGAACCAAGGCCTTCCTCGCCTCCTGGCTTCCGGACTTGCCCGAACTGAACTCAGCCCCCCGTAGATCTTGGTGGCGCCCTGCGGTCCCGCCGCTGTTGGGCGCGGCGGGCCTTGCTCTATGTTGTGTGACCCCGGCGGGCCTCGCAGTGGCGACGTTACTCGGCATCTCACCCTGGTGGTTCGACGCGTTTGCCCTCCTGTTGGTGGGATGGGGGATGGCGGCCGTGGTACTCCGGCTGCGCGGTGAATCGACCAACTGTCGGACTTGCAGCCCCAAACCCCCTTCAGCTACGTCGGGGCACGCCGACCATCGCCGCGATGGTCTCATCACAGGAGTGCTCGATGATCCGCAAGATGGAGCCAACCGACATCCCGGCCATGGTTCGGCTGGCCATCGACAGCCAGATGTTTCCTGAAGAAGCTCACGACTTTCTTGCAGGTTCGGCCCAACAGTGGTTCGATGCAGGCCAATCGCCTGCGCGCTGGGTGGTCGATGACGAAGCGGGTGAAGTAGTCGGCGTCGCCTTCTTTGAACCACGCGAAGCCACCGATCGCGTGTGGTACCTCACCATGATCGTCGTCTCGCAGACGGTACGCGGAACAGGCCGAGGTCGGGGCTTATTGACCTACGTCGAAGACCAGCTTCGCTCTGAAAACCAACGATTGTTGCTGATCGAGACGTCAGGAACCACCCAGTACGATGGGACGCGTCGGTTCTACGAGGGAGGCGGGTATCGCGAAGTGGCTCGAATCCCCGACTATTTCGAAGACGGGGATGCGATGGTTTTGTACAAAAAGGACCTTCGCGTCTCTTCCTGATCCGGCCCGGGGGGAGGCCCTCGAGACGGTAGACGTGAGGAATCCCCTTAGGTATTCTCTCGTCAATCGCAGGGAGAACGTGATGCTTCGTATTTGGGGATGCCTCGTCTTGGGGCTCATCGCTTGCCGGTCCCAAGAGCCCGAGCCACCGCCGGGTACTGAGGTCGACCTCAGCGACTGCCTCGAGACCCCCCAGGTCGCGCTCGACTTTGGAGAAGTCGTCGTGGGCGTGGCGGAGGAAGGTTCCGTCACGGTCTTCAATCGGTGCGAAGCGTCCATTCAGCTGGATGCCCCCACCGTCGAGCCCTTGGGCGATGCGGTCACGTTCCGCATCTTGAGTCCCCGCCAACCCTTGACGCTTGGCGTTGGCGACAGCGCAGTCGTGGAACTCGACATCGATGCGCTCGACTATGCAAGCGCTGAGGCTCGGCTTCGAATCACCCAGGCAGAGGAGGAACTCGACGTTCGGCTGACAGCCACGGGGGTGTGCGGACAACCTCCCTTCGACGATCTGGATGCGGACGGGATTCCGGATGGGTGTGATGCCTGTCTAGGGGGAGACGACGCCCAGGATGCCGATGGCGATGGGGTGCCCGACGCCTGTGATTCTTGCATGACCCTGGGTCCAGACATCGACGCGGACCGAGTTCCCGATGCCTGTGACGTCTGTGTGCTTGTGAACGGTCCAGACACTGATGAGGACGGCATCGTTGATACATGCGATCGGTGCCCAGACTCCGATGATAGCGTGGACAGCGACTTCGATGGCGTCCCTGATGGCTGTGACGCGTGCATTGGCCCCTTGTCCATTGAAGTGTTTCCTCCTGGCAATACGAACCAGTTCCCGATCGACGGCATCCCCGCGATTTCGACGATGGACGTTCGAGACGACGGAATCGAAGTCGATGCATGGATGTACGACACCACGAGTCGAACGATTTGGACCGATGCGGTCACCCAACTCTTGACCGTTGAATTCGTCGAGCAATGCGGAGCTGCGCATCAAGCCTGCTCGGATGGGCTCGACAACGACGGCGATGGCCTCACCGACTGGCCGAGGGAGCCCGGGTGCGCCACCCCGGACGATACCACCGAAGACGACCCGTTCGTGCCTCCGGGCTGTGCAGATGGAGTCGACAACGATGGCGATGGGCAGGCCGACTTTCCAAACGATCCGAACTGCATCGCGGCCAGTCACGATCAGGAAGGCTGCACCGTCCTTGGGCGAGACGGATTTGGGTACACGCTGTGCGAAGAGAGGCCGGCCAACCTGCCGTGCCCCAACCTGACGGCCAATGACCGCCTCGATCTTCCCACGGGCGGGAATGTGGAGGTACCGCTCGGCTTCGAAGTCGACGTGTATGGCAAGCGCGTTTCATCGGTGTTCGTCGAAAGTAGGGGGGCGCTCTCGTTCGAGAACAACGGTCCGCTTGCGGCAGGAAACGTCTGCCTCCCGGGGGCGCTACCGCGCCGTACGTTGTTTGCCTGGTGGGATGAGTTGGAACCGTCGAGAGGCGATGTATGGGTTCGGTCCACCGGATTGGCACCCGAACGACAATTCGCTGTGCAGTGGCGCGTTCCCCATGCCGACGGCTCGACCATCGACGTGAGAGCCGTGGTTCGAGAATCGGGCGACCTCGAAGTTTGCTACGTCGATGGCAACGCCGGGGGGATCTTCTCGAACGGCGGAAATGCCACCGCCGGACTTCAGGGCCAAGCCCTGGGTCCATTTGCCCTCGAGTATAGCTGCAACGTTGCTGCTCTGGACGACGGATTGCTGCTCCGGTACCTGCACCCCTAGCTTCGTGGCACGCCCCGAAACGCCGCCCGATCCACCTCGAACCTAACGTGAGGTGGATCATCGGCCGACGCACGCGCCGGCGCAAACGAAACCAGAAGCGGGTAATCGGTAGGGATACCGCCCGACATTGCGCCGCCGCCCGATGCGTACAGGTCCACCACGTGCAACGGCCCAATGTCGTCGAAGCGAATTCGGCACACCGGCGGCCGCATTCGGAGGATCCAAGCCGCACCTGCGAACGCGCCCGACACGAGGATCGGCCCGACATACAGGAAATCGTCAACGTCACCGTACTGAACCAACAGCACGGTCAACGCCCCCGACGAGCAGCAACGGAGGTGGCACCAGAAGGGCGAGGAGAAGCCGCTGGCGTCGAAGGAAGCCCCGCCTTCCATCCACACGCCCCGTGACCTCAACCGTGCTGGGTCCCAAGAACCGAATGGTGCCCCCATCGACAAAGTGCGGCTGGCCCACGTTCTGCGGAGGCGCAAAGCGGATTGCGATGGGTCCCTTGATTGGCCTGCTCACTCAAGCCCCAACTCGGTCGGTCGATGGCTGCGGTACAGCGAGCGCCACCGGGGAGCCGCGGGCCGACTCGGCAACACGCGCGCGCCCGTCAAACCGTCCTCTCCGTCGGTCACTCGCACAACAGGGGCACAAATTCGGGGGTCCTCTCCTTCGATGCCCGGAATCACGATCATGCCATGCCCGTCTCCAGGCGGAAGGCCAGCGGAATAACGAGTCCACCGTCGACCCCGGATAATGCGCTCTTCCGAAGGAAGAAGCTCGACTTCCTGATCTTCGAGCGTCTCGATATCGGTGAAGAGAACCACGCCCTGTTCAAGCGTAGGCTTCGCGACCGTGCCCGAGATCCACACCTCGGCCTGCATGGGGCTTCTCACCATACGGAACAACAGGGTCGTCGAACTACTGGCGTCGATCGCAGGCTGACCGTTTGGGGTGTCGACGTCGTGGACGATGTCCCAGGTAAAGGAGGTTACGCCGACCCCATTAACGAAAATCGGCAACGTGAAATTTGGGTTTAGTACCAGATTATCGATGGGCCCCTCGGTTTCCAACCCCGTGCCCAAATCGAGTGCGCCTTGCGGGGTAACAAAATCGGTATGAGGGTCGCGGCCACACGCAATCAGCAGAGCCAGGATCCAGGGTAGACGGCTCATGGGATGGCCTCCAGGGCAGCTTCGAGCTGGGTGTCCACGCCGTTCATGGCGTCACTCTGGGTCTGCAGGACATATTCGTCCATCATGACGGGCGTTCCAACCAGATAGTCGCTCGCCAATTCCTCGCTGTAGATCAGCTTCGTGTCATAGGGCGTCAACCCCGCACCGCGGTCGCTGCCGAGGTAGCCCGGTCCGGTCAGAGGAGGCGAGAAGCCGCCGGCACTGTCCGCGCCCCCAATCAAGGTGGTGGTTCCGCAGGTCGCAGGGTCACCGGTGCATCGCTCCTGAAGGTGCAACGAAAGCAGATCGTTGGCGGAGACCGCACGGTGGTTCAGCAACACGACATCGATGTCGCGAAGGACAGCAAGCTCGGAGACACTAATCTCGAACCCGAAATAATCACTTCCAAAGCACCAATCACCGTCTCGTACGCATGCCGCCAACTTGGCCTCGTCCGGTTGGCGCTCGAACCACGGGTCAAAGCGGATGCCCAGCATGTCGGCTTCCGACGTGAAGAGCCCCGCCAAGGACAGTTCGGCCAAGATGCTGCCTCCAGCCCCGGCGCGAGCATCGATCACCAAAGCGTCTTCCACCGCACCTAGGACGACGTCAGCGACGAAGGGGTCGGCGAAGCCATTCAGCTGAAGGACGGGAACCCGACGTCTGCGGCCGAAGTCGAACGTCTGCCGAGCCCGCGATTCATCGTTGGCGACGACTGGATCCAGCCGGTGGTCACACGCACGAGGGGGAGGCACAAGGAGGGGCGGAATCTCGGCGTCCGGTTCCCAGACTCCAGCGGCCACCTCGGCAAGATCGACCTCTACGCGCCGTGCCGTATCCTCGCAAGGCGCCACGTTCGGACAGCGCTCGAAGGTCAACAACGATCCCGCAGCCACCGCGGCCGACATGCTCCGCGTCACGTCCGAAACCTGCTGAAAGCCCGACCGGCCAGTGCTCCCCACGAGAGGGGTGGAGTGGTCTTCGAGCCAGCGGTTGGCAGGTTCGCCATCGACTTCTACGAGAACGTCACCCAGTGCGATGACCCCCTCCCAGGGGGCCGTGCCGAAGTGGTGGGTCACCAAGGGATGCGGCTCTTCGAGCCGGAGCAGATCCGCCTCGCCGAGGTCGAGGCAAAGGCCGCCACTCCCGTAGGGGGCCAGAGAACGACCATGCACGCTGTGGCCGTCTTGCAGGTCACGAAACGCCGCGGCAATTTCGAGCCACCACGTTCGTGCGGTCGTCCGGGGCGCCCCCAAGTCCCGAATGGCTTCAACGGATTCGGCCAAGGTCTCGTCGCGAGGCTGGCGAGACCCCGACCAATGGTCGAGCTCCCGGGCCCGACGCTCGGACAGGTCGGTACGAACCCCCTCATCGCTCGGAAAGCGCCCAAAGCGGGCGGCGGCATCTACGCATCGACCGAGCGCACAGGCGCCTTTGCGGCCACAGCGAGATGCCTCGTCGGCGAGGCGGCAGGTTCGCTCCGGGACGGCGGCTTTGCCAAGGTCGACGACTTGCAACGCATCCAACACCGCGGTCCGGCTGGTCCGAATCACGCCACCAGTCCGCGAAGCGTGGTCCATGGCAACATCACGAAACACGAGGAGCGGCGTGAGATGGGCCACCCCACCAAATGCAAAGTCGACGGGCCCCGAGGTCCACTCCTCCCATCCTTGAGGGGTCCGGCGCCCTGTGGGCAGAAACTCGATCACACCGAGATTGACGATCCGCCCTTGCTGCCGCAACGCCGAAAGGACGAAGGGAGCCCATAGATCCTCTTCGACCGGTACGTCGCCCACGATCCAGTGCAGTTGGGCCTCGATCCGGGTACCTTCTGGCCGCTGCCAAAATCGAAACTCAGTCCGGCGTCCTACGAGTTCAGGCCGATCGATCTCGATGGCCAGGGTTCCGACCTCCCCGCCAAGCCGAATGGCCGTTTCCCCATCAAGAACCTGGTCATCGATGATCACATCCGCAATCTCGGTGGATTCCAGTCGCTCCTCAATCAGCGCCTCGAAGCCCAACTCCTCGTCGAAGCCAAAGACGAGAAGGTCTTCAGAAGGGCCCCGGAGGTGCAACGGACCAAGTTCACTCGTCGTACCAGACTCGAAGGCGAGAATCGGAGGTGCCGGGTCGTCACATCCCACAAGCCCTCCGAGTGCCACGAACCAACGCCAGATCATCCACACCTCATGATGAGCCGTGGGCCTAACCTGAGTGGCCTTGTCGTTGTGGCACTTTCGCATTTCAGCTTGCAGGCGCGTAGCGACGAAGACCAGCGGTGATCAGACTCGCGCAAGCTTCGCTTGCCGCTGATCATCCCATCCGCCGGGTGGAAGCGCAATGAGTGAACAGCGGCAGCCCCTGCAACACAAGACAAGAGGAAACCCGTTGGGGCTGGTCATGTGGTGGATGTTTTCCGTCGTTGGATTCGCGGCTCCTCCTTCCGCTTCAGGTCCCGATTGGATCGAGGGTCGATGGTGGGTGGCGAGTGAGACCGTCGAGGTCAATGCACCGCTGGTCATCCAACATCAGCAACGTGAATTCGTCACACCAGCGTGGCAGATCGAAGCCGTAGTCGACTGCAGGGCTGACACGGAACGACCCAGCGCGGCGTGGTGTCGGGTGGAGGACGTCGCCCTTCGACTCGCCACCTACGACCATTGGCAACGACCAGCGGACCGGCTTCGCATCGATCGGACGTTGCAACAGGTGCAGGCTCAGCTTCGATCGACGCCCGTTCTGGTGGAATTCCCCGCTCCGGGGTGGGTCGTCCTGGCCGATCCCCAGATCGGCCCTGCAGAACTCTCAGCCACCCTGCTCGGCGATGCCTTCAGCGGGTTCCATTTGCCTGCGCCGCCAGATGGGTGGCGTTTAGGGGCTCAATGGCAAACTCAAAATGAGCCACTCCTTGACCTCCACCTCCGCAAGGCGACCCTCTATCCCGACCCTGCGGTCCACGAACTCGTGTCCAAGAACGCGACCTGGGCCGTCCGGACGGCAAGCCGCATCAAGAAGCACGTTCTGACCCCGCCGCGAACGCGTTTCGAACATCGGCGAACGACCTGGCGAGGCGCCAAGACCGTGGGCAAGTCGATCACCGCGGTCTTCGACGTCCCGCGCCTACCTCGCATCGGAGACGGCAAACGCGCCCGGCCGACCTACATGGGCTGGCTGGATCTTCAGGCCGAAGCGACCCTCGATGCGCACACGCAGCTTCTGGCCGAACGACGGTGGACCGTCCTTGGGACAGGGTCCATTCGACAGATTCGGTCCGGACAGCTCCGACGGTTGGCCGACGGGGAGTCCGTCGAACTCGGCTCAACCGAACAAGTCAGCCTTCCCAATACGGATCGATCACACGTTCCTCCCTGGGCATTTCTCATCCCAGAGGTCACACCATGATCGGATTGGCAGCCGCAGCTCTGGCGGGCCCTCCCACGACCGAACTCGACGTGCCCTTTCCCGCCACCCGCGTGTACCCCAACGAGCCCGATCGGGTGTGTCTTGTGTTCCAGCTCGACGCGGAGCCGACCCAATCGCACACCCAAATGCCGGACTTCGACGTCGAATGTACGGTGGAAAACGGCTGGATGACCGTGTGCCTCACGTTGGGTCAGCCTGAGTGGCCCGACAAGCCGCCTCCGATCGAGTGCGGACCGGAGGGTGGCGTGGTTCGAATGCGGCCGGTACGCGCCTACGTCCCAGACGAGAACATCTGGGACGGGGTCGCCTTGCTCGAGCGCGTCGACATCTACAAAGCAGTCTTTCGCGTTAACCTGCAGCAAGCTTCGCTTTCGCAAAATCAGAACCGCCGCAAGCAACGCTTGCGCGAATCTGATCATCCGGACGTGCCGGGACTCATGTTTCGCGGCGAATGCGGCATCCGGAACGGCCTGTTTTGGTTCGAAACCGAGATGCCGTCCAAGAAACAAACCTGCATTCTCGTCATGGAAGATGGTTCGGAGCGGACCGTACCCATCCGTTTGGTCCGGCGGCTGCGGTCCGAAAAGGACTGACCCTCCAAATTCGTCAATCTACCAGGACAAGGCTCGAAACGCGTATCCATCAACGACGAGGCGTTGAGTCACAGCCAGACTTCGTAAGTCGATCGTCGACTTTGGTGAAGCAGAGCGCCTGTTCTTCTCTTGGAAACAAGGTGAATCGCGCCGACGCTCCATCGAGCTTAAGCGCGATGCGGTGGGACTCGGGGCTTAGCATCAGCTTGACTGGGGTCTTCCCACGTTCTGTGCCATCGACGATGATGGTGGCCCCTGGGGGAGAGGTCGCGATTCGGACGGCCTGCAGGCCCTGAGATGAAAGCAGAACCGAATCTCTCGAGGCTTCCCCCTCGGGAGGTGCGTCGTCAGGTCCAGGATCAAACGAGGGATTCGGGAGCGTGCGGTCGCAAAACGCGATGAACCAGCCGTTCAGTCGCTTGTCGTTCGGGTCAACAACCTCGGCAAAGTCCGGCACGACACCATCCGGACCGATGGGCTGCACATTCGTACGCTCTTCTCGGTTCTGCAGACAACCGAGGAACCGGTTCCGTCGAGAGGTGGTCCTCAGCGCAGCTTCGACGGCCGTTCGACACTCCTGAACCTGGATTTTCGAACCCCGGTCGCAGATGCGAAGTTGGGAGGCCACCACGAACTGGCGCCATTGACTGCGGGCGAGTTCGTCTGCGATACGCCGCTTCTCCGTTCGCTGATCGGAAAGCGCTCCCTTGACGTCCGACAATTCTCCCTGAGCCTTCACCAGTTCGGCGGTAACCTCGACATTCGCCTGCTCTGCAGCTGTGAGCCGGCCTTCGGCCTCCTCGAGTTCCTGCACGGCCCCATCAAGCTCCTTCCTGGCCCGGTGAAGGTCCACCTTGGCGACCTTCAACGCAGCTTCGAGTTCCTGGACCTTGTCGTTGGGTTGCGCGAGTTGCGCTTCGAGTTCCTGAACCCGAACGGCCCGTTCCTCAACCTCTTCTTCCAGGACGTCGACCCTTGCGTTGGCCTCCTCGAGTTCCTCTTGGAGGCCCGGGGGCGGGGGAGCCGGCTTGCCAGGAACGACGACCTCTCGAATCACGTCCGGCTTGAGGGTCCATCCCCCTACGGTACCCACCAGGGCCCCTGCCAGCAGCGGAATGCCAATGAGCAATGCCGTTTTCAAACGGCTACGCCGGAGACGATCCTGACGTGGTCGGAGCGACGGCTCGGTATTCTCGTCGGGATCCCACGGGCCGCCTGAATTCCCCGGTTCCGTTGTTTCATCGTAGCTCACGCGACCTCGTGCCTGATGAACAGGGTCCGTGTCCCCCGACAATCCACTGGCCATCCCCGCCCCCCAATGGGGCCTAGGTTCGCACACGTTCGCGTTGGAAGCCACCGCGAGGGACACGCTGCCGCAGTCCGGCGGCCACCGCGGTTCCCTCACGGCGACTTACGGCGAATCCCGCAAGGCCTTGTCAACCATCGACAGACGGTTAGAGGGAAACGCGCGCCGTGCTTCGGTCAAGCTGGCACACGCGGCTTCCCGAAGGGTTGTCGACGAGCCACGCCTCGGGCAATTCCCAGATCATGGGAGAGGTGTGAAGGCGCCCGTACCCACCCTCGAGGGAATGGACAAACACCGTAGCCGTGTCCTGCGGAATGGCCGACAGGCGTTGTTCGAGTTCAGGGGAGAGCGTGGGTCGACCATGGGTGGCGGCAAAGGGCCCCTTCCATTCCCAGCTGTAAAACTGCTTCCCTTTCGATCCCGCGAAACGACTCGAAAGGAAATTGGCAGGCCGACCACCACACGACCAGCCGTTCGGTAGCGTCACGGTGGCCGTGCGCGAAGGGAAGTCTGCGGCAAACGTCGCTCCACGCATTGGAAGATCGTTTACGTCAAAGTCCGCATTTCGGAACTCTCCTTGCCCTGGAATGTCGTCGGAGTAGATCCAGACTCTGGTCCCCTGTTCGCCTTCGTCCAATTCGAATCCACCAAGTTCAAAGATCTGGTATCGATGGTAATCGTCGTCCGACACCACCGGCTCGAGTTCGAGGACGGCACCGTCACTCGGGACGAATGCACCCAACTCGCCTGGCGTCGTGACCCGCCCCCGTCGAAAGGCGCTAGCGCGAAGAACAACGGCTAAATCATCGCCTGAATGGGCGTACCGCATCCGTACCTGCCCAAAGTCGGTCCGCCAGTTGTCGATCATGGCGGTTTCGAGGGTGGCCGTTGGTGCCGTGCCCGCCCACTGGAGATCCGTTGCGTACGCAATCGCGACCGTGACGTCCGACTGCGTCGCATACGCGACGGTGTCGAGAGGTTGCGTGAGGTCGCTCGAAGCACACCGGTCCTCCACTTCGAGGGTCTGGTCGAGGGGCAGGGTCGGGTTGTTTTGAAAAGAGCAGGGTGCGACCAGTCCGATTCGGTCATAGGCGACGCCTGGGCCCACCGGCATCTGAATCCGCAAAGACCCAAGAACCTCCGATGGCGGAAACCCCACCGGCCCGCGGAACCAGAGTTCGTCGTTCGCCTGCACCTCCGCCATCGTTTCGAAGTAGAGCGCGGTGGGCCCGAAGTACGCCCACGTCACCGACCCCCCAACCGGAACATCTTCGATCACGACGGACGTGGCCTCGGAAAGTTCAACCGTGCGCAGATACGTCCCGTCCGCGTTCGAAAGGACGATCACGCTATCCGTGATGAAGGAGCCATCGATCGCAGGCATTACATGAACCGTTGCCGAAGGGAGGGCTGGCTTTGCCGGCGTCCCTGTCTCACCGGTAGGGGGCATCGGAGGCACGAGATCCGGTGAATCGGTATCGCCCGACGAAGCGCTGTTGGAAGAATTCCCCGCACAGCCGAACATTGCGAGGGCAAACGTGAACGCGGGCAGGCGCATGGCAAAACTCCAGGGAGGTTCACCGACGACTACGCAATCCGACCCGCTCACCCGACATCCCTCGCGGTAAGCTCCGGCCCATGACGTACCTGGCCCCCCTCCTTCCTTTCGCCGCAGGCTGGCTGCTCCTCCTTTCGACCCAAACGTTGTCCACCATGGGCCTCGTCAACGGTCTCGCGCAGCTGCTGCTCTTCGTGGCCGTCGTCAACATCCCGATTTGGCGGACCGGTCGCATATCGTACGTCGACGTCGGATGGCCGCTTGGCGTCGCGATCATCGGGCTCGTCGCCCTGCTGATGGGGGAGGGGTACGCGCCGCGGGTCTGGGGAATTGGTGCGGTCTACCTCTTCATTGGGCTTCGAATGGGTATTGGGGCGATAAACCTGTGGCGACGTGGAAAGCTTGCCGTAGAATTTCCAAGGTACCAATATCAGAAGCGCCGATGGGAACGCGACGGAAAGTCGAACGTCTCCCTCG
Organism: Myxococcota bacterium; assembly: GCA_039208735.1. Lineage (GTDB taxonomy): Bacteria > Myxococcota_A > UBA796 > UBA796 > DRPG01. The sequence continues at coordinate 40,459 of JBCCQY010000006.1, read as the reverse complement.
CCATGCAGATCGAAGCGAGCACCCAAGGCCTCGCCAACGCTTCGTTCTTGGCGTTGCCTGCGTTCGTTATCGCGGTCAACCCGACCCCAATCGTCTCGGCGTTGGAAGTCGTGGGGCTCGTCCTCTGGGCGGCGGCCTTCGCGATGGAGTCACTTGCCGACGCGCAAAAGGCCGCGTTCATTCGCCAAGCCAAGCAAGAAGGACGCCGCGACGCGGTTTGCAACGTGGGCCTGTGGCGCTACAGCCGCCACCCCAACTACTTCGCTGAATGGATGGTCTGGAACGGACTTATCATCGCCTCTATTCCCTCATGGTGGGTGCTCCGGGCCGTCGAGCCAGCATGGGCTTGGGCACTGGTCGGACTCGGACTGCTCTTCATCTCCCGCATCATGCACACCACGTTGGTGTACTACTCGGGCGCCGTGCCTTCAGAGTTCTACTCATCCCAGAAACGGCCTGGATATGCCGAATACCAGGAGCAGACCAACCGGTTCTTCCCGGGACCAGTTCGGAAGCGCCTGGGCTAACTTCTCGGCAAATCACCTTATTGCAACTCAGTTGCAATAGAGCCAGGACCACTGTATGGCTAAGTTCTACTCCAAGCGTGGTGTTGCGACCCTATGACCTCGACCCTTCCTGTGACTGTGTTGTCAGGCTTTCTCGGTGCTGGCAAGACGACGCTCCTCAACCATGTTCTCGCCAATCGCGAAGGCCTTCGGGTCGCGGTCATCGTGAACGACATGAGTGAGGTCAACATCGACGCGGCTCTGGTGCGAGACGGTGATGCGTCACTGTCTCGTACCGATGAACGGCTCGTCGAGATGAGCAATGGCTGCATCTGCTGCACGTTGCGCGAAGATCTGCTCGCTGAGGTGGCACAACTCGCTCGTGAAGGGCGGTTTGACTACCTTCTGATCGAATCCACCGGAGTCAGCGAGCCACTCCCCGTTGCCCAGACCTTCACCTTCGAGGCGGAAGACGGCACGTCACTGTCCTCGGTGGCCCGCCTCGACACCATGGTCACCGTCGTGGATGCCCAAGCCTTCCCGTCCGAGCTGGCACAGGGCATCTCCCTCGAGTCCGAGGGCCTTGCGGTGTCTGAGGAAGACGACCGCACGTTGGCCACCTTGCACACCGAGCAGGTCGAGTTTGCGGATGTCGTCGTGATCAACAAGACCGACCTCGTGGACGAGGCTCAACTCGCACACGTCGAAGCGACGATTCGCGCAATCAACCCCGACGCGGTCTTGGTGCGCAGCGAGCGGGGCAAGATCTCGCCATCGGCCGTGCTCGGGACCGGCTTGTTCAACATGGAGGAAGCCCAGCAACGGCCGGCTTGGATTCAAGAACTCATGGGCACCCACACTCCGGAAACCGAGGCCTACGGAATCTCAAGCTTCGTGTACCGCGCCCGGCACCCGTTCCATCCCGAGCGATTCGCAGCCTGGCTAAGGAGTCCTTGGGCGGGCGTGGTTCGCGCCAAAGGTTGGTTCTGGGTGGCCTCCAGACCGAACCACACCGCGACCTTCCAGCTCGCGGGAGGCACGCGCGAGACTGGTGTGGCCGGCACCTGGTGGGCCGCCGTGCCTCCGGAGCGGCACCCCGACACCCCGTCTTTCCGGGAGCATCTGGAGTCCGTTTGGCACCCCACCTACGGAGACCGTAGGCAGGAGATCGTCATCATTGGCATCGATATGGACGAAGCCGCGCTCACGAGCGCCTTTGACGCATGCCTGCTCAACGACGACGAACTCGAAGACCCCGAAAGCTGGGCGCAGCTCACCCATCCCTTCCCGTGGCTCGACAACCTCAAGTAAGAATCGTTGGGTCGAACGACAGTCTGCACGCTCCCTCAACATGGCACCCATAAGCCAGAGGCGGGTCGGTCGAAGAACCGCCACGCTTAAGGAGGAAACGGCGATGCATGCCTCTCAATTCACGTGCTGGACGGCCCTCGCGATGCTGGTCGCTTGCGGGGAACCCGATGCTGAACCGGTTGAGACCGGACGGGCCGTCGACACTGCGGTCATCGAAGAGCCGAAACCGGTGGGTCCACCTGTCGAGTTGACGGACGACCTATGCGATGACCCCAGCAACATCCAGCCCATCCTCGAGGCTCTGAACTCCGCCTCTGGCGACGCTGAGGGTCCAAGCTACGGGGATGTGAACCTGGAACAGGTGCAGCGGATGCTGCAGAATCCAACCGAAGGGCCCATCTACTTCGTCAATCTGATCAAGTTCCGTGACCGAGCGGTCTACGCCGACGGTCGCGAGACCGACTTGACCGGCCGACAGGCCAATGACCTCTACAGCCCCATTCCGTTCATCACTGCGATTGGCGGACGGGTGGTGTACTCGGGTTCGGTCAGCGATGTGGTCGAAGGCGACGATGCTTGGGAGGAAATCGGTATTGTCGAATACCCTTGTCCGCTGGCCAACTTCGCCATGAGCCTCCACCCCGACTTTCAGGAAACGTCCATCCACAAAGATGCGGGGCTCGAGAAAAGCACCATCCTTGTGGCGGACCTCCGCTTCACAGGGGAGGTCGAACCCTCCATGTCCTCCTTCGACCGGATGCAGGTGATTCGACGGGCGGACACGGACGCCCTCGAGGCCCATGAGAGCGAACTCGCCGGGCTCCAAGCTCAGGTTGGCATTGAACCCATCGCTCGACTCGACGTGCAGGGCGCCTACATCTCCGATGGCCAGACGTGGGATGAAGTGTGGATCGACCGGGTCCCCAACGCAGAGGCGCTCGATGCATTGGCCATTGAACTCGAGAACCTGACGGCAACTCGAGATGCGGCGGTTGACGGCGCCTACAGCCTCAACGTGGCCCCCCTCATCGATAACTTCCCGATGGTTGGACGTGACGTTGCGTTCGAAATCCTCGAGGTCCTAGGTCAGGACGAAATCCGGGTCTGGTTCAGCTCCGACATCAGCCTCGCCGAGTTCGATGCGATTGAACTTCCCGGCGGTTGGTTCAAGAACCAACCTCGCGAGGGCGAGGCCGATGGCGGCTCGTTCGCCCGTTCACCGGGCGCGACCGAGGACGGCCCCCTCATCGAAGGCGAACACTTCGGTCACCGCTGGCGGCACAACGCAACGATCATCGAGTCCAACATCCCCCTTGACGACGATGGGCTGCTGCGACTCAACCGCATTGAAAAGTTCCACGAAATCCGGTTCGCGGCCGGCCGGACCCTCAAGGTCTTGGTGTCTCCCGAGCAGGAGGCGTACGTTCGGGTGTCCCGGGACGCGGGGCGGTTGAGCGATGCGCCGACGCTGCCGGAGGGTTGGCAGTTGCTCGACTACGCCATCACGTCCGAATGGGTCGTCCAGCTTCCGAACCCTACCCTCAACATTCGCGGCGACAACGAAGATTCGTTTCAGGGACCGGTGACGCTCGACCAAGGGCTCTGACTGGGGTGCGGTTAGAAGCTCCGCACGACGAAAGGGCCCAGCAGGTTCTCCAGGGTTCGGCTAGACTTGCGAACCTGACAATCTGAGCTGGGAGCCTCGATGCTCATCCGTGTATGGGTCTGCGCGTTCTTGATCGGTTGCCCCTCGGAGCCTCCGCCGGCTCCCCCACCCGTCGCAGACGCCGACGGGGACAGCGTTCCGGATAGTGAAGACCAATGCCCAGGGTTCGACGACAGCCGTGACACCGATGCGGATGGCGTGGCGGATGGCTGCGACCGCTGTCCGGGGTTCGATGACGCCGTCGATTCGGACGACGACACGGTGCCGGACGGCTGTGATCGGTGCCCCGACCTCGACGACACGCTCGACGCAGACGGCGATGAGGTTCCCGACGGCTGTGACGTCTGTCCCGGCTTCGATGACGCCTCAGACAACGACCAGGACACGGTGCCCAACGGCTGTGATATCTGCCCAGACGCCGATGATGGGGTGGATGAAGATGCCGATACCATCCCCGATGGCTGCGATGCCTGCCCGGGGTTCGACGATGCCCTTGATGAGGACGAAGATGGAGTCGCCGACGGCTGCGACCGTTGCCCCGGGCCTGATGACCGCCTCGATGACGATGGCGATGGGGTGCCCGATGGTTGCGACCGGTGCGCACTGGGAGACGATGCGCTGGATACCGACGGCGATGCCAATCCCGACGCCTGCGACGCCTGCCCGGGCTTTGATGACACCCTCGACGACGACCTCGATCTCGTGCCCAATGGCTGTGATCGGTGCCCCGGATTCGACGACTCGATCGACGCAGATGGCGACGGTGCTCCCGACGAGTGCGACCAATGCCCTGGATTCGATGACCGTATCGATTCCGACAAAGACACCACGCCGGATGGCTGCGATCAGTGTCCGCTGGGCGATGACGAGGAAGACGTCGATCTCGATGGCATTCCGGATGCCTGCGATTCCTGCCTGGGAGGACCTCGATCGCAGTCCTTCCCCGCCGCCCTAAGCGACCGAATCGATGCGCTGTTCGTGATCGACGATGCCCAGGGGGGGCCAACGCTCCAAGCGTCGTTGGCCCAGGCGTTTCCCGCTCTGGTCGCGCAATTCGACACTCAAGGCGTCGACTGGCAAATCGGAATTATCACGACCTCGGAATCCAGCTTTCGCGGCCCCATCATTGTGGCTGGGCCCGATGCCATCACCGAATTCAATACGCAGGTCAATGTGGGGGTTGGCATGGGGCTAAGCCAGGGACTCGATCAGATCGGGCTGGCCATCCAACCCGGTGGGGATGCGGCCCCGGGTGGTGCGTTCCTCCGCGGCGACAGCATCTTCGCGCTCTTCATCGTCACCGATACGTCGGACCAGAGCACCACTCTAGGCGGAAAGGACCTCTATGACCAATTGGTCATGGCCACGGGAGACCCCAACCGGCTTTGGGCATCAGGTGTTCTCTCGGCCCAGGCCAGTGGCGGCTACGATGACTTGATCAGCTTGGCCAACGGATCCCAGTTCGACCTTTCGACCGTCGAGTGGACCACCGCCCTGACGAGCCTCGGTACCAACCCTGCACTGCGTCAGCTCAGCTATCCGCTGGATGAATTCCCCGATCTCGATACGCTCGAGGTGTCCTCCGCGGGCATGGCTGACAACGGATGGATCCACGATCGGCTTCGCAACGCGGTGCAATTTGACCGCATCACCGCGCCAAGCCTTGGCGATTCGATCGACATCACGTACGATATCGACTGTCAGCAATCGCCCGGAGCCTGTCAGGATGGCGTGGATAACGACCTTGATGGGCTCCTTGACTACCCGGACGAGCCCGGCTGCACAACCCCATTCGATACGGATGAAACCGACCCCATCGTTCTTCCTACCTGCTTCGATGGCGTCGATAACGACGTTGACGGCCTGTCCGACTACCCAGCGGATCCCGAATGCCGCTCGTCGGCCGACCGCTACGAGGCTTGCACCTGGCTCGGCGACGACGCATTTGGGTACCAGATGTGCGAAGAGAGCGGTGCCGCCATCGTTTGCCCTGACCTCTCGGCTACGGGAGACCTCCAGCCCCTGGGCAACGATGGTGTCGTGACCGTGCCGCTCGGATTTGCCTTCGACGTGTACGGAACCATCCACAATGAAGTCTACGTGGGAGCAAACGGAACGTTGACCTTCGACAATCCGACTTCGCCGTCCAACGACGTCTGCCAGGCCTCCAACACCTTGGGGCGTAGCGTTCTGGTGTGGTGGGACGACCTCGACTCGGGCTTGGGACAAGTGTGGACGGAGACGGCTGGATCGGCGCCGGAACGCTCGTTCCACGTGCAGTGGCGGGTGCCTCACGCAAATGGCGACCTCATCGACGTCCGCGCCGTCCTCCAGGAGGGTACCAACGACATCGCGCTCTGCTACGTCGATACGACGGCGGGACCCGGTCTCGACGACGGTGAGAGCGCGACGGCGGGCCTGGTCGGCAACGCTCGGGTTGGACTCGAAGCGAACTGCGAAACGAATGGGCTTTCTGCCGATCGGGTGCTGCGATTCCAACATCCCTGACGTGGGCATTCCGTCCGTAGGTTCGCCTACGGAACCGATGTGTCCTGGATCAGTTGATCGAGCAGGATGGCCGCGACGTCGTCGTCGTACGCCTGGAGCGTCAGACCCTCACGGGACCGATCAAACGTGACCGCATAGTGCATGAGGAAGCTCGCCCCAACGATTCCCTCGATCTCAAAACCATCTTCGCGGGCGGACTCGAGCTGACTCGACGGTTCCGACGAAAACCAAACATCGGATTGCTCGGCATCCCCCACCCCGGCAAACGCAAGCTGGCCTGCTCTCGACAGGATGGGACCGTCGACGGTGTTCACCACTGCAGGAACCGTCGGGGGTTCCGGGTCGAGCAGCGCAAAGATCTCGGGCTCAATCGATACGAGCGACGCCCCAGTGTCGACTGCGGCGGGAATCACCGTCGCCTCTACATCGAGCAGGACCATGGCCCACCGGTTGGTGCTCTCGAACGGAACATGGATGGGTGACGCCAAGGACGCATCTGCGATCTCGTAGGACGCCTTGCGCGAGCGCGCCACACGCCAACGTGACGCCGCATAGTCGAAGGTGACGGCGTGATTGCGAAGCGCATGCCATCCCACCAGGCAATCCACAGTCCGTGAGTCATTGCTTAGGCTGTCCAGGACAGGATCGAAGCTGGGATCGGAGGCCACGCGGACCTCGAAGCGTTGTGAACCAAACTCCGCACGGACGTCTCCGTCGATTCCAAGGTCCGAGCGGGCAAGGACCTCACCCGCGAGCCCTGTGTCGATCAGACACGTCAACTCGGTGCCATCCACCACGACCTCCGAGTAGGGCACCCCTGAATCGATCTCCATCGTCAGCCAGGACTCTTGGGTGCTGCATGCCATTGCCAGGACCCATCCCCAAACTCCGAACGTCTTCATCGGTTCTCCCTTCATGCACCTTTGAGACGCCGGGGCCCTGGCGCACCGGCCAACTTTTTGAAGGCGAGAGCCTGATTCACCTTGAAAGGGCCTAATAGCTCCCAGTGGGCCCCTCACCCACGCATCGCTGCGGTTGGGGGGCTCGGCCCGCTTTCGGGAAAGCACCGATGCACTTGATGTGCCCTGGCCCTCGACTTTGGTTCAACACCACAAATCGATCGCCTTCGACTTCAAACCAAGCCTCGACCAGGCTTGGGCCGGCTCCTAGGCTCAAAACGCCCTGAACATAATGCGCGGCATCATGCGGCGTACCGATCAGGTCGTGACGGCAAACCGGGGGCCCCACCCCATCGCCCACCGCATGCACCGCACAGCTGTACGCAGCAGACCCGTCCTCCACCATCAACCACTCGGTCCCGGTGAGGTCGACGCCGTCGCCCAGGGGGAGTCGAACACAAAACGGGTCCTGGTCGCTTAGCGTGGGCCCGACCACGGGAAGGGGTGTCATGCCGAGGTCGGTGCACCGCGGAACCATCGCCCGCACGCCGTGATGGAGGATGCCGCGGACGGGGGGCGCCTCGGCCCTAAGCTGGGTCACCACAATCCAGCCCAAGACGTCCTCATCTCGGTCTTCATCGAGCAAAAAGATGCGAACGCCAAGACGACCCAAAGCATCGACGGTTGGATCAATGCGAGCCACGTGCATCCTGCGGCTTTGCAATCGGGTAGGCGCGGGGAGCGTCGTCTCGGTCGGAGAGATGCGCTCGGGCGTTGCAAATACGAACACCCGCACATCCGTATCGATCCCCAACGATCGAGCGGCATCCGAAACCGCCGGATCGATGCCTTGGGCGGGGTCGAAGGGCGTCCATCGAGTGACGGCATCACCAGACTGCTTCCGGGCCACCCGCCGGGCAGCGCGGCCCCACAGCTCGGTGTGACACGATCCATCGCCCCCACAGTACGCCACCTGCCAGTGAGGGGGAGGCCCCGCGAAGGCCGCGAAGATGAAGACGAGTAGCATCATGGCTCTAAATCAACTCAGAGGGATACGTCCCTCGCGCACAAATGTCTGGGTTCCAATGCACGTCGGTCACTCTGGACAGTCGCCAATGATCTCCCAGGTCTGCGGATCGAGCTGGCCAATGCACCACGGGGGCACTTCGGTGCGCGAAAGATCCCGAAGGTAGCCAACATCGTCGGCATCCACGAAGAGCTGGTCGTCGCCCCCCGCCCATACCCATGCCACTTCCCCAAGTTCAGGCCGAATGGTATCACCCTTCGACCACTGACACGTTTCCGACCGGTAGCGGAATGCGTCATCAAGGACCTCGTACGCAACCGTCCGGTCCACACCAAACGGCGAATGCCTCCCCTCCCAGTCGAACGACCACGACTCAAAGGTCTCGGCGCGGGAAATGCGCGCCACCGAAAGGGTTCGCAATGGGCCGGTGGGCCACGCGGCAGTCACGTGGGTTTGCACCTCATCGTTCGGCGGTAGCGGCGATGTCTGACGAAACGACACGTCCACGCCGTTTGCGTTGGTGTAGCGCACGGGCAGGCACGCATCGCCGGCCTCACAAGGGATGTGGCGCTGGGGTTCCAATTCAGCTTCGACCTTGGCAAACATCGCGATCATGCGATCCAAGAAGGCCAGGCGCGTCATCGTGCCCACCGCATGAGCCGTTGGCGGATCCGCTACGGTGGGGCAGAGATCGAAGGCCGCGTTCACCGGATCCCCACCCGCAGCCCCTGGGCCAGCCACGTTGGGGCTCCCGGTGTCGACCGGATCGGGTCCCCATGGCCAAAGAGGAATCTCGAAGGGACCACAGCCGACCAAACAGCAGAGCCATCCCCAACGGATAAGCTGGATCGTACGCGGCATGACCCCTCCACGTTCATCGTGCCACAGAGTCTGTTGACCTGGTCATGGACGATTCTCGTAGATTTCACGGAGTACCTCGATCCGGTCCTCGCCCCGTGGCCTTCGGTTGGCCAGTTCATCCAGCTTTTCTGGATCGTTCGCCAACTCGGCGCGCAGCAAGCGTCGACTTGGGTTGCGGAAGCGACCGCTCCGTAGATCGAGGAGAACCGTTTCTTCGGCGGAGAGCCATAGCGGAACCGAGCCCACCATCAGCATGAATGGCGTGACGGTGTCGAGGCGAGCCCAGGGCCCAATGATCTCGGCCTCTGCGAAGCATGCGGTGCGCAGGCTCGTTGAAACGCGGGATGAGTTGACGAACACACGCTCGCCGTCGCTAAAACCGAACACCTTGATATTTTCAAGCTTCCCACGGGGATTAGAAAGATCACACGCGCGGGTGAGCAGTTCCTCGACCGTCGCCCCGACCGAAGTCCACGAAGTGCTCGGAGCATTCGCCGCTAGCTCGTCGAACGATGCATAGAAACCTGGTTCTAGCCCACCAGCTCGCATGGCCATCGCCAATGGGGGCAACGGCTCGCCCATCAGCGCCAAAGCCCACTCCCGAGGCTCAGTGACACTGCGACGAAGCACATCGGGCAGGTCGTCGAACAAGTCAGGATTCAGTGCTTGCACCGTCGCGGCGAGTTCGCCGTCAGCCACACCATCCGCAAGGTACCGATGGAGGGCGACCAACCATGCTGCCTGAGCGGCATTCGCCCGTGTACACGTTTCGTTTTGGGCACACGCCCGCAAGGCCTCCTGAGCCTCCGGAATCGCGGCTTCGAGGTCGGAAGGCGACGCTGCGTAGGCGAGGCTAAGCGCCAGCGAGATGATCATCGAAGATCCTCCTTTGCGTGGTGAAGATCGAGCAACTCGTCCAACCGGTCCTGGGTTCGGGGAGGCAACGATTGCCACCGCATCTGCTGGAGCGTGTCGTCAACGTCCTCGGTCATCACGTCCGCCGACCGCGGCGGCGCCGTCCCATCGGGAAACGTCAGGTGCTGCCTTGTGCCATCCACCTCTTCAGACAACACCACCCACGTGCCCGGCTCGATGCGCTGGCCGTTGACCCAGACCGCCTGGTCATTGGAAAACACCACCGCCACATCATCGACCTCCGACACGAGCAGCCGTCCTCCGGGCTCCGCGATCAACGAAGCGCCCACATCGAGCAACGACACCTCGACGGCGGCGGGCGGCGGCATCTCGGCGACCGCGAGGTCCAACGACGCAACGGACTGCTCCACGCGGGACGGTACCGACACGGGACCGGCGGGCCAAACGCGCACCCCCAACATCAGCGCAGCCGCCAGTGCCCCAAGTCCCGCCAGGGTCCGCCAACGGCGCTGCGGCGGGGCCTTGCCAAGCCGCTTGGCCAGTCTGCGGGCATGGGCCTGCACCACGGCTTCGTCGACAGGCAACGGGTGGGCGTCGAGATGCGCCTCGAGCCGCGCCTGGCCCGCGGAGGAGCGAATCCAGTCCGATACGAACCGCTCGGCCGGGTCTTCATCCCGCATCTTCGACATCGTCCACTCCGTGCAGCAATTGGGCCACCGACCACCCAAATTCTTCGAGCAACCCGTTCAATCTCACCTTCAGTCGGCGTTTGGCATTTTCGTACTGGACCTTTGTGAGTCCGAGCGAGGTGGCCCACTCCTCGGAGGTGCGTTGTCCTTTGCCGACATGCTTCTGCATCGCCCAGGCCATGAAGACCTCGCGTTCGTCGTCGTCGAGGGCATCAACGATGCGAGCTTGGTACGCCGCAGCCGCGGGAGGGTCCGGCGCGGCTTCGAGCGGGGCCAGAAGCCTCAAGTGTTGGTGCACGCGCTCGCGAGTCTGCCGACGGCGCCACCACGAGGCACATGCGTTTCGAACCAACGCGTGCACATAGGTATCGAAGGCGCCGCGTTCGGCGTCGAAGCTGCGCCGAGCTCGTTCGAAAGCCTCGAAGACCACGTCCTCGGCTTCTTGGGGCGGCAGCCCTCGTCCCATGGCCCAGCGAAGCTGTCGGGCCAAGATTGCGCGAAAAAGGTGTTCGTCGGTCATCACACCCGGTATACGCACGACCCTAAGGAAATCGCGCGGAACGGGGCACGATTTCATGCGGGCATCGCTTTTTCGCCCTCGCAGTCACACCGAACGTTGGGCTGCGTCTTGGAACGGAGGCCGTGTATGAACAACGACATCGAGGCCGCAGTCCAAGGGGACCGGCAGGCATTCTCAGGCTTAGTCCTCAGACACGGGCAAACCGTCTGGTTGATTGCCGCAGGGAGTGAGCCACCTTAGGACGCCGCAGAGGCGACCCGGCCCGATCTCGCCCTCACGGCTCGAGCTTCCGCGCGACGACCCCGAGGCGTTGTTGTCCATGGCAAGGCAGTTCATCGAACAGTCCAAGAACGCCATGGCATGGCACGACGCCAAGAATGCGCTCAAGGATCCAGAGGTGTTGGAAGCGTTCAAACGGGAGCTTGAAACCGGTGGCGAGTATGGTGAGATTCTGGATGCAAACGATTTGTCGCCGGAGGCCCGCCGCCACGCCGAGGGACAGGCCGAACTTCATCGAGAGCATGTGCGAGCCGTGCTCGACAAGGTCGAGGAAGCTCTCGAAACAGGAGCGCTTGGGCCCAAACCGGCTTTGCCTAACGACCTCTGACGCTGTGCTCGATGGCGAGCGCTGAGAGAGAATCCCTTGCCCACCACAAGGAGGTCAGGTGGTCACGTGGATAATGATGGTCGCAATCGGGTGTGGGGGGATCGGCCAAACCGCTCCCCAGCCAAGTGAAGTCAACAACGAGCCCGCCTCTGCATCCCCCAAAACGCTGCGGGACCTCGTCATGAACCCTGATGCCTTGGCCCGCGCTGGCCGCGTCGTGCCGCAACGCAACGCGGACGGTGACGTCGTTGGCTTCCGCATCGGCGGGTTGCGTCGAAGCGTCCTGGGAGAGCAGCTCGACCTCGTCAACGGTGATGTAATTCACAGCGTGAATGGGCATGCCCTCACCTCGCCCAAGGAGGCACTTACCGCCTACCAATCCATCAAAGACGCCGAGAAACTCGTACTAACCCTCACCCGAGAAGGTACGCCGCGTACGATCAGCGTCGATCTGAGCACCCCCGTGTCGACGGATGACTAGTGGCTTGTGCACGGCGGCTGTCTTTGATGTTGTGCGTGTTCGTGCGTTATGCGCGCTCAATGACCCCGCCCCACTGGCTGGTTCCGCGCCCCACCGGGGTCACCTGGTTTGCCGCGGGCGACCTCGAAACGCTGCGAGCCGACTTTCGCCGCCATGTGCCGGGTCCTCCTGACGAACGAGATGAGCCCGACATCTCCACCGTGTTCATCCACCGTCTTGGACCGCGCCCTTGGCGAGTGCTCCACCGAATTCGTGACGCCCTCGGCCTCTCGCTGGCCGAAGCCAAGCGGCAGCTTGCCGAACTTCCCCTCGCTGTCGTAGGTCATCACCGCCTCGCAGACGACCTCGAGAGCGATGGTGCCCACTTGGTTCGGGGACTCGGCAGGGGCAACGGGGAGTTCGAGTGGCCAGTCATGGCGGAAGACCTGATGCGCGCCGCTCCCCACCTGCGCTGGAACGAGCGGTTTGACCTCCGGGCCGTCGCGTGGCGCAGGTCGGGCGACGGCCACGGCAGGCTCTTTCCCGTACCCATCGCGCAGCCCCTCACCTGGCAAGACCTGACGGACGAACTCGATCCCGTCCACAAGGCCTGGCTTGTGCCTTCCGCAGACGAACCACGCAGCTACCTCGAAGCCGCCATCGTAGCCCGAGAGGCCACCGACTTCGCCGCACTCTGGCATGGGGTGAGCTGGGGTCATCACCACTACATCGACGCACTTCCCGCATCCTGGTCCGGGCCCGCACCTTCGCCCATCGACTGGCGGCCTCGGGTCGAGATGGGCCCCGACACCGTAAGCGTCGTGTTCTGCACCCAATCGGGACATGTGCGCGAACGACTCGTCGCGCACCGAGACACCTTCACCAAGGGCTCTGCGTCACTATCCGAATCCGAGCAACACGTACTGGCCGAGGGCCCAGGGGGCTACGTGTGCTAACTCCGCCCAGACGACGTCGGGCTCAGGCGGGTTTGACAGGAATGCTCAACGTGACCCGTGCCCCGCCAAGCGGGCTGTCGTCGAGGTCGAGGGTGCCTCCATGCGCCTTGCCAACCCGGGCCACGATGGGCAATCCCAGGCCGGCTCCTCGTGGGTCCAAGGAGCGAGCGACGTCTCCTCGTCGGAAGGGAAGCAAGATAAGACCACGTTCGTCGGCCGGAATGCCCGGTCCGTCATCGTCAACGTGAAGGTACGCGATTCCGTGGTTGACTTCGATGTTCACCACGACTTCGCCATCCGCATGACGCGCCGCGTTGCTGACGAGGTTGCGCAACGCACGGCGCAGCAGCCTGGGCTCGACCGAGGCGTGGCCTGCTCCGGTGACTCGGACGGGAATCCGCGGCTCGCTCTCGCGCACGACGCTCTCGGCCAGTGCGACCAAATCCGTCGCCTGCGTGGCCAATTCTTGAGGAGCATCAAGCCGCAGGTAGGCCAGCAACTCGTCGAGGAGCCGTTCCATCTGATCGAGGTTACCCGAGACTTTTCCGGCAAGTTCTTCGCGGCGCTCTGGCGCCTCGGTGTCCGCCACCAACTCCAGGGCGATGCGCGCCCGGGTCAGGGGCGTCCTTAGTTCGTGGGAAACGCCCTGCAAGGTCTCTTGTTGGACCCGCAACAAACCGTGGATCCGATCCGCCATCGCATCGAACGCCTCGCCGACCTCGCGCAATTCGGCCGGCCCGCTCACTCGGGCTCGCGCGGTGAGATCACCACTGCCAAACGCCTTCGCGACGCCCGCGAGCACGACCAACGCCCGCCGAACCGGCCGCAACGCAACCCAGGCGCCAATCCCCACCCCCACCGTGGCGAGCAAAGCCAACCCGATCCAGCGAAGTTCTGCCCCGACGGGCACCGCTCGCAGCGGCCCAAGGGCCACCCAGGTCGTCGCGTCGATGGGCCGGTAGACGCGAACGTGCGGGTAGGCGACGTCGAGCCGAAGTTCTCCGGCATCCGGCAACGCTTCGTCGTCCAAGGGTTCGGTAAGGCTGATGCGAGGGTCGTCGAGTTCGTCGAGAATCTGCTGACGTGTGGCTGCATCGGCGGGGGCGAGTCGCTCCGCGAGGGCGGACATCGGAGTGTCCAGGATCGTCGCCAGATGCTCCTCGGCCACGCGCGGCACCAACACCGCGGCGGCGAGGGCCCACATGAGGATGCCCACGGCATGACCCACCCCGAGCGCAAGCGCAAACTGGGCGAATAACGAAGTTTTCATGGCTCCACCGCAAGTTGGTAGCCGACGCCACGAACCGTCTTCACGAGCTTGCGGTCGGTGTCGCCGAGCCGTTGACGGAGCTTCGCCACTCGAACGTCGAGTGAGCGGTCCAGCCCGTCGTAGTCGATCCCCCGACAGGCCCGCATGAGGTCCTGACGCGACATCGGGCGGCCCGCATTACGGGCGAGCGCCCAAAGCAGATCAAACTCTGCGGTGGTGAGTTCGACGGGTTCACCACTTCGACTCACGCTGCGAGCACTGGCATTAATCGACAAATCCCCAATGTCGAAGCGGGTTCCCCGCGGCTCTCGACGTCGCAGAACGGCGCGCAGCCGGGCCACCAGCAACCGAGGACTCGCGGGCTTGGGAACATAGTCGTCGGCGCCCAACTCAAGGCCAATGGTTTGGTCGACTTCGTCACCGCGGGCCGAGTAAATGAGGATGGGGCCATCGTAGTGTTCGCGAACGCGCCGACACACCGTCAAGCCGTCGGTCCCCTGCAGACCGATGTCGAGAATGACGGCATCTGGAGACTCGGCATGAATCCGAGTGATCGCACGGTCGCCGTTTCCCTCTGCCGCAACCTCGAAGCCCTGGCGGGCAAGGTACTCTGATAGCAGTTCGACGAGTTCAACGTCATCCTCGACGATGAGGAGGGTCTCGGCCATTTCGCCTCCGTATCCCGCCCGGTTGAAGCACCGACATCGGCCACGCGCTTACGAACGCTAACGGTCGGTCACGGAAAGCCCGTGGGGACTGAAGGCTAGCGTGGGTACCGTGTTGTCGTCGATAGGAAAGGAGGACTGCGTGAGGTCGAGGCGTTTCACACAGCGAACCGCCACCGCGCGCGGAAGGCGGGCGAAGCGGCGGGCGACCCGGTCGGTGAAAACCGAACGCCCAGGGTTGCCAGTGAGCATCGTGGGGACCGGTTTCGCGGCCCCCGGCAAGGTCCAAACGGCCGAGGACCTCGCCCCGCAGATTGGTCGCTCTGCGGACTGGATCCGTAGCCGTACCGGCGTGGTCGAGCGGCGTGTTTCGGACTTGCCCATGGAAGAGATGGCCGCCCTCGCCGCCCGCGATGCCCTTGGAGACGGGCCGCCGCCAGACTTGATTCTGAATGCCTCCCTCACGCCAGTACAGCTCATCCCCGATAGCTCCGTGTTCATCCAGGAGGCGCTTGGTTACTCGGGAATTCCCTCATTCTCGGTTCATGCGACCTGTTTGTCGTTCCTCGTAGGGCTCCACACCGCAGTTCACTACGCCGCAGCGGGCACCTGGCAGCGCATCCTGCTTGTGTCCGCCGAAAAAGGAACTGGGTTCCGTGATTTTGGAGAGCCCGAGTCCGCCGCATTGATCGGGGATGGCGCAGCCGCCGCGGTGATCGAGCGGGGCCAAGGTCGTTGGCTCGATTTCGCTTTTGAGAGCTGGCCGGAAGGGGCTGTATATGCGCAGATTCCCGGCGCCGGCACGCGGTTGCCGCCTCACGAGGCGACCGTTGAAGACTACCGTTTTCGCATGCAAGGCACCCGGATCTACCGGCTCGGTCGCGCCAAGATGGCCGAGATGATGTTCAGCGTGATCCAGCGCAACGGACTCACGCTGGCCGACATCGATCTGGTGGTGCCTCACCAGATGTCTGGACCAGGACTGCAGGCGTTCCGGCGGGTTGGCGTGAGCGACGAGCAGCTCGTCGACATCGTGAGCACGTACGGAAACTGTGTCGCGGCATCACTGCCCATGGCGCTTGCAACGGCGGAACGCGACGGCCGACTCCGGAGAGGCGCAAAGGTGCTATTCTGCGGTTTGGGGGCGGGTCTCTCGCTCGCGGCGGGCCTGATGGAGTGGTGAATTCGATGTCCGAGCTGGTGCTGTACACCCATCCCTTTTCCCGGGCTCGCATCGCCCACTGGGCCCTCGAAGAAGCGGGACACCCTTGGGAAGCGCGTCTCGTCACGCTGGGCGAGCACCGAACGCCGGACTTCCTCGCCCTTAATCCGATGGGCAAAATCCCTACGCTGGTCCACGGCGATGTCGTAGTGACCGAGGCTCCTGCCATTTGTGCGTACCTGGCCGACGCCTTTCCGGAGGCCAAGCTTGCGCCTTCGGTGGCCGACCGGGGGACGTACTACCGTTGGCTGTTCTTCGCGACGGCATGCATCGAGCATGCACTGTTCGACAAGGAGAACGACCAGCTCCGAGACGAACAACGCAGGTCCATTGGCTACGGCACCTTCGAACAGATGGTCGACACCCTTGAATCCGCCATCACGCCGGGCCCTTGGATTCTGGGCGACCAATTCTCTGCCGCAGACGTCTACCTGGGCTCTCAACTCGAATGGGGCACGCGGTTCATGCCCCACATCGAGCGACGTCCCACCTTCGAGGCCTATCTCGAGCGGTGCTTCGCTCGAGAGGCCTACCAGCGCGCCAGTCAACGAACCGATGCCCTGATTGCCGAGCTAAATAGCTGAATCCAAGGCCCCACGGGTCTGTAGATCCTGGGTGGTCAGGGCTTGGTAGGGCCGAAGGTCGAAGCGCGGCAGCGCGGCCAAGGCCTGCTCGATGAGTTCGGATTTGTAAGCTTCAAGCGATGACCAGCCGGTGTCCGATGAAAACGCATGGACCTGGATGGGCACCCCCTCGGGAGTGGGCTGTCGCACGCTCACAAGCACCGTCTGCTCGGGGTGGGTGAGCGGATGGTCTGCCACCGTGTGGTGAAGCCAACGGCGAAACCACCACAGGTTTGTGGCCCCGGCTGGCGATTCGGCCTCGGGCCACCCTGCCTCCGTGCGAGCGGCAGGCCAATCCGCATCGACTTCCCGCACCATTGTCGCATCGACGATCAGGTCGAACCGCATCCGGCGGGCTCCCCCGTCGAACATCGATCGCCAATTCGTAAACCCGTCGGTGACCAGCCCGTAGGTCGACACGGCCGACGTCGAGCCATCCCAGTTCTTCACCTTGACCGTGGTGATGGCAACCTCCGTCACCACACCGTCCACCCCGTCCCTCGACCTGGAGATCCAGTCCCCCACCTTCAGCAGGTCGTTGGCCGCGATCTGCACCACCGCCGTCCATCCCAAGATGAGATCCCGAAACACATAGACCATGACGGCGCCAAGGGCGGTGATGCTCGTGAGTAAGTTGGTGACGTTTTCACCGGTGACGAGCGACGCCAGAATGATGGCGACGTAGCACACCACCACAACGATGACGGCCTGGCCCATCACGCGAGCGGGCAGGCGTCCCTCATCGTCGCGCGTTTCCAGCACCTCGACCACCGCGTTCACCACTCCGATGAACACGGCGGTCAATCCAAGTACAATCCCAATTTGAAACAGCGTATCGACCGTGTTGTGGATCCCCGGCCACCCCTCGAGCACCGGCACCAGCTGGTCGCTCACGATCACGAGCCCAATCGTGCGAGCCGCCGACCGATAAACCTGTCGTGAAGACAGCTTTTCGTGCCATTCGGGGGTGTCGTCGGTGAGCCGCCCCACCAGCACCTTGCTCCCCCCGCGGAGCAGCTCGGTGAGGACATAGATCACCACCAGCGTTGCCCCAACCGCACCGAACGTGGCGAGACCGTTCGACACCCCTTGGCCTATGAGCCAGTCGCGCATCCATGTCGTCATGCCGGCCAGCCTATTTCACTCCACCCGTGAGCCAAGAACAACGCTTAGCGCAAGCGTTGCATCCTGGCGGACCGACTCGAGAACATCCCCGGCCGCCAAACGAACGAGAATCAACGTCAATTGGGCGTCGATGTAGCGGGCCGCTTGCGTAGCTGAAAGATCCGGCGCGGCGAGGCCCTGCTCCAGGACGGAACGGTACCAACGCTCGAACGTAGCGAGACGCTCCTCAACCATTTTCGCCACAAGCGACTGGGTTGCTTCACCAAGGGTCGCCTTCGTCAGTCGGAGTTTGGTGAAGAAGCAGCCTGGCGGTAGACCATGCTCCATGGTCGTCGCCATGACCACCTTCGCCAACTGGTCGACGGGCTCGGCTGGCGGTTCAAACAACTCCAACAGCGGCAGCGCCGACAACGTTCGGTACTGCTCCAATGCCGCGACCATCAGCCCGTCCTCACCACCAAACTCTCGGTAGAGGCTCGACTTCGACAGCCCCGTTCGACGACTGATCTCGTTGAGGGACACCGCCTCGACCCCCTCGGCCCACCACGACCGCATCGCGATCTGCACGGCTTCGACTCGATCGATGGTGCGGGGCCTCCCCGGACGGCGCTCTCCAGCCATTTTGACTCCGGCTGGTTCTTTAATCTGCCCCGCGTGAGGCGCCCCGTGCCGTCCGGTACGATGGGAGGGGAGCAACCTTCATGGCCAACGATCCGGTCTCGAACCGAACGTCCAACGATGCGGTCAACATGCTCACCGATCTCACCTGGCAGGACCCACGTGGCGGGGCTTGGTGTGCCGTGCTTTGCGTGAGGACCATTGGCCATCTCATGCCGCCGGACGCAGCCCCCATTCAGCAAGCCAGCCTTCGGATTGCGGCAGCGTGGGCTGAGGGGATGACCGTGTCGTACGACCGCATGCATGAGACCCGGATCATCACGCATTGGAGCGAGCCACAGGGACCTACGACCGAAGCCGTCACTTGCGCCATCTTGGCCGCGGAGAGCATCCACGACGAAGCCCTTCGTGGAGATGGCTCAGAGCAGCCCCCACCTGACTCGATGCGTCAAATCGGTAGTGCAAGCCGATTTGTGTCGACCGCGGTGCGGCTGGTCCTTGGCATCCTTGCGAGGAGTGGCGCCGAGGCCCCGATGGATGACCTGGTACGACTCCTCGCCTACCAAATCACTCCCTTGGCGCACCCCGGTTCAACCCCCCTCGGCGATTGGCTTCTCGAGCGCGATGCCAAACCCGGTCGAGTCGGCTCGCTTAGTGCGTCGCTTGCATGGGCGCGTGAGCACCGACTCCGTTGGTGGGACCCCGCTCAACGATGGGCCGCCGAGCACCGTATGCTTCCCCCTGCGAATCTATGAACCCGCCATCTCACCCTGACCTCGCAGGTCGTGAGGCGCCTAACTCCTCGGGGCCTCGACGCGTAAGGGCTTCAAACGCCTCCTGGGCGTAGCCCGCGTGCTGTTTGAGCGCTGCTTATTGAATGAGAACTCATCGCCATGAACAGCGACCATGAGTTGCACACTAAGAAGACAACCAAATGAGGGCAGCCACGATGCTCAGGAACACTATCCTGCTAGGGTTTTTCGCCGTTCTGGGAGGATGCGACCCGTCATCGGCCTGCACGGAAATCGACTGCGAAAGTGGTGTATCCATCAAGCTCCAAAACAGAAGGATTTCGCTCCCACCTGGCGTTTACGAAATCTCCGTGGTGGACAACCAAGGGGTTACCGTGGAGTGCAACGCAGTCGTCAACGTTGATGGGGACCTGGGCGAACGATCATGCACCAACCCGGATGCCGAAATCGATTTGGTTGAATTTAATGCAAACTTGCTAATCGAGACGGGGAATCTCGATTCACCCATTCAGCTCCGCGTGACCCGGGACGGAAAGACCGAGGTAGACGAGTCGATCAAACTACAGCTCGAGGTGGCCCAGCCCAATGGACCTGAGTGTCCCCCGCTGTGCACGTTCGCCACCGTCATCCAAGACCTCAACATCCGGCAGCTCTAACGCTGACCGGACAGCGCTTTTCACGCAACCCCTGGCCCGCCAGGGAACCCTCGATTGGCACCACCTGGAGCGACTCGACGAACGTTTGGGAGCACTTTACAACTCATCCAAGTTTGGATAGAACGTTCTAGACAGAGGTGAGCATGGTCATGAGATTCGAGCGGCAACAGATTGGCGATTTTGAGCTTCGTATCGCGCGAGTCGCAGAGGGAAATCGACCGACCGTCATGATGACCAATGCGTTCCCGCAGTCCATTCGCTGTTGGGAGTCGTTGTGGGATCGACTCGCCGAACGGTTCGATCTTCTCGCGGTCGACCTGGCCGGCTTCGGGTTGTCGACGGGTTCGGGCGAGGTCATGCGTCCATCGGCTCAGGCCGAATTGCTCACCAAAGTGATGGACGCCAACGGCATCGATCGCGCCTTCTTGGTGGGCCCTGACGTGGGCGTACCCGTGTCATTGTGGCTCGCCTCAACGCATCCCGAGCGCCTCCTTGGGGTCAACGTCTATGACGGACCTGCCATGTGGCCGTCCGACTTCGACCCCGCGCTTGACGGAGCCGTCCGGTCGGGTGTCATCCGATGGCTGGGCACGCGCCCGCTCATCCGGCAACGCCTGATGCGCCAAAACCTCAACGTCGCGGCCAAAGATGGCTACCACCACTTTCGCCCATCTGACCACGCTATCGAAGAGTATCGAACGATCTGCTTCGACCCGGTCAAGCACCGCAATGCCTTCGACTTCCTGGGCTCTTACGCAAAGGAGCTACCGTTGCTTCAGGAGCGCCTCCCCTCCACCAGGGTCCCGATCCTGATCACCTGGGGAGCCGAGGACCGGTTCGTTCCCCCGTCCAATGCCGAACGGCTTCACGCGCTCCTTCCGAACAGTGAACTCACGGTCTTTGAGGGTGCAGGTCACTTTTCCCACGAGGATGCAGACGGCAGATGGCTTCAACGCTTCGTGGACTTCGCACAGACCCACATTGCGGCATCTCGTTAAGCTGCAGCGACCATGAGCATTCCAACCACTCGCGACAAGCTCATTGCCGCCATGATCGACAGTTTGCGCACCCGAGGCTTGGGAGCCACGAGCATGAAGGAGTTGCTCGGGGAAACCGGTGTATCATCGGGTTCAATGTACCACGCGTTTCCCGGGGGCAAGGAAGAACTCGCGGCTACGTCGATCCGAGAGGAGGGGCTTTACGGAGCCCAGCGGATCCGCAAGGTCCTAGCGGATGCACCCACCGTTGCGGCTGCGATCGGCATCATTTTTGAGGCCCTTCGCAAGGAGCTTGAAGCATCCGAGTTTCGGCTGGGATGCCCGATTGGCGTTCCGGCCACGGAGGCAGCTGCGGTTTCGACGGCGATTCAAGCCGCCACCTCGAAGGTCTTTGAAGCATGGATTGAGGCGTATCGAGATGGGTTGGTCGCTTCAGGATGGGGCCCTTCCGATGCGGCGGAAATGAGCTTGGTCATTGTGATGACCTACGAAGGTGCCGTGACGCTCTCGCGGGCCCTCCGCAGCACGAAACCCATCTCTGCTGCGAGTGCGCAACTCATTCGTCACATCGGAAGCGCAAGCCGATAACCTCCGACCGCCCCCCACCGGAACAAACCGGAACAAACCCTACAATTGGCACTAAAGGGAAATATGTTCTACCAAATTTCCTTCGGCGCATCGAAGCGTAAAGCCGGTCTACACCAGCCTTCACGCCCCGCCGCACGCCCAGCTCCGACGGTTCCCTCGCAATGAGCTGCCTCCCTCAATTACGAGAACCGAGGCTTCCACCCTCCGCTACCATCACGGGTCTTCGCCACACGTCAACGTGCCTGTGTAGAAGTGAACCGAGTTGAAGGAACCGTTGCAGGTCTCGTTCGGATGGAGAAACTGCGGACAGGTTACCTCGGTGCCATCGCAGTAATGACGCATCTCCAACGTGTTGGTGACGCCCGACTCGAGCCAGAACGTGCCCAGGTAGACCCGGTCCGAGATTTGGCCATCGTTGTCGTAGTCCTGAACGATGTAGTCGTTGCCGCAATTGGCGACCGACGCCTCGGGATACCCGTTGGGGTTGGTCGTGTTGGTGATGCGGAAGTAGCTCGACTCGTTCTTCTGACTTCCCCCCGATTCCGCAACATCGCCCTTGTAGAGTTTGTAGTAGCCACTCGTGCCCGTGAACGTCAGCGTATAGGACAGCACATCGTTGAAGTTCGTGCGCTTGAGCGCGCCATCCGAGCCCGTAACGGTAAAGGAGTAGTCACAACCGTCGGTATCGAAGATACCTGTATCGATCTCGACATTGTCAATGCGAACTCGACTTCCCGTATCCGTATCGCCGTTGATGAGCGACGCGACAAATGTTGCCTGGGTCCCGGTCGCAATCCCCGCAAGGTTGACGGAAACGTGCGCCACATTGGTGCCCTCAGTCACCGTCACGCCGGTTCCCGTCGACCCGCTCCCATCCTCCTGACGGTTCAGGAACGACGTTGTACCTGCGCGATGAACCGGCACAAGACTAGCCCCCTGGGCATCCACCAAGCTGGCTTCAAAGGCATCGAGCAACAAATCACCCGAAAGGTCCGACGCTAGACCTACCACGTCAAACTTCAAGGTAAGCGCACTGCTCGGAATGGCGAAGGTCTGCTTCACACTCACAAGAAAGGCGCCGCCCTCTCGAAGTTCAGCAGAACCGTCCACCATCACCACCTCACCCGCTGGCGTGGTCGTGGGGCTAGTTTCCGTCTGCCAATCGGTAAGGCCATTGGCAAAGTCGCCATTATCGACCGCCCATGTTTGCGATGAAGGCAACAGCAGCACAACGGCGAGCACAGCGAAACGTAGGGAAGCGGCCGGTGGCATCGTGAACCCCATCGGTAGTGTGAGTTGGAGAAGTGTCGAATCTCGTTGACCATTGAACACGATGCAGGGCGCGCTGGCTACCCCAGAAGCCGCGATCCCACCCGAATCGGAGTTTTGACATCGGTCCAAGACACCGCGGTGGCGGGAATGTTGATCGATTCGCTTCACGTTCCCCAAAGTTGTTTAATTTCAATTAGAATAGTTTGACCCATTACTCTCAGGACATTGAAAGGTTCTGAAAGCGTTGACCAACGCCGATTGTCGCCAACATCCGAATTCACCAGTATGGTGATGGCGGCCAAATCTCCAGTCAACCCCGCCTTTTCCGGCGAGGGGATTTGGATTGCTGTTTCTTGGCGTTGTCCCGTTCGGAGCATTCGTGATGCGTTTCCTTCCCTTCACCGGCCGAATTCGGGCCGTGTGGGCAGCCCTTGCCTCCTCGCTTGGGCTTGCGTTGATCCTTGCGTTTTGGTTGGGGCCGGCCACCGCCTCAGCCCCAACCCCTATCACCTTAGGGAGCGCGCACACGGCGGCGATCAGTACCGCGGGGGGCTCGGCAAGCTTTAGCTTTGCGGTCCCCGCGGGCCAGCGAGTGTACGTCTACCCGGCTTCTCAATCGAGCGGCAAGAACCTGGACTGGTGGGTCGCCGATGGGTATGGCCGGCAGGTGGTGTCGCACTACGGCACCGGGAACCTCGCTGCCATGGGCCCCGTGAGCCTGATGGGCGGGGACTACGAACTCACGGTTCAAGCGCTTGCGGGCAAGACGGGAACGGTGAACTTCGAGTTGGTGGCCCCGAATGACTCGACCACCGCCATCACCCTAGGGCAGGTGTTCACCAGTGAGCTGACCGAGCGCGGTGAGATCGATACCTTTACCCTTGAGTTAGCGGCGCCCACGCGCATCGCCATCGACCGGCAGACCGCGAGCGCGGCCAATAGCATCAACGCGCTGCTAACCGATGGTCTTGGCAACGTGCGGCACGGGCTGACGACGTCATTCAATGACATTGGCCCCTACGAGTTCCCCGCTGGCACGGTGACGTTCGAACTGCGCTCCGAACTTGGGAAAACCTCGACCTACTCCTTTGCGGTGGTGGAGGCGCCCGTCACGACGAGCACCACTACGGTCGACACCTCCACGACGACGGCCGTGAGCGTTGGGGAGCAGGTAGATGTGGCGCTCTCCATCCCGACCGACGGGTCGTACAGCCTCGAGGTCATCAGCGGCACCACGACCAATGCGGTGAACTGGACGCTTGCCGCAGCCAACGGAAACGTCATCTTTCCCTGGACCCCGAGCGCGGCCGACCGGGCCCGCGAAGGGCTCATGGCCGGTGACTACACGCTGAGTATCCGAGCGGAACCCAACACGAACGGCGGGTCGGTCACGTGGCGGATGAACACGGTGACCGACACGACCCAGGCGATCACCGTGGGAACTCCGGTCACGTCCGCCCTGACGATGCCGGGTCAGCGCAAGGACCACACCTTCAGCGTAGCCGCGGGCGACGTACTGTCGATCGACGTCACGGGGGGCACGAGCACGAACTTCCTGGCGTGGGAACTCAAGGATAGCCTTAGTCGGGATTACATTTTCAGTTCGACGGCTGCCAACGATGTACGCAATCTCAAGTTTGCTACCGCGGGTACCCATACGCTGACCTTGAAGGGCGACAACGGCCAGATCGGGAGTGTCAACTTCACGCTGGTGCCCAAGACGCTCGTGACGGGCACGCTAACGTTGGGTGGCACCACCAGCGGAACCATCGACGCCATGGGCAAGGAGTACCACTACACGTTGACCGTGCCGACAGGCCAGGTGGTCGATCTTCTGACGACCAACCTGACGAATTCCACCGGCATGAACTTCCGGGTGATCGACAGCGAAGGCCGAGAGATCGTCAAGCAGACCGCCAGTCTGGCGACGATTCAGGATTTGGCTCTGATGGGAGGCACGTACACCGTCATCGTGATGCCCGAGGGCAACGGATCGTCGGGAGCGTTTACGCTCGAAGTCGTCGATGAGGGCCTTTCGACCTACACGGCACCCTCCGGCACCGCCGTAACCCTCGGCACCGAGGTCTCGGGCAATGTCTCCGCGGGCGGGGGGCCCGACCATCACTCGCTGACGTTGGCGAGCCCAACCACCGTCTACGTCGACCTGTTGCAGGGCGAAAAGGACCTCAACTGGGAACTCGTGGACCCGGCTGGACAGGCCGTCTTTTCAAGCGACGCACGGTACACCGGGACCAACGACCATGGGCCATTGCCCTTGGCCGCAGGCACGTACACGCTGTCGATGACGGATCCTACGAACGGCCAGCCCGCCTATCGCTTCAAGGTGCACGACACTGCACCGGTGGCCGCCACGGCGATTGCCCTCGAGCAGACCGTGGCCAACCCAACGCTCTTGCCCGGGTTCCGCCACGAGTACACACTGACGTTGGCCACGGCCACCAACGTGTTCCTCGAGCACATCCAGGGCGACAACAAAGTGCGTTGGCAGCTCATGGACTCGGCAGGCCAGGATGTACAAGCTGCCGGCGCAATGTACGCAAGCGGACTTGGTCCCTGGCACCTGCAGCCGGACACGTACACGTTGAAGGTGTATGCGACCTACGACAATGTCCCCGCCTACCAGTTCCGCTTCCGTGAAGTTTTCGACGAAACCCTGTTGGCCACGATGGGCACCGAAGTCACGGGCATTGTCCAATCACCAGGATCTGCGGTCACCTACACCCTGCAAATCCCGACCGATGTGCCCCGTGCCGTGCTCGACTATCGCGACGGCAATGCGCAACTTCGCTGGAATCTGTACGACCCTGTCGGTCGATCGGTCTTCGGAAACCAGCAGGTGAACGCTGACCGGGGACCCTTTGCCCTGCATGCGGGCACGTATGAACTCGTGATCGACCCCAACGGCGACTACGTCTACGACTGGACGTTCGAGCTGCTCACGGCTCCGGAAGGCGGGGCGACGGCTGCGTTGGGTCAGCGCATCGATCATACCTACGGAACGCCGCAAGAAGCCTTCACGTGGACGATTCCTCTCGCCGAAGAGCAGAAAGTCTATTTTGATGCGCAGCAGGCCACATCCGCGGGCCAAGCCGTTTCGATCACGCACGAGCCGACCGGTTGGACGCTCTTTGACTTCACAAATGTCAACGCCACCAACGACGATAGCGGCCCGTGGACGGTGCCCGCGGGCTCCCTTGTGGTGCGCACCCAAAACCGCCATACCTCCGGTGCCTCACTCGGATTCGTCGTCCAAGACGTGGTCGATGCGGACCGAGGTGAGGTGCGCCTCGGGTTTGTGGAGGACGTTCGGATCGTGACGCCTGGCGGCACGGTGCGGTACACGCTTGATGTCACCACTCCCGGCGAGATGTACACATTCGACATCCTCCGGGCCATGACCACGCGAAGCGAGTGGACGCTACGCGACCCTGTGGGCGCGCCGGTTTTCCTCAACCAGTGGTTGCGGTACTCGACCGACGATGAAGGGCCATTTTCGCTAGCCACGGGCACCTACGAACTCGTCTTCGATCCGCCGTCGCACAATGCGCCCCCCAGTTGGTTCAAGGTGCGGGGTCCCACCCCCCCCTCCACCCCGGTGGTGGGGTGTGCAAACTGCGACGAACTTGATGTGGTCTTCGTCTTCGACACCTCGATTTCGATGAACAACGAAGCCCAACAGATGTGTGACCTCACCGATGACCTCATCGCGGAGCTGCGCAACGAAGGCATCACCGTCACCTACCAGCACTGGGGCATCTCCGACCTGAACTACATTCCGTGCGCAACGAGCACCGTCATCGGGGAACTCGGGGCCCAAGTGCCTGGCGGTCCTCCACCGGACCTTGCCGCGATTGGGACATGCATCGGCGGAGGGACCGCGGGCATTGCCGAGGACTGGGCCCTTGCCACCGCCGTGGTGGCCGAGCGCTATCCGTGGCGCGAAGGGGCCGTTCGCTTGGTGGTCCCGATCGGAGACGAAGGGCCGTACTGCGGATCGGGGCTGACCCTCCAAGATGACGATGCGATCGTCTGGGCCGCACAGATTGCGAAGCTCGCCGGCGTCGTGGTTTCCCCCATCCAAACCGAAGCCGAGTTGGACGAGGCGACCCTTGCACTGGGCGAATTGATGGCCCAGGAAACCGCGGGAACCCACACGCCAGCCACGTTCGTGCCGGGTGAAATGCTTGCGGTCGTCGCGGATGTGGCGACGAAGGCCTGTGACACCCAACAGGTTGCGGTCGAGCCCTACATCGACGGAATCTTTCCCGCTTCCGGGGCCACGTTGCCGACGGGCACACCCATCATGATCAGTGGCCACGTGCTGCCCGCCAACACGGTGCGACCGGTGGTCGGGGTGACCATCGACGGGCTGCCCGTGGAGGTCTACGACGGAGCTGGCGCCTTTTTCACCGAAGTCACCCTACAACCGGGCACCAACACCTTCACGCTGGGCCTCCAACAGTCCTGTGGGGAGTATGCGATCGAGGTTTCGTATGAGGGCGGCGACCCCGCTGGCGGCGGACCGCTCGCGGGCTACTTCGACGTCACCTCACGCATCGACGACGTGTTTTCGTTGACGGCGTTTCCGCGGGATAACCAGCGGTTGCTCGGAAAGGTCGCCGCGTACAACAAGGCGGCAGACTTGCCCGGTCCGTTGTTGTTCGTGGTTGGCAACGACCTCGATAGCTCGGTCACGCCGCTGAACACCGCGGGAACGTTGCCCACAGGCGAGGCCTATTACGAAATCCTCCCTGCCGGACAGACGTTGGCGATGGGGGGCACCACATCGGCCGGCGATCTGACCTTCGCCAATCCAAACCAGACCAACGTCCAGTTCACCCGACGTTGGCTTGCCCCAAGCAACGTGCCCCCCTACTTCACCTCCGCCCCGCCGACACAGGTGTTGCCTGGCGGGACCTACACCTACCTCCCTACAGCATCCGACCCGAACGGCCAGCCCGTCAGCTTCGATCTCGAGATGGCGCCTGCGGGCATGACCTTGACGTCAGGCACGATCTCGTGGACGCCAGGTGCAGGCGTGGAAGGAAGCTTCGATGTATCGGTGCGAGCAAGCGACGGAGCGGGCGGCATCGCGGATCAGCGGTATGTCGTGACGGTCGGTCCGGCGTCTCCGAATCGTCCGCCACTGTTCACGACGGCACCGTTGACTCAAATCAACAGTGGGTCGGACTATGCGTATGATGCAAACGCCTGGGACGCCGATGGCGACACCGTGACATACACACTGGCGGCCGCGCCATCGGGGATGACGGTCAATGCCAGTGGCGAAGTGCGCTGGACCGGTCCGGCCGATGGCTCTTACGTCGTGGGTCTGCAGGCCTCCGATGGCAATGGCGCCGTGGCCAATCAGGCGTTCACGCTGACGGTGGGTGCACCGACCGGTGACACGTCGGCCCCGCGCATCACCAGCTTGCCAAACCTCATTGCGGTGGTGGACACCGAATACGAATACGCCGCGACGGCCGACGACGCGGACCTCGACCCACTGACGTGGTCGTTGACAACCGCCCCCACCGGAATGACCGTGGACTCCGCGACCGGGTTGGTGACGTTTACGCCTACCGCCGCCCAGGTTGGCGCACAGACAGTGACGCTCGTGGTGAGCGATGGTCAAGGAGGCCAGGCCGAGCAAAGCTACAGCCTCGATGTGCGCGCGACCGCTCCGAATGGCACGCCCTACTTCGTGAGCACGCCGGTTCGCGATGTCGAGCCCAACGATTCCTATACCTATCCGGTGAAGGTCGTGGATCCGGAGCTGGAAGCTCTGACCTACTCTCTTCCAACCGCGCCTTCGGGCATGCTGATTTCAACCCAAGGTGTCATCACTTGGACAGCGCCAGCCACGGCTTCGGCCCCGTTTGATGTGCTCGTCCGCGCCACCGATCCCCAAGGCGCCGTTGCCGAGCAGGCGTATGCCATCACCCTGCAGGGGAGCTTGCCACCGGCCGGGGGGGTGGCGTTCTTCGACGTGACGTCGCCTTCCGAGGGGAGCCGAGTTGCGGTGCCCACGCCGATCGTAGCCTCCGTCGACATCAACGATGGGGCCACGGTCGCATCATGGGAGGTGACGGGAATTGCGTCAGGGACCGGACCGTTCCCGGCTGAATTGGGCACGCTCGACCCCACGTTGCTCGACAATGGCCTACACGAAGTTGAGATTAAGATTATCGATACCTTCGGGCGGGCCGGCTCGACCACCGTGGCGGTAGAGGTAGCCGGGCAGATGAAGCTAGGCTCGTACGATGTCGCATTCCTGGATGCGACGTGGAAGAACTCTGCCATGTCCTTGCCGTTGACTCGTCGGTACACGACTCTTCGGAAGGATGAAGTCGGGGACTTTGGATATGGATGGGAATTCGCTACAGACGGCCCTACGATCTCAATCAACGGACCTCTGGGAGAAGGTGGTTGGTACCAGGAGTCCTGTGGCTCTGGTTCGATCTTCGTCCCAATCTGTACGAAGTCAATCAAGCCGCACATTGCGGTTGTTCGTTGGCCAGACGGACGCCAAGAGGCGTTCGAACTCGAACCCACGCCTGGAAGCTCGTTCTTTGCGGCTGCGGTACCAGTCGCATGGAAACAGCGTCCTGGCGCATACTCAAGCTTACGCCCAACATCTCTGGACACAACGGCGTTGTACGGAGGCGCCGGCAACTTGCTCGGAGGTATCGGAGGCGGAGGCCTCTACAATCCCACCCAGTTCTGGCTGACGGACCCGAGTGGCGTGGAGTATCTCCTCGACGTCAATGCCGGAATGAAGGAAATGGTCCTTCCTCCATCGAATCGAATCGAATTCCGCACTGATGGTATCTACCCAGAATCTGGCACAGCCACCACATGGGTACGCGATGGGCATGGTCGCATCACAAGTATGACCCTCCCTAGCAATGAAACCTTCACGTATGCCTACGATTCGGCCGGTGATCTGGTGAGCGTCACTGACAGCGATGGAGATATGACCCGCTTTGTCTATGACAGCGCACACCGGCTCATGTCGTATAATGTCGATGGTCGACCACCCGTTGCTCAGATCGTCTATGGTCCCGATGGACGTGTGGAGTCCATCACGGATGCTCAGGGCGTACTTACGACCGAGAGTTCCAACTCTACCGCATACACCCACGTAGTGACGGGTCCGGATCCCGGGCTCACCCAAACAACAGAATACGATAGCGACGGGATGATGGTCAAGCGTACCTACTCCTACGTCGACCCGGATGGCGCGCCGCAAAACCTCGTCGAAGAATGGACTTATGACCAAAACTACTACCGGGCCACCCACACATTGACTACCGGGGCCGTCGAGAGCTGGCAACATGATGAACAGGGTCGGCAAATCCAGCATGTGGACTCTGCTGGAGTGGTACGGGAGTGGGACTATGGACCCTTCGGTCAGCTCATGGCGCGGCGCGAGGATGGTGACGTTGTCGAAACGACGACCTTCGACGCCGCAGGCCTTCCGTTCGAAGTTCGCCGCGGTGACGGAACCCTTGCACGACGGATGACATACACGTCTCGGGGCTTACCCCTCACAGTCGAGAACGGCGCAGGTCAAGTACTGACACTTGACTACGGATCCGACTTGCAGCTTGATTCAATCCAAATCCCCGATTACGCGGGCTCTAGTGATATAATCAACGTGACACATGACGCCAGGGGACAGCTAACGTCGCATACACGCAGCTTCACGGGTGGAGTCGGCACAACTTCGATCACCTATGACGCAAACGGCAATCGAAAGACCATCACCAACCCGCTGAACCACGTGATGACCTTTACCTACGACGAGTTCGATAGACCTACTACCTATACGGACAAGCTTGGACGTACAGTCACGTGGACGTACGATGAAAACGGTCGAGAGTTAACAAGGACCAATCGCAATGGCGAAGTCGTGACGCGTACCTATGACGCAGCGGGACGACTCGCCACAGTCCAGGGCCCCGGTGTGGACAAACAGTATCAGTATGACGCGCTAGGCCGAGTCGTGCTCTCGCGGAGTGGTGACCACACGGAAACGCGCAAGTATAGTGGGGCAAAGCTGATCGAGGTCACCGTTTCCGGGACCCCAGGCTCTGGACATGTGGGTCATACCTGGACCATCGGGATGGATAACGCAGACCGAATTGAGACCCTCACCGGTGAAAGCCAGTCCGTAACCCATGGGTACGATAGTCGAGGACGTTTGTCTACAGTGACCGAGGCGAGCCTCGGCACCTACTCCATCGGCTACGACATAGCCGGTCGTAGAAGCAGTCTGACTCGACCAAACGGTGTCACGACAACGACAAGCTTCAATGCGTCAGGGCAGGCTGAGAGTGTTATTACCACCGATTTGATCGGGGCGACCCTACACCAAGTCCTCAACACCTACAACGGTCGTGGGCAACCCGATACGACGACGGACAGCGCAGGAACCCACACCTATTCGTACGACATCGCGGGAAGACTTACCTTCGTCGACCACCCAGCCGCAGCTGCGTTCAGCGACGAGAGCTATACGTACGACACAGCCGGTCGTCGAACGTCAAGTCATCGAGACCCCGTGAGCGACGTGATTTACGACGCCGCCGACAAGCTTCTTCAAGATGCAACGTATACCTACTTGTATGACCTTGAGGGTCGTCGGATTTCCAGGACTCACCGAATTACTTCCGCCATTACCACCTACTCCTACAATGCACTGGATCAATTGGTGTCCCTCGATGAGGGTGGAGTGAGCTGGACGTTTAGCTACGATGCAAATGACCTGCGGGTGCAAGTCCAAAACGACGCGGGATACGGCGAGGCTTTCGTCTACGACTTGAATGGCCTCGCTAGAGCAACGTACGACCTCACAGGAACACGCACCGCTGGCTTCTTGACAAGTGATCGGATGGGCGATGTGCTGGCGAAACTCGACGGTGGACTCCACGAGGACGCGGTACGCGACCATCTGGGGACCACCGTTGGATGGTTGAATGGAACCACAGGCCAAGTGGCAGGGCTCGTATCGCGAGACGCGTTTGGTGTACGAGCCGCGCTTCCTTCGGCGGTCGTTCCGTATGGCTACACCGGACATGCTGAAGACCCGACCGGCATGGTGTGGGCTCGAGCCCGGTGTATGGCTCCTTCGACGGGTACTTGGAACTCGGAAGACCCAGCTTACCATGAGCCTAGATATCTGTATGCGCGGGGCGCACCAACGTATCTGTACGATCCAACCGGAACGGAAACCGCAATCTCCTACAACAAGCAGGCTGTCATGGGTTGCGCCATGGGGTTCTACGTTGGCCAATTCACCGGAGCGGTCATGGTAGCCTCCATTCGGTGGGCCGCTGACAGGAATCGGGGAACACTAACCATTGGAGATTTCCTAACTTGGCAGGGTCTGGCGCTCGCCCAATGTCTTTTGGGAAGTAAGGTCGCGGTTCACTTCGCAAAGAACGAAGTCAAAGAGGCATGGTGGCTCATCGGTGGTGCGGTGTCAGCTGGCCTGATTAAGCTAGGCAACGACCAAAACAAGTAGATGCTGGTAACAAAAGTGCCTAGCTTAGATCATTAGGCCGACATTGCCCCACCAGGTGCTCGCTGGTGGGGCACTTCCAGTGCTCGGCCAGTCCGCGGCGCCCAACTAATCCTTGATTGGCATCCCCATCCCTGACTCACCGCCGAGCATCAGGTCGCAATGCACGTCGAAGGGAAAGCTGCGGAGTCTCCGGCTACGGGACGCTCACCCAAGATTGGCAGCCAAAGGTGGCCACATCGGGGGGATCCATGAGGTCTCCCAGGAGGGTTGGCCGGCTTCGGGAGCGGTAGTCCGCGTAGTCGACGTCCGGGCTCGCCACCATCACCACCGTCGCAAACTCCGTCGTCGGATTGGCAATCGTAGGCCAGACATCGGTGTAGTCTGGCCCCAGGTCCGGCATCGACACCTGGCTGCCCACGGGTGCGAGGAAGGTCCAGGCGCCCACGGTGGTGGAATACTGGAAGCCATTGGAGTCACGTTGGTCGAGGAACAGCTCGCCAGCGATGACGTTCGCCGGTGCGGTCCCGCACGTCGCGCTCGTCGTCCCCCCGATAGAAACCGTCGGTCGAGGCGCGGTCAGATCGAATGCATCCACGGTGATGGCCGGAAGGTGATCGCTGTCCACAATGGTCAGGGCCGTCGTGGTGCCCACCGGAGGGGCTGGCACGACCTGCATGCGAATGCGTTGGTCGAGGTACGACCGAACCAGCACCTCTGAAAACGATGAATGCACCTTGGCATCAACCGATTCAGCCCCGTATCTCGCGTCCAGGTAGGGAAAGACGTTCCCAAGCTTGCCCATGGCTTCGGTGGACCAGGTCCCGTTGGGAACGTCTACGGTGAGGGTCCCCGCAGCGTCGCTCCAGACGTTGAGCTGGGCGGTGGCCTCGAGTGGCATGCCGCCAAGCTGGGCCGTCGTCACCGCGAAGCTCCGAGCCCGTTCGCGCGCGAACGTCTCGTAATCGAGCGCGAGTACCTCGACGGGACCCGCCGCACAGCGATCCCAAAGCCCAACGCCCACCGTCGCAGGAGGCCCTTCCAAAACGCTTCGGCCCCCGCAGGAGACGAAGACTTCTTGGAACGTCCCACCCGTCGGCGGCGCGCTAACGTCAACATCCACGCGACCTGCGGTCGGGAACTCGGAGTTCCGCTCCGGTCCTCCGCTTTCGATGACATCGCCCGCCTCAATACCGAAAATCGTGTCAATGGTGCGCGCATCAAAGGTATAAACCGAGTTCCCGCCAGTGCTCACGCGAACGAACGACACGGAGCCGCCCGGGACAAATGCATCGGTGGTCACGGTACCGGTTTCGTCAGTCAAGAAGGACGCAACGAACGAGCCATCGGCCGCGTTGAACACGATGGGCAGATCGGGCTCACCAACGAATGCATCGCCATCTCTGGTGAGCGCTCGAACCGTGACGGTCTCAGGCTCGGGGTCAGGGGGCGTTCCCGTATCGACCGAACCCGTAGACCCTGTGGCCATCGCGGGGCCTGTATCCCCGGTTGGCGAGGGACTCGGCGAGTTTGTGTCGATCGGAAGGATGTCATCGCCTGCGCAGGCAACGAGGGCGACCAGGGCGAGGAACCGATGGTACATGGGCTGTCTCCAGGGCATAGCGTCAAGCGCGCTACCCACAGATACGAAGCCCAGGCTGAAATCCCGACATGGGAACCCCTACTCGACGACATCCCGCTTCGGCATGCCCAAAGGGACCTCCGAATCCGGTCCCGCAGGGAGCTCCACGACAAAAACGGCTCCGCCCACCGCGCCTTGAACGAGCTGCAGCGACCCTCCGTTCTGGGTGGCCAGCTCCCGGGAAATGGCCAATCCGAGGCCCGTCCCACCGTGGCTCTCCCGCGTCGTGAAGCGAGGCTCGAACACCTTTTCATGCAGCGAAGGGGGGATCCCAGGTCCGTTATCCTGGATGCGAATCCCCATTCGTCCCTCGTTCGACTGGACGGTCACGGTCAGCGCGGGCCACGCAACCCCGGCTTCTGCCATCGCATGTCCGGCGTTGATCAGCAGGTTCACAAGGATCCGGTTCAGATCCGTCGGATCACAGTACACGGTGACGTTCGGCGCACAGCTCACCTCCACGCGCGTATGGGGCGGCCACTCCAGTCGAGCCACGGACAATGCACTCTTGAGGGCGCCCGCAACACTTCGCAGAGGGACCCTCCCATCGCTCTCCCGATGCAACCCACGCACATTGGTGTGCAGTTCGACGATGTAGTCAACCGTGCGTCGGAGTTCGCCGAGTTCCTCTGAAACCGGTTGGGAGGCCTCCCCCAGCCCCTTACGAACCGGGTCAGGAAGCAAGTACTCCAGCTCGTCACAGCACCCCACCAGTCGATTCGCGACGTTCCCGAGGTCGTGCAAGACACGACTCTTCGTGGCGTCCAACCGTCGAACGTCTTCAAGCGCCACCGCCAGCTCCCGCTCCAGCCGACCCCGCTGGTAGAGCATGATGCCAACTGCCCCGATGACCGCGACCAACACTGCAACCACGGTGGAGGTCTCGTAGAACCCGTCGACCGTCAGTTCGTTGGCCAACGCGGCCCCCCCGACCGTCAGGAGGGTGAAGACCACCAGCTCAGGGCCGGTTCGACATAAGGTCACCATCACCGCTGTCGTCATGACAATGCCCATGAACACGTCTTGGGACATGTTGTTGGGCACCCCAAGCGCAATGATGTAAGCCTGCAGACCCATCGCCACGATCAAGGCAATCCCGTGGGCTCGCTCCTGGGCCCAAGGCAACCGAACGGTGGCCACCCAAGCCAGTCCACTCAACGCGGTCATCACCGCCCGCCCAGCCAGCGGGTCGAACCGGTCGGGCGCGTCGATCGATGCCGCCACGAAAAGGACTGGTTGAAGGACCGTCACAGCGAAGAGGAACCACTGCATCGCAGTGAGTTCGCTCCGTCTGGCGGGGTCCATCTTGCCTCCTACACTCGGGCTGCTCTTGTAAGATGCCCTCGCCAAAGGTCGCTCGCCGCACCTGCGAGCTCTTGGGCATCTTCCCCTATTCGGGCTCCTCCAAACGTACGCATCCTCACATGGGCACGATCCGGGTATGGCACGCTCGTGATCCCTGCGTGATCTCACCGCGCGTCGCCACAGATGCACCGCTGAACGAGGTCGCGGAACCAGCGATGGCCTGGGTCTTCATCGTCTCGCGGGAGCCAGTACATGTAGACCGGCGTGTCAGGGAGTTCGATCGGTGCCTGCAGCTCGCGCACGGCAAAGTGTGCGCGCAGAAATCGAGCCTGAGTATCGGGAAGGCTCGCCACCAAATCCGTTTGTTCGAGCAGCGGACCCAGGTTGGCGAAGTCGGTGGTCCATAGGGCGATCTTCCGTCGAAGGCCACGCTCCGCGAGCAAGCGGTCGACCAGGCCATCGGTCCCACCGAGGGGAGCGACCAAGACATGGTCGAGTTCGAGGAACTGGTCGAGGTTCCACGGTCGAGCCAAGACCGGATGATCATCCCGGACGAGGGTGGTGAATCGGTGGATGAACAACGGCGCACGTCGCAGCGTGTTCAACACCGGCACATTCTGATGCTGCGGCCCCGGCGCGAACACCAAGTCCGGCGGATCGGCCTCGGGAGTGACGCGCAACACCTGTAGCGTCGCGTAGGGAGCCTCCCGCCGTAGGGCACGAAAGATCGTGGGGACCAAGGTCAGATCCATGATGTCTGCGCCCACGATGCGGAACGCTCGCTCGCTCGCCTCCGGATCGAAGTCGGGCTTTGCCAAGATCCGATGCTCGAGAAGCGCGAAGAGATCCTGCAAGGGTTCGCGTAGGGCGAGCGCTCGAGCCGTGGGAACGAGGGTTCGTCCCTGGCGAAGGAACAGGGAGTCGTTCAAGACGACTCGCAGTCGACCCAACGTCCGGCTCATGGCCGATTGCGTGACGCCCACCCGCTTCGCGGCATGCGTCACCGAGCCTGTTTCAAGCAATGCGTCGAGGGACGTCAGCAGGTTGAGGTCAACCCCCGCGATGGGCGTCGGTGTGGCCATGGTCATGCTCCATTAATTCCTTCAAATCATGCATCCTATAGCAATGATGCATTGGAATCATTTCACGATCCGCCGTAGGAGTCAGCATCCATCCGGAGGTCGAAATGGCGGGTACAGACCACATTGCAGTCATTGGAGCAACGGGCCGGCTGGCCATTCCCGTCCTCCATCGATGGGCGTCCCAGGGAGTTTCGGTCAAGGCCCTGGTGCGTGACGTCGACAAGGCGCGAGGGCTCCTTCCCAGCGGTACAACGCTGGTGGCGGCTGACCTGCAGAACGTGGAGAGCCTGCGCAGGGGGCTCGACGGCTCCCGATTCCTCTACCTCAACCTCTCAACCGAAACGCTGGAGCGAAACCGTGCCTTCTACACCGAGCACCAGGGGATAGCGAACATCTTGCAGGCCGCTCGGGGCGGATCGATCGAGCACATTCTACAGCTTTCTGGGCTGGGTGCGCATCCCGCCAACGCCGACGTCGTCCCTGACTTCCTCCCCAACGTCGTCCGACTGCGCGGCCAGGCCTTGCTTCGGGAGTCCGGGATTCCGTTCACGCTCTTTCACGCCACGTGGTTCCTGGACTCCCTTCCTCGCTTCGTGCGCAACGGCGCGTTGATGCTGCTCGGCACCTACCCACGTCCGTTCTACTTCACAAACACGACCGATCTCGCCGATCACGTACGACAAGCAATGGCCAACCCAAGGGCCCTCAACCGAGACTTCGCAGTCCAAGGCTCCGAAGCCCTCCACGTCGACGATGCAGCAGCCCGATTCGTCGCGGTCACTTCTCCCAAGATGCAGATTCGGCGCATCCCCTTATGGGCGGCCTCCGCGATGAGTGTGTTCATGCCCACGTTGCGCATGCCCGTGGCCATGACCAAGTACCTCCTGAGCTTTCCGGACAAACTGCTCGCCGAAGACACCTGGGAGGTCGTGGGACGGCCCAACCTCACCCTCGAACGCTTCTTCGACCCTGAATATGGGAGGCCATGACCGGGCTTGAAGAGGTCCCTGGCAGCGAGCCACACGCGTAATCTGGGCGGGACTCGAGGCAAAAGGGATCG
Organism: Myxococcota bacterium; assembly: GCA_039208735.1. Classification (GTDB taxonomy): domain Bacteria; phylum Myxococcota_A; class UBA796; order UBA796; genus DRPG01. The sequence goes on along the minus strand of JBCCQY010000006.1, from coordinate 3,148 downwards.
ACATCGCCGAGCCATCTTAACGGTGCGACACCCGGCCTCACTTCGAAAACGAGGTCGCGGGGGCAGCAATGGTCGTACTCATCGGAATCGTCGCGGCCCTCGCCAGCCGTGGTCTTCCCGTTCGCGAAATCTCCTACGACGTCGACGTGAGCCATGCGATCGCAGAGGCCACGTTCACCCAGGTCTTTGTCAATGACCAAGAGCGGTTCATCGAGGGCGTGTACACGTTCCCATTGCCCGAAAACGCAGCGGTTGACGGACTTGAAATCGAGGTGGAAGGAAGAACCATCATCGGAAGGATCGAAAAGCGCGCAGAGGCTCGACGAGCCTATCGTCGCGCCGTCGCCGAAGGACGGGTGGCTGCGCTGACCGAAGAGTCACGGCCGAACGTGTTCACCCAACGCGTTGGCAACGTGCCGCCGGGGGGCACGATTCGAGTCACCCTGCGCCTCGTTCAGCCCATACCGCGGGTGGAGGGGCAACACGAACTCGTCTTACCGCTCGTGGCCGCACCACGGTTTGTTCCACAGACGGCGTCGCGAAGTCTCGAGGTGGGACCCCTGGTTGGAGGGCCACCGCTTCAGGCGACCATCCACTTGGATGTCGCCAGTGCGTTTGCCATTCAATCCCTGACTTCATCGACGCATGTGGTCATGCCACACATTCGCCAGCCCGAGCGCATCGGCGAACCCCACCGGGCCTCGGTCACCCTCGAAGCGGCCGCCAATCGCGACGTGGTCCTGCGCTGGACTACGAGCCGCCCGGAACCTCAAGCCGGACTGCTGATCCAGGACGGTCACGCCCTGATCAGCGTCGAACCTCCTTCGGTTGTCCCCACGAGCAACCTCCTCCCTCGGGAACTCGTGTGGCTCGTCGATCAGTCCTGTTCCATGCAAGGCGCCCCCCTCGATCTCACCCAGCGCGCCATGCGACGCATGATCGACCAGCTTGACGAGCGAGACAGCCTTTGGCTCCTGCCCTCGTCGAACTGGCTAGCGTCCGGTCGCCAGGCCGTGCCCATGACCCCTTGGGCTCGAACCCTCGCGGATGGGGTGATCGCAAGCCTCGAGGCCAGTGGACCTACGCCCTTGCTCGAAGGCGTGCGCACCGTCTTGGGCGCACCCCTTGATCCGGGCCGTGAGCGCACCGTGGTGATCGTCACCGATGGGCTCGTCGCCAACGATCTCGAGGTCCTGGCGGCAACGGACGAACTCTTGGGGTCGCAACGGCTGTTCACCATTGGCCCAGGGCCCGCGCCCAACCGCTTCTTGCTCGAGGAATTGGCCCGCATCACCGGCGGCTCGGCCACCTTCCTTCGCGTTGGTGAAGACCTCGGCACCACGGTGGACAGGTTCCTAAGGACCATCGAAAAACCTGTCCTAACCGATGTCACCATTGACTGGGGGGACTGGCAGGTCGACAGCCCCACCCCCCAGCGTCTGCCTGCGGTGTACGCGGATCGACCTCTTCAGATCGCAGTCCGCGTCCTGTCGCAGGGCACCACGCCCATCCTCTTGCAGGGTCGATCCGGCGATGGCTCCTTCCAAGTCGCCATGCATCCGACGGTCTTGCCGTCAGGACGAGCCCTACCGTCCACTTGGGCTCGCGGCCGCATCCGGGAACTCGATCGCAACCAGCAGTGGCGGAACATCGGCGATGTCACACGCCAAATCACGGACCTGTCGCTCGAATATCAGGTTTCCAGCCGTTACACGTCGTTCATCGCGATCGACTCCGCGGTGGTTCGGCAGGTCGCGGACGTCGATGGGGTGTTCCGGGCCGAACAACGCGTGGCGCCACCAGAGGGGGCCCGGTTCTTTCAGGCCGAGAAAAAGACCCGCTCCCAGGTGGGAGCCAAGGAGTTTCTTACGAAGATCCCAGCCGGCCGTTCGTATCAAAACTCGATCAACATCGCTGCTGGGGTCCAACCTGGAGTTGGAGGCAACGTGGCGGTCGGGGGCGCCTTCAACGAGAACACCTACTCCCTCGATGGGGTCAACGTCACGGACCCGGTAACCGGGACCTTTGGGGTCAACTTCAACTTCGATGCGTTGACGAAAACTCCGAACTTCGTACGCGGTGTACTGCCCAACCGCGCAGGTCACGCACCGGCACCTCTACACTTCGTCCCGGGCGGCACCAACAACCTTAGCTTCCACTCCGAGTGGCTGCATGTCGAGACCCTTGCCGGTAATTCAGTGCGCGCCGACTCGCTATGGACCGAGCTTTCGGGGCCCATTGTCCGTGACCAACTCTGGGCCCTGGCCCGTCATCGCATGGACGTCACCGCCAATGGTGGACGGACCTTCCACGGCCACCAGGCTCACGCCGGGTTGACCCTACAGCCGAATGCAGAACATCGGCTCAATCTCTCTTCCCACCTGAATACGGCGGAGGTCGTCGACGCAGGCGAGCGGTCGCCGCAACAACAGTCCCAGGTGTCGGGGACCTATTGGTGGTTCCCTGACGCCAAGATCACGCTGGCGACCCATGCAAGTGCCGAACGCATCCACGTCGACGGAGACACCCGCCTAAGGGAAACTGCACGGTCCGAACTGAGCGTCTTCGAGGTGCGGGGGCCTTGGGGGGGCGACCACGACTTCGCCGGCGGGGTCGACGTAGAGCGTGTCCGATGGTCCCTGGGACCCACCACACAGGAGCGCTTGGGCCCCACCGTGCCGAGCCTAACTTCACTTCCTCGCCTCGGTCTCTTTCTGCAAGACGACTACAAACGGTCGAGGGTGCGAATTCTGGGCGGTCTTCGTGGCGATGTGGCCCTTGGGCAGCTCTACCTAGGGCCTCGGGCCTGGTTTCGCTGGGAGCCATTCGGTGATCAACGGACTTGGGTCGATCTCGGCTTTGCACGGAGCTTCGGCACGGTTGTTCTCCCCCAACTTGCCGCAACCCCTGACCTTGGCCCATCCCGTATGGATGAAACCACGCTGGGTATCGAGAGCGAGATCGCGCCCAACTGGTCGGTTGGGTCCCGTGCTGCGTACCGGCAGCGTTGTCAAGCTCCAAACTTCTGGTCCAGCCCGAACGTTAGTGTCACGCCTCTGGTGGGGGGTTGGGGTTGTCTGTGGACCGCAGGCGTTCGATGAACTCCATCGGGGTGAGCATGTTCAGGGACCCGTGTGGACGGACCGTG
>JBCCQY010000005.1:0-121743 GCA_039208735.1 Myxococcota bacterium | reverse complement strand
CGTCAAGGTCCTGGGGCCCATTGCCGGATAGCTTCACCGCCCCCTCGTAGGAGGTCACCTGCGCGACCTCCGGGGCTTGCTCAAAGTCGACGTCGAGGGCTCCCAAGGCAAGGAACTTGAGGCTTGCCGCCTTGGCGCGACTGGTCACCTCCAAATCCGTACCCGTCACTTTGAACTGATCGATCCGACCATCGAGCAACAGCTCTTGATCGTGTAGGAACAACGCCATCTCGGTGGGGACTTCGACCAACAAGCTCCCGCAGGGAGCCAATGTCTCGGTTGGCGCCACGCCCGAAGGCTTGACCACGACCGTGCGGCCGTTTCGCTTCACCTTCCAATTCACGGAGCCAAAGGTGACGTTCTTACCATTCTTCGGCTCCACCGCAAGGATCGTGGCGTTCTTCTCGGGGTAAAGCCGTACCTTCAGCTCAGGGTCCAGATCGCCGCGAACCCGCACCCCAGGGTTCTCTTGCCCCCGAATCGTCAAATCCAGGCAGGTGACGCCTAGCACGTAAAGCAATGGCGAACTCTCGGTCTCCAGAGAGACGAATGCATCGCTGGCGGGGGTCACCGCGGAAGCCTCGAATGTTCCGAGCATCAGCATCGACAGAATCATGTCAGCCTCCAAAATCCATGGTTGCACCACGCACAATCTCGAGCTTCCGTTGGGTGGTGGCGAGGAGGATCGACGACACCCCCTCCTGGTCGGTCACCGGCACGTCGAGGGCCTCGATCTCGGCAATCGCCTCGTCGATCGCCGAGAGATTGCGGGTCAACACCGCGAAGGAGTCCCGATCGAGCGTCTTTTCGAGGTGCGCGAGATGTCGATCGATCTCTCGCTCCATGGAATCGACGTCGGAGGGGTTCGCGGTCCATGCGACCGTAGTGGCTTCGGTCTCCACCCTTCCCATCCCAGCGGCCGCCCCCAGGGCGAACAAGATCATGGCCGCCAAGGCGTAGGTGCGCCACCATCCCACCGTCGGCTCGGCGGCAGGAGACGCTTCGATTTGGGACACGATGCCGTCCCACAAGGGACGAGGCGGCGACCGGTCAATGCGCCGCGTGGCGAGTTGCTCGATGAGCGACCGCTGAGCAGCTTCCGCAGTGCGACACGCTTCGCAAGTGGCGAGGTGATTGCGGAACGCGGCCATCTCGGCCGGCGTCATCTCCCCATCGATGTAGTCATCAAGGCGATCACAGTCCATCACCGTCCCTCCAACCACTCGCGCAACTGGCGTCGTGCTCGATGAAGATGGGCTTTGCTCGTTCCAGTGCTGATTCCCATCACTTCCGCAATCTCGGCATGCTTGAGTCCTTCGACGTCATGGAGGACCAGCACCTGACGGGCCCGCTCGGGAAGGCGCGCCACCGCACGGTCGAGGTCGGTCCCATCGGGGTCCGCTCCCCTTGCCGAAGGTGGCGGCCGTCGGAAGGGCGGTCGCCGACGCTCGCGTAGTTTCGTGCTCCGTCGATCGTCGAGAATCAGGCGAACGGCGAGCGTGTGTAGCCAGGTCGAAAACTTGCTGGCCCCTCGAAAAGAGGAGAGTCGGTCCCAGGCGCGTACAAACGTCCGCTGCGTGAACTCCTCGGCCTGAACGTCATCGGCCGTCATGCGAAGACAAAGCCCGTAGATGCGTGCGACGTGGGCTTCATAGAGAATGCGGTACGCATCCGCATCGCCTTCCGCAGCCCGGGCAATCATCGCCGCCTCAGCGTCGTGCTTGGCTCGGCTCACCACCATTGGCCCCCCGTTCGACCCATTGGACGGCCTCGACCCCCAAAGGGTTTAGCTCGTAGCGAAGCCCCGCGACTGACGGTCGAAAGCCAGCTTCAATTCAGCATGACCAGAGATTGTCAACAACTGCTCGCGTACCGAAGGTCGAGACCGGGGGCGGTCAATGTGGGTAGGGGACGTCGAGCGCCGGCGGGTTGATTTCTCTCTGCCTGCCAGCTCGTGTACACGAATGCCGCCGGCGCTCGAATCCCGCTCACTCCCCTCCCCCGACCTGCGCGTTGAACGCGGCATGGTCGATAGTGTCGTCGTGGAGCAAGGCCTCGGCCCGCCCCACGATGGCGGCGAGCGTCGCGTCGCCGATGCGCAGGTCTTCGCGGGGCGGAAACAGCTTCCGCAACTGGGCCTTCGGCAAGGCAAGCGCGCGATGCTCAGGTTCGATGAAGATGTGGGCCGTGGCCAAGTGAACCGCGTAGCGGTGCCGCTTACCCTGAACGGCGAGGTGACGGTCTTCGAGGGTGAGTCGCGACGCATTGGGGTGCTCGACCAATAGTCGAACCAAGGCCTCGCGCCGGGCTTTCGCGGACGGCAGTAACGCTCGAGAGTGGAACGTCGTCCAGTACGAAAGCCAGCTTCGGTGGTTGGAGGGCGGCAGCGGGTCGTTCGCGACCGTGCACCGAGCCACCAATTCATCGACGTCGCGCAGGATCTCGGACCACAGGCGCACCGAGACCAAACTCGGGGCGGAAGCGCCTTCCTGCCCCACCAGTGAGAGCACTCCCGTCTCCACCTGCCCGTAGATCCCGGGCTCCCCCGATTCGAGTGGCTCGAGCCGCAGGAGCGCCCTCACGTCCCCGTAGGTACGCGAAGCCACGCTGTCGCCCTCCCACGAATCCCTAAGGGTGTACGACCACTCCATGGCTCGCCCATGGTCCTTGAGTCGTCGTTGGTCCAAGACGTGCCCCGCGACGCGGTCCGAGGTCTTGGCCTCGAGTTCTTGGGCGGTCGGCGCATGCCGGCCTCGCCAAAGCTGTGGAAACGGCTGCCGAATGTCGAGTTCGAGGAACCAATCCCTGAACACCGCGACCGTCTCGTCCGAGGCCTCCGCAGGATGCCAAAGGGTCACGCGCGAAGGCTCTGTAAGCTCGCCCTTCAACCCCACCGGACGTCCCCCTCGCACCGTTCCGAGTTCCTCATCAAAGGACCACAACAACCCATTGGCGAGGGGGGCCCGCAAGGGATGCGTCAGGATCTCCTTCTTGAACTGAGCCCAAGGCCAACGCAGTTCGCGCCACATCGCTCGATCGAGCCGATCCCGTTGGCCCTGCACGGCACTTTCGATGGCCTGCCGACGGGTCTTCACGGCCCTTGGCGCCTCGGGATGGCTCCGTTTGACCGCGGCGGGCGCCCCCTTGGTGACCTTGCCGTTCGGTTGGGTCCAACGCACCTCGACCACTCCGCGCACCAAGCGCAACGCCGCCTCGACGTCGCCAAACCGCATGGTGGTCGTGCCCTCATGGTCGAGGTCGAAGTCGGGTAGAGCCGAGTCCTGCAGCACTTCGACCGTGGTGCCCGCAGCTTCGGCCGTTCGCTCCAAGGACCGCTCGACCTGAGTGCGGGCACTTGCGTAGCGAAGGGCGGTTTGCAACCGGGTCAGCTCGGCAAGTCCAACCCCATTCGGCATCATCGCCAATGCCGCAATCGCGGCGTTCCCGATTTTCTGGTTACGCGGCCCCGTACCTTTCACCTTCACAAAGCAGGTTTCGACGAAGGTGCCATAGACATGGGCGAGGTCTTGCGTCGCTACACGGGACCCCGCGAAGAGCAGTCCCCGGATGAGGGAGCCATCGCGAAACGCGCGGTCCGAGATGGCATCACGGAGCGTGGCACTGGGGAAAATCTCCCGGCAGCGGGCTTCGACCGCCTCGCTCCCCACCCGTTGGATGCACCGGTCACCCTCCTCGAGCCACCCCTTGTCGGGGCGCGTCCGATTCGCGATGCTGTAGGCGTGCTCGAACAGCCGACGCCAAGCCGTTTGCACCTCGTCGGGCAGGCTCGCGAGCCAGGCCAGAAAGGGCGTTCCCCAAACCCCAGGGGCGACCAGCGGCACATCCTCCGCCCCCCCGCGCCGAAGCATCACCTCGATGCGCTGGATGAATTTGGGGTCGGCCCCTCGCCGAACCAGGATGGCTCGTGCATCGAGCAGGGCTTGCCGAAGCCCTCGAGCCGGGGGTTGATTGCCCAAGAACCGTTCGACCTGCCGTACGAACGTCTTGGGTTCTTTGGCTTGGCCCGCCCGACGGACGAGCTTCGCCATTTGCCGTTCGTCAAAGGGAAACCGCCGGTTGCTGGCCAGGAGCCGCCCCACAAGCTGCTCGCGCGCGGAATCGGGACCGTCGGCATCGTCGGGGTAGGCGGCAAGCACGAGATCCCGACGCCGCTCCGGAGGGAGAGACGCCATTCGGGAGAGCCACGCGTGTTGCTCATGGTTCCTGCGTTTGCGCAGCCACGCGTAGTAGCCGAGCAGATCCTCAGGAGAGCCGTCTTCGAGGGATGGTGGCTCGGGCTCGGCGATGCCCAGCATCCGCTTGAACCAGTCGAAGGCCACAGGGGCTCCGGAAGGCGCGGGGGGCCGGTGTAAGGTCTCGCCTCGGCGCGCCGTTGGGCGGGTGACTTACCCAGAGACCCCATGAACCGCAAACGGCTTGGCCCTACGAAGGTGGGCTCAAGTAGACAAAGTACAGCCATGTGAGCGAGCCCACATACAACGTGGGAAACAGCACGCGTGAGGCTTGGTCGACGCGCGTTGCAACCTGGTCTCGCCCCCCGAGGCTTAGCGAGTTGACCACGATGTTTTCCATGATGGTGAACACCATCATGAGGAACGAGAGCAGTACGAAGCCATCGAGAAAGGTGTCGTAGATGTGCCGTGGCAGGCTTTCCGAGACGATGAATTGGTAGGCCACCGAGGTGAGGACGCCCGTAAACGACACGCTCATGCGGTCCGCGAGCGTGTCGCCAATCATCCAGAAGACCGCCCAGCTAATGGCCACAATGATGCCGAGCGGCAGCATGATTTTGGTCACGTAGAACCCCGGGTCCCGACGAACCTCGATCTCAGCCAACAACTCCGAGTATTCGTGCTGGTCGCGCGGTTCGGTCTTCTGTTTGATCGACTCTTCGACATCGATGATGGACCATTCCGGGATTTCGAAGTCATCGGTGAACGTGATGATCTGATCTTGCAGGACGAACCTCAGATCCTCGGTTGACCACGCGAACGACTCGATCTCGACTTCGAGCGTTTGCTGATCGAAGGGAAATCGTCGCATGTCGTAGTTCGCCGCCAGCCTGACCCCGAACTTCTCGCGGTACTCCACCGTCCCGTTCGGCTTGAGGATGAGTTCCCGATTCTCGGTCCGGCGAGGTCCGACCTCGTTGACAAAGTAGAAGTCCGGCCACCAAATGAAGTCGAGTTCTCGCTCGGCGTCGTTCTCGAGAAAAATCTCCCGGTCTGTGCCCACCACCGCTGGATCAAACCCCTCTCGCGGGTCACACCACACCAGGTCGAGGTACCCTTCCATCTCGAAGGTATTGGTCGCCGGGTCAATCTCGGCAATCTCAAACACCTGCAGGGCGATGCCCACCTCGGTGGGGGCCTCGGGTGGAGTCACAAAGTGCGGCTTCTGAAGACGCACGAGCAGTTCGGGCAGCGGCAACGAATCGAGGTTCTGGGCATGACCCGGCGAAGGTGCGGCGTCGAGACAGGCGCCGCGGGGTGGACCCACTCGCGCCGCCGGAACCTCTGCCTTCACCGGGGCAGGGGCTTCGTTGCACCCAACCGTGAAGAATCCCACCCAGAACAGGGCGGTCCACAACCACCAACCCAACGAAGACCGAGGACGCGATGTCGACCGCACGGCACACTCCCACGAAACGCCAATTCGACCTCATCTGTCCACGCGCGTAGAGATGAGGGGCGCGGGAAGTGTGCCACAGTGGACCGTCGCCCATCGGTTTCACCGGAACGGGCTCACCGAAGGCGGAGCGAGGCCCACATCGAGGGACACCTCATCCGGGTTGTCTGACACGAGCGGCGAAGGCTGCTCGCCGAGGTCGCTCAGCACCACGTCGAGCCACATCACGCACTGCTGTGCATCGATGAGCAAGGCCCGACTCTTGCCCAATGCGGTGAGGGACTTCCGAACCTCGAACCGAGCCTGCTCGGTCTCGCCATCTACGATCGCTTTGCTTAGCGCATCGAGCCCATTGGACGTGACACTCGAAAGCGCTTGGGCCGACACAAGCCGCGTGGCCAAGCACTGCAACTCCTTGGGATCAAGGTCACCCTCTTTCGTCTTCAACACCGTGGCCAAACGGGCCACGACCGTCGCAACTTCCGCCTGAGATTCTCTTGCAAACGTCAACTGGGCCTCGGGCTCGGCAAACACGACCGCATCGCCGGAGTCGGGGGCAGGCTCGGCCCACGCCGTGGGGCCCGTAAAAATGGCAACAAGGACCGAAAATGCGAGTGTCCAGGTTCTTGTGATGCTCATGCAACCCTCCGTCCCTCGCACGACGGATCATGCGAGCGAACGTCGGTGGCTCAGCGGTGTCACAGCGCCCTAAAGTCGTCACGGGGACGTCCTACGCCGACCGTGGCTAAGCGGACTGAAATTTCATAGCCACAACTGTATATTCCCAAAGAGGTGGCGATGGATCTGGTCCCCAATCAGTGGTACGCAGTGCTCGATCCACGTGAAGTTCCTTCCGATCGGCCGATTCAACGACGGCGACTCGGCGAAGACCTCGTGTTTTGGCGCGACACCCAAGGCCGCATCCGCGCCGCCCTCGACCGCTGTCCCCATCGGGGCGCCGCGATGAGCCTCGGCGTCGTCAAGGACGGCTGCCTCGAGTGCCCGTTTCATGGGTTCGTCTTCGATGCGGACGGTCGTTGCACCCACATGCCAGCGCATCCCGGGCGAAGCATCAGCCCCGCGATGGCTCTGCGAACCTGGCCGGTTCGCGAGGCTCACGACCTGGTTTGGTTGTGGAACGGCGACGCTCCGCCGGCCGAGGACATCCCGTTCTTCGAGTTTGACGGGTTTTCGTGGGCAGGGTCACAACGGATGGTCACCTGGAACGTGCACTACACACGTTCCATCGAAAACCAGCTTGACTGGGCCCATCTGCCATTCGTGCATCGAACGACCATCGGTCGCTTCGTCGCGCCAGAAGTCGAGGTGACCTCCCGCTGGGAAGGTCCCCACCTCTTCAGCGGCACCGCACAGAGCGTCGATGCAATTCACTTCATCACGCCCAACGTGTGGACCCTACAACTTTCCGACCGGCTGAAGCTCTTTCTCGCGTTCGTCCCCATCGATGACGGCTCCATGCTCTACATCTCCCGCGCCTACCAAGCGATGTACGGCTGGCCGATAGACCAGCTCTTTGGCGCCGTGCAGGCTCTGTTCAATCCCATCGTGCTGGCCCAGGACCATCGGGTGGTCGACTCGCAGCCGAAGGGTCCGGCGGAGCTACGAACCTTGGGACTCCCCGTCCCGAGCGACGACTCGATCCTCGCGTACCTACGATGGCGGGAGTCGTCCAAGAAAGGCGCCATTGCCGCGAAGTGATAGGTTCGACGCTCCCATCGAACCAATTTGGGTAGACCCGGTCACCTTTTCGAGACTCGAGCGCCTTGGTGGGCAACGAACAGGAGTCAACGATGTCCACCACGTTCGAGCCCACGCTGGCCCATCCTCTGACCATGGATGTTCGTGCGGCAGCCGACGGTGACGAAGGCGCATTCTCTCGCCTCGTGGCCCAACACGCGAACCTCGTCTGCAGCGTCGTGCTGTCGGCGATTGGCGATGTGCAGGCGAGCGAAGAGGTCGCGCAGGAGGTGTTTCTGCAAGCCTGGCGCGGCATCGGGAAGCTTCGCAACCCCCAGAGCTTCCGGGGATGGCTTCGTCAGCTGGCCCGCAATCGGGCTGCCGACCACCTGCGAAAGCACATCCGACATCGCCACCTGATCGAAGCCGCCACGCAAGAACCCTCGGAGTCCACACCCGGCGCCGACGAAGCCCTGGCGGCCCATGAGCGGGCCCAGGCCCTCGACGAGGCACTCGAGACCTTGCCCGTCGACGCACGGGAAGTGCTCACGCTCTTCTACCGGGAAGGCCGTTCGGTCAAGCAAGTGGCTGATCTGCTCGACCTGCAGGAGCCCACCGTCCGCAAGCGACTGTCGCGGGCTCGCGCCCTTCTGCGCGAAGACGTCCTTCAGCGCCTTGGCGAGCACCTCACCCAGACCGCTCCGGGCACTGCGTTCCTCGCTACAGTGGGGGCCGCCCTCGCCACGGCATCGCCATCGACCGCCATGGCGGCCAGTGGGGGCCTCGGTGTGGCCAAGGTGGTCGGCACGGGTGCCTTGTTGGGCACGGGATTTGGATTGATCGGCGTATGGGCCGGCTACCAAGGGGTTCGCCACGGGGCGCGAACGCCGGAGGAACGTCGCCAGCTTCGCTGGTTTGCCGGGGCCAACGCGCTTGCCGTCGCCATTGCGGGGGCTTCGTTCACCCTGCTCGAACCCATTCCGGGTGTTCTCACAGGCATGATCGTGCTCCTCGGCGCGTTGTGGCTCAATCAGCGGGTGTGGCTGCCCCGCATTCTCGCGCCTCGGTATGCGGCCGAGATCGAAGAAGATCCCGTCGAGGCCCCGCGTCGCCACCGCCGGCAATCGGCGTGGAGCCTGGTGGGTTTGTTGGGGGGAAGTGCGGGCGGACTGGGGGGTGCGTTGGGAGGACTGGTCGCGTCGGGACACCTCGATGCGTTGACGGCGGCCCTCATCGTCCAAGCGCTGGGCTTCGTCGGAGTCCCACTCTTGCTCGCATGGATCGTCCCGCCCGTACTTGGCGTGCCACGGAGCCAAGTCGCCCTGGGATCCGTTTCATGGCTGCTTGCCGCACCCTTCCTTATGGCCGTGCCGTGGGCGGCGGGCCAAGCGTTGGGTACCAGCCCCCTCGTCGGGGCCATCGCGTTGTCACTGACCGCCGGAGTCGTTGAAGAATCAAGCCGAGCCCTCCTCTACCGGCGCATTTCCAATCGCCGCCCACAGAGCGGTTGGAACCTCGCGGTGGTGCTGGGGATCGGTCACGGCGGCGTGGAGGCGGTGCTCTTTGGCCTTCCTGCATTGTTCGGGCTGCTTGCCGTAGCCAGTGGCACGCCGCTGCCCGAAGGCGCGGTGATGGAGCCGTGGGGCCACGTCCTGATGGGCATTTCTCGTGTGGCGCTCCTCCTCGTTCACGTCGGGTTCACGCTCCTCGTGTGGCGTGCCGTCAAGACCTGGCAAAACGGAGGCCGGGGCATGCCGTGGTTCCTCTTCGCCGTAGGTCTGCACATTGTGCTCGATCTTGCCGCCTTCGCCCTCCCGATTGTCTGGCCGGCGGGTGGGCTGATGGTGGCCGGAGGAGCGATCGTCGCGATCACCGTCGGCGCCGCCGCGTTTCTGGTGACGGAAGGCCGCAACGCCCGGTGGTGGTAAACGTCAAGGGGCCATTGCATCGGGTAGCCCAGGAATCGGGTACACTGGCCTTCGTGCTCGTATAGGGGAGGTGTCATGACGACACGATGGGGCGTCGCCGCGCTCCTGCTGACCAGCGGCTGCTTCTTCGGGGGTGGTGGGAACGCGGTCGGGGAACCGATTGACGGCGATTTCTGGGACCAGTTCATCGAAGACAACGTCCTTAGCGGCCCCGGCGGAGCCGCCGACACCGACGAAGACGGTGATGGCCTGCTCCGTTCCGAGGAAGAAGCGTTCGGCAGTGATCCTGCCGTGGCTGACACCGACGGCGATGGCTTTAACGACGGTGAAGAAGTCGCCGGCAACACCGACCCTACCAATGCCGACGATCGCCCATACCTGGGTGGCTGGGCGATTGGGGACTGTCGCAATGACCTCACGGGCACAGGCAGCACGGTCGGCTCGGTGGCCTTCGACTTCGAACTTCGGGACCAGTTCGGCGACACGCTGCGCCTGCACGACTTTTGTGATCGTGCAGTGATGCTCGTGGCCGCCGCATTCTGGTGAGGACCTTGTGCGGCGGAAGCCCCAGAGCTGGAAGCTCTGTACAAGGAATATAGCGATCAGGGATTCATCGTCATCACCCTCGTGGGTGAGAACAACGGTGGTAGCCCCCCATCACAGGCCGAGCTGCAGCAGTGGGTCGACCGGTTCGGTTTGACCCACCCCGTCGTGGCAGACCCGGGCTTCGGGGTTGGTGGAAGCTTCGTGCCGGGCGGCTCCATCGGCCTGCCTAGCCTGTCGCTCCTCGGCCCAGGGGCCGAAGTGCTCATCGCCGACGGCCGCCCCAACTCGGGCGACGTCATAAGTGCGCTGCCTTAAGCTCAACCACCGAATGTCAGGCGTACGTGGCTCAGCCTAAAGCCTGACTCGGTCGGAGCGGGTTCGTCGGAAGGGACGGCGAGCGTCGCCAGACGACAACCAAGGGCGTACGCCATGGCCAGTGGTTCAAGCACCGTTCCCGATGGCGATGCAAGCAACTGGGCGACCTCATGATCGATGTGGACCGCCCCTCCCCCCACGAAGGTTCGAACCTGCGGACCTGCGGGTCGCCACTCGGGTACCGCTTCGTGGGGTGAGTTCGGGGGTTCGTCGAGCCAGCGGACGTAAACGTCGTGAACCGAAAGGGGTCGGTCGCTGCTCGCGACGATCGCATCGAGCGAACGTGTCGCCACGATGAGCCGGGAGGTGCCTCCGTCGCCATGAGACCGAAGGTAGGCCTCATGAGCACGCTCCAAACGGCGCGCCACCGCTTCAGGATCTGGGGATGCGCCTAACGGTTGGGGAATGTGGGGGTCGACACGGACCGTCTCACCCACCGTCGACAACGGCGTCACCCGACCCACCGCAGCCCGCGGAATGTCACCGTAGACGTGCGGAAAGTGCTGGCCGCTACGAGAGATCTCCCACCGGAGGGTCGTGGGAGTGATGTGCTGGGGATCAATGTCCACAATCACGAGATCATCACGATCCGCGAAGTGCCTTGCGGCGGTCTCGCGCACCTGGTGAGCGGCACTCAAGTGAATGAACCCGTCGCTCCGATCGATAGGCGCCCAAGGGATGCGGCCCTCGGCTGCGTCCCAATCCGCCTTGGGCACGATCTTGTAAAGCGGCCCACCGTGTGGCTCTCGCATCGGTACTCCCGACGTCTTCGTAGCTCGCTACAGCTGGGGCACGGACACCCCGTAGTCGTCCTTCATCTGACGCTGGACCAGAAACGAAGGCGTCCACGCGAGCAGCTGATTGCGGGCCCAGCAGGCCACCGGATTGGACCACTGCGCCACCTGACCCGTCCACCAGGACCGCTGCACGAACGACCGGGCCCGGGGCTTGCGCACCGCTTCGTAGGCAACCAGTCCCTGATCCATGCCGTGCGTCGCGAGCGCGTGGGCCAGCACCACCCCATCTTCAATGGCTTGGCCCGCTCCTTGGCCCAGGTTCGGCGTCATGGCATGGGCCGCATCGCCGAGCAAGGTGACCCGACCTTTGGTCCATTGGCGGAGCGGAGCGAGATCGTACAGATCGTGTTGCAGGGCCCGCGGAGTCGCAGCAAGCACTGCGTCAACCTCGGGTTCGAAGTCGGAAAAGCCGTCTCGCAGTTCCGCGATGCCCGCCCCATGACGCAGTCGAGGCGACTTGCTGCAGGCGAACCAGTAGACGAGCTTTTTGGCGACGGGCACGGTGCCAAACCGTAGCCCCAAACCCCAACGCTCGGTCAGCGGAGCCTCGCTTTCGAGACGGGCAAGCCCTCTCCAGCAGATGGTGCCACTGTCGCGAAGGCGTTGTTCACCAAACAACGCGGTTCGTACCGCACTATGGATGCCATCTGCCCCAACCACCAGGTCGTAGGATTGGTTCGATCCATCCGCAAAGGTCACCGTGCCATCGGGCGTCACGGCGGTGACCGCCTTGCCGTAGCGCACGGTTCCTGCGGGTAGCGCGTCGATGAGCACCCGGGACAGTGCACCTCGGTGAATCGCCACCCCAGGACGCTCCCGATTCGAAGGCATCGCAACCAACACCCGTCCATCGGGCCGGGTCAGCTGGAGCCCACCAAGCACCCACCCTTCGGCTTCGACGGCCTCGCCCAGGCCAGTCGCATCGAGCATGCGCATGGCATTGACCTGCAACGTCAGACCCGCCCCGACCTCTCGCGCCTCCGGCGTGCGCTCCAGCACCTCCACCTCAAACCCCGCCCGGCGCAACGCGACGGCGGCGACAAGCCCACCGGGGCCCGCCCCGATTATGCCGATCATCACGACCTCCTGCCTCTCAGGTACGCTGAGTCCAACCTCCTGACCGCTCGCATCCATGCCGCCACACGATCCCCGAAAAGTCCCCCGCCAACGCCGTGCTCGTGAAACCGTCCGCGCCATCCTGGATGCGACGGCTCACATTCTGCGGCAGGACGAGTCGCTGACCACCAACCGGGTGGCGGAAGTCGCCGGGGTGTCGATCGGGTCGCTCTACCAGTACTTTCCTGACAAAGATGCGCTGGTCGCGGCGCTCGTGGAACGCACACTCGCCGAGGACCTCGCGTGGGTCGCCGACCAACTCGAACCCGGGCCCCTTCGCCCCCAAGTGCCTCACCTCATCGAAGCGATCTGCACGCGTCAACGGGCGAACGCCGCCCTGTTGGCCTCCTTGCTGCCTCGTCTGCCCGTCATCGAGCGGGATGCCTTGGCCCGTCAGGCGTTTTCGACGATGGCGAAGTGGCTTCGAGACCGGCTCATTCAGGAGCCTGGCCTTCGTCCCGAACTCGCCGATGAGGTCCGGCTCGACCAGGCGGTGTTCGTGGTGATGCGTGCCTTGCGGTGGGTGCTCAACGAGGCCGCTCTCGAGCAACCCGAATGGCTTGATACCCCAGGCTTTCGCGCCGAGGTCAGCCGCATCGTGGAAGGGCTCTGGGATCCCGCTTAGTTGGGGAGCTGCCGGCGCGGCTCTTCCGAGGCCCGGTGACGCTCCTCCGTCTCCCGCCACAGTACGGGCTCCGCACGCAGGTCCCGCAGCGCTCGCTGGCGGACCGGATGCAGCAAGACGAACCCTCCCGAGGGCGTACGTGTGATCAGCGAATGCTCGACCAGCGACTGCATCACATCGACGACAGGCACCGAACCACAGTCCACGATGCGCTCCGCCGCGGTGAGATCGAACTGGCCTCGAAACAGCGAACACTGGGCCAGTGCGGCCTGCTCTTCGCACTTCAGGTTTCGCCAGGACCAGTCCACCGCCTCGTCCACGCTTTCAAATCGTCCCCGAGACGGTCCGCGGAGCAATGCCGTGTCGTTGGGCAGGCGATGGTTGAGCTGCTGCAACGAGAACACCACCAACCGACTCGCCGCCATCTCGAGCGACAGGGGAATCCCGTCGAGTGCGCGCGCCAGACGACGCAACGCATCGCGATCGGCGTTCACAGCGGCAGCGACGCCTTCCGTACGCTGAATGCAGCGTTCGAGGAACGTGGTGGCTTCATCGAGATCCAACGGCCCCACCCGATGCAGGTGCTCATCGGCAAGGGCGAGCCTGCGCCGTGACGTCACCACGATGCGCATCGCCGGCGCCTCGAACAACCAGCGCTCGACGTGGTGATGAAGCATGGGCACCATCGCTTCTGCATCATCGAGCACCAACGTGTGAGGTCCCACCAAGTCCATCGCTCGGCCCATGGTGGAGAGGTCGTGTATCTCGGTCAATCCGTAGGTGCTTCCAAGCCGATCGGCGAGGACTTCCTCTTCGTTGACATCCCCAAGGTTGACCAACCGGCAGGCGGCTCCGGGCTGACTCTCGAAGTAGTCAAGGGTGAGCCTGGACTTTCCAATCCCGGGCGGACCGATGACGGTCACCAGCCGGGCGCGAGAAAACGCCTGATGGAGCGGATGCTCATCTGACGCACCGTCCGCAGACCGATTCCCCTGGTCTGGACCTCCAAAACGCGCGCCGACAAACACATAGCCCTGCCCAAAAATCGAGCGGAGGTGTCGAGGTTCCCGTGGCTCGACCTCGATTTTCTTTCGAAGACGCTGAATCGTCGTGTAGGGCGCCCGCGACCTCGACCGTGCGTGGTATCCCCAAACGTCCGTCAACAAGCGCTGGACGGGAACCGGTTCGGTCCGTTCGGCAAGATAGGCCAACAAATCGGCTTCGAGGTTCGTCAACAACAGCCGTTCCCGACCGCTCCGTTCGATGGTGCGGTTCCGGATGTCCACCACGCCGTCGATTAGTGACAACGTACGCGGCCCTGCGTCCCCAGTAGATGGGTCCATGACGTCCTCCCCAATGGTTCGTCCATCTTTCCCGTGCCAAGGGGGAGGCGCTAGTCAACGGGAGCCCTGAGGCCGTCCCTCGCGGAAATCTCAACCCATAGAGCAGTCTCAAGCTGACGAATCAAAGTGTCTCAAAGGTGTCCCAATTGGCCGGGAGGGGCGTCCCAAACGAGGCACGGAAGGTCAGGGGCGTAGGCGTCCCGCCAGGTCGAGGAGCTGACGTATCGACATGTGCGGTTCGTTGGCTTGCTCTTCATCCAGGTAAGCCCAGCGGCCGTCCAACGCCGCTCGGGTCATCTCCCGCGCTACGACGACGAGCGGCTCCACCGCGTCGAGCGTCTCACGCCATCGCTGTTCCGAAAGAGCGTGCTGCCCTTGCTCGGCAAGGGCCAACGATTCGGTACAGCGGCTAAAATCCGTCACGATGGGGGGCGCATCGGTTCCAAGCTCACGGGTTTCGCGATAGCACACAATCGCCTCATCAAGCCGGCCATCGGCATGGCGCATGTACCCAATGAACAACACGGCCTGGGCGGCGAGACGAGGCAAGCCATGACGAATGCTCCCCTCTTTGATTTCACGGAACACGAGTTCCTTTTCAAGAGGCTCATCGATCAAGGCGGCATAGTTGAACCGTGACGCCAAATGGTTGAATACATCGCCGACCTGGCGAGCACGTTCGGTGACCCAAAGCGCCGCTTCACGCGCCTGTTCACGGTTGCCCATCGCGAGGTGAGTCGTCGAGAGAATACGTCCCAGTTGCACCGCACAACGAGCCCCTGACTCCACCGCGCCGGCAAACGCATCTTGAAGAATGGAAAGGGCCTCGGCCGCACGGCCCTCTCGACTCAACGAAAGCGCCAGCAAATTGAGCAAAAGAAACCGTAGATTGGAGTCATCGCTGTCGCCCAACAACGCCAGCGCTTTCATCACCCGGTCCTTGAACTGGGGTAGCCCTTGGGCTCGTTCGAACTCCGCGATTCGTCCAAGCACCCGTGCGTGCAAAAACGGAGGCAACGACTGGGTGGCGAGCCATTGCGTCAGGTCGTTGACGAGTGGCTCGGCGGCTTCCGAACCCAGAGCAAAGTGCGTGCCGCCCACGAGTGGAATCCAAGCTACGCCTTGGAGAATCGGGTCCTGACTCGACTGTGCGCGCTCCCACGCCTTCCGCGCGTGAGGCAGACCGTCCCTCGGCACGCCGGTCACAAAGCACCGGACGGCTCGCATCAGGGAGATGGCCACGGCCGGCTCCGCATCGATCCCATCGACGTCAACGGCGTCGAGGACGTTGGCGGTTGAAACGCGCCATCCTGTACGTTCGTCGGTCGACGCAAGGGCCGAGGCAAGCCAGGCGAGGTCTTGGGGGTTCGTACAGAGTGCAGCCGCCTCATCGAAAATCGACGACTCGCGCACCAGCGCGTGGAAGACCGGCTCGCCATTGACCTCCGCACCTCGCCAGCGCTTGCGGGCCAACCGGGCGGCCCAAGAGACGAACGCCGCGACTTGAGCCTCGTCCACACGAGGCCGCGCGAACGACCGCACCATCTCGAGCAGTCGCCACTGCGCGCCTTCATCCACGATCAGCGCAGCTCGAACGAGCCCATCCAGGGCATCGAGCACGTCGTGGGTGTCCACCAACTCCTCGAGGGCTTCCGTGGTGAATGACCCCGGGAACAGCGAGGCCGCGGCGAGCACCTCCCGCTCCGCGGGCTGCAACAAGTCCCAGGACGAATGCAACGTCGCATGGAGACTTCGTTTTCGGTCACGCAGCAACTCGAAGTTCCGCCGGACCCGCTCGGTCAACCGCTTCAAATCGAGCACCCGCAGCCGCGCGGCCGCGAGTTCGATGGCCAGGGGAACCCCTTCCAAGATTCGCATCAGAGGTTCGAGCTGCTCGGTCGGGACCTCGAGCTGTGGTCGCACGCGCCTCGCCCGACGCTGAAACAGCTCCACCGAGGCCTCCGGGCTCAACGGAGACACGGCGACCCAAGGGGAGTCATCGGCGAGGACCCGCGACGTCAACAACACGGCGATGTCAGGGGCCAGCTCGAGCCAGCGATGAACCCGCGGCATGAGCCCTTCGACCACGTGTTCAACCTCGTCGAGAACCAACAGCACCCGCCCCGCTTCGGCCAGCGCGGCATCGATGGCATCGGGAGAGGAGACCGGACCCAATTCGAGAGCCCCTGCCACCCCCAACACCACGGCGTCGACGGTCTCTCGTTCACGGGCCGGAATCCACAAGGTCGACGCCCACCCCTGGACAAGCGAGCGCGCCAGACGCGTCTTTCCTACGCCCCCCACCCCATGGAGGGTCACGAGCCGGTGTTGGTGGAGCGCCTCGCGAGCTGCCAGCAGCTCGTCTTCCCGACCCACAAGATCGACGTCACTCGCGATGTCGAGACGGTAGCCGCGACCGTAGACCGTGACCAAACACGCTCCGTCGTCACCAAGCTTGGAGCGCAGACGGGCGACCGTCTTCGCATCGGCTCGCGAGCGCACCGAGGGCGCGTACTTCCAGACCTCACGAAGCAACTCGGCGCGGCTTGCCGTCTGACCTGAACGCTGGATCAGGAACGCCAACAGGTC
The DNA here is from genome assembly GCA_039208735.1 of Myxococcota bacterium. Classification (GTDB taxonomy): domain Bacteria; phylum Myxococcota_A; class UBA796; order UBA796; genus DRPG01. The sequence continues at coordinate 105,077 of JBCCQY010000005.1, read as the reverse complement.
CCGCTCGAGCTTTGTCAGCTCAAGCTGCTCGTCTCCTCGTCGCAGCTCTCGGGTTTCGTCGTCCCACGTCCAACTTCCAATGGCGATGCCCATGCTGCTCCGACAGGGGGGCCAAACTTTGCGGCCAAGTCACTATTCAACACGCCACAACGCGATGCGCACGAGTCGACATCGATCGGAGGGGGATGGTTCCCTAAGCAGCCACGTGCTGCGCCGCCACCCTAGTAAGGGGCGTGGTAGCCGCTCTTTGAGGGAGCACGCATGACCACGATCCCCACAGTACCCGGACCTCGCTGGTGGACAACTCTACAAATCGCTCGTGACCCCTTTCGCACGTACCTCAAGTTGCGAAAGGCCTACGGCGACACCTTTATCGTCCGTGCGATCAATGGCGATGTTGTCGTGACCGCCGACCCGAACCTCATTCGCGACCTGTTCCGCGCGCGCACCCATGAAGTTGCGCCGTTCAGGGTTGAAGCTGCTGAACCGTTGCTGGGTCGTCAGAGTCTGTTGGTCGTGTCGGGCGATCAGCACCGTCGGGAGCGAGAGCTGCTCACCCCTCCCTTTCATGGGCGTCGCATGCATGCGTACGGGCAAATCATGCAGGACGCCGCCGAGCGAGCCACGGCCCACTTCCGCCCTGGGGCGAACATCGTGCTGAGTGACGTCTTTCTCACCATCAGTCTCGATGTGATCGTGAGGGCGGTGTTCGGAATGGTCGATCCTGCCGCCCAGCAGCGTTGGGAAGCGGCGATTCGCACCTTGGTGAAGAGCATTTTGCCGGCCGCATTGTTCGCCCCGGTCCTCCAGTTCTCGATGTTTGGCCTGTCCCCCTGGGATCGCTTCATTGCCGCTCGAGACCGCTTCGATGCCCTCATCGTAGAGACCATCGCCCACCGCAGAGCCACGAACGAGCGGGGCCCCGATCTGCTGTCCCTGATGTTGGACGCCACCTACGACGACGGCTCCCCCATGACCGACCGCGCCATTCGCGATGAACTCGTGACGATGCTCTTCGCGGGCCACGAAACGACACAGATCGCCATGGCTTGGGCGGTGTATCGGCTCTTGCAGCGACCCGATGCGCTCGAACGTCTGCTGGCTGAACTCGACGCCTCCGACGGGGCTCCGGAGACCCTGGCCACGCTGCCCTGGCTCGATGCAGTAGTCCAGGAGACCCTTCGCCTTCAGCCGATCGTTCCGGACATCGTCCGAACGCTTACGGTCGACCTTGAACTCGGGGGGCACGCCTTTGCTGCGGGTACCCACGTGGCCCCCGTTGCCGCCTTGGTTCACGCCCGAGACGACCTCTTTCCAGACCCCGACGCGTTTCGACCCGAACGGTTCGTGGACCACACGTTCCGGCCCTGGGAGCTGCTGCCCTTTGGCGGAGGGGTCCGCCGATGCATCGGGGCAGCGCTTGCCACGTGGGAAATGAAGGTTGTGTTGGGCACCGTATTGCCACGGTGGTCTTTCGCCTTGAGAGGGCCCGAGCGGGCCGTACGCCGAAACATCACCATGGGCCCCAAACATGGGGTGCGAGTCACCGTATGTGGACCACGCGTTTAGACCCGCGGGTCAATCCAACTCGATGCCAACAAACAAGCCCGCCACAGGCTCGACCGGCCGGTCGGTGGCGAGGTTGACTCCACCGCGCAACTCCGCGAAGAGCCGTTCGAACTGCACCGTGCCCACAAGACCGCGGAGCGTGATGCGGCCAGGCCATTGCAGCCCTCCCAACCCCCCGACATGAACGGTGCCCGTGGTGACGGCACCGCTGACCCCGGCCGCGACTCGCCAGTCGACGGCAAAGGGGTCGCCAAAGTCCGACCGCACAGCGTAGCGGCCATTCGTAAGCCAGGCCGTTCCCGCGTGGAGACGCCCGAGGAACCGTTCGGTCCGCACCCCCACGGTCAGCTCCAGCGGAACCGCCACCCGCAACTCGGGTTCCTGCGCGAACCCCACCTCGACGGCCTGTCCTTGGGCAACATCCGCTCCCGTCATGAGCTGAACGACCAAACGAACCGAAGGAGCCTCGGGCTCGACAGGAGGCGGCGGCGGAGCCGGAGGCGGCGGAGGGGCATCGATCGGCGCAAGACCCGTCGGCACCCGGACGGAAAGGCCGGGGCTCACAAACACGGTGCTCGCGTGCACAACCTGCCCCGCCCCATCACCGACCTGAACGAGATGAATGCCCGCACTCACCTGGGCCGGACCCACGATTTGGGCTCCGTCGACCCACACCTCCCGAACCCCCAAGGCCGGTTCGAAGAGCAAAGCCCCCGAGCCCTCCACTGCGGGCGCAGTTTGGTGCATCTCGCGCAGCTTGCCTGACAACGGAGCCAGCCACAGGTCGGGAGACAACGCCCGGGCTGCCGCGAAGGCATCGAGGGCGGCTTGGGGATCCCCGGACGCTTCCGACAATACGCCATCGACGATCCAAAAGCGGGCCAGGGTCTGACGATCGGCAACGCCGCTACACTGGAACCCCTCGAGGGCTTGCTGCAGGGCAACGTCGGCGTCGTCCTGCCGCTCCTCGATCAGGGCCTCCAAAGCCGTCTGAATCGACACGTTCGGATCGCAGGAAGATGCGCTCGCATGCGCAGTCACGAGGAACATCCACAACGGTCCCATGCGCACCTCCGGGACGCGGCCTATTCCGCGCATCGTTCCTGCGGCAACCCGATTGCGTAATGCGACCGTTGCACTCGGATGGACAATCCATGCTGCACGAGCAAGGAGTGGTGGCCGAGCCGGAGGTACCATGTGGTTGGTCTTGCCGTCTTCCGCCTTCGCCGCGACCCTCACGGTCGGTTCCAACGGCGACTACCAGACGATTCAAGCCGCGGTCGATGAGGCCGAGCCCGGCGATATCATCGAGATCGAGGCAGGTACGTACACCGAGGCGATCGTCATCAACACCCCGCTTTGGCTGCGCGGTGAGGGTCGGAAGTCCACGATCCTACAAAGTCCTGGTGACGAGCCGGCCGTCCGCGTCCGTTTCACGAGCAATGTAGAGATGCGGGGTTTCACCTTCATGGCGGCCGAGACCGAACCGGCCCTCGACGTCCAGGAAGCCCGTGTCGTAGTGTCGGCGTCGGACGTCGTAGCATCCAAGGGTGAGCCGAACACGTCAGGCCTGTTCAAAGCAGAGCTTTCCGAACTCATCATGTTCAATATGGACTTCGATGGTACCGGAGCCACCGCCGAGAAGGGTGGGCTTTTGGAACTGACCAGCGGCGCTCTGAGCTGTTCGGACTGCACGTTCCGGAACGGAACCGCCACCCAGACCGGAGGCGCCATCCACAGTTGGGGGGCGGAGGTCACCTTCCGAAACGCCATCTTTGAAGACAACCGCGCTCAATCTGGGGGTGCATTGTGGTCTGGCGGCCCCGCCCACAGTCTCCTGACCCTGGAACGAAGCACCTTTGAACGCAACGAAGCCGAAATGACGGGCAAGACGTTCGCCGGCGTTGGGGGTGCGGTTGCGGTGTACGGGGCCTCCGCACACATCCACCGGTCGTTCTTTCGCAACAACGTGGCGAGCGAGAACGGTGGAGCCATCGACATGACGTTCACCGATGGCAGCCTCATCGAGGACACGCACTTCGAAGACAACAAGGCCAAGACGGGCGGAGGCCTCTCGCTCGTTCGCATGCAAAACACCTCCGTCCGACAAAACACCTTCTCCAACCACATCGCAGCCAACTATGCAGGCGCTGTGTACGTCGGTGGGATGGGCGACGTCGATTTGCAGGGCAATCGCTTTTGCAATTCTTCAGCACCCGAAGGCGGACTGCTCACGAGCAACCCTTGGTCAGGGCCGATCGACGTCACGGCCAGCAACAACCTGATCGTGTCGAGCCGAGGCATGACGAATGCTGCGACCTTTCTGTTGTGGCCGGGCACCAACATGACGGTCGTGAACAACACGATCCATGGCAGCCAATCCGATAATTCGCTGATCTGGGCCGATGAGGACTCCACCCTCACCTTCCAAAACAATGCGTTGGTGGCCAATCAAGGCAGCGCACTGGTCTCACTCGGGTCGGTGACCCCGTCGTTCAATCTGTACTGGGACAACGACACCGAGCCTTCGGTCAAGATGGGCAGCGACGTGCTCGCCGATCCCGCCTTCGAGGATGCGACCCTCGACTGCGACGCCAACTTCAGGTACCCCCCGGGGAGTCCGTTGGTCGATGCAGGAGATGAAGCGATCCTCGACATCGATGGCACCCGTTCGGATATCGGGGCCTACGGAGGTCCAGGCGCCATTGCGTGGGATCTCGACGAAGACGGATTGATCGAAGAGGATTGCAACCCGCTGGATCCAAACGAGACCACCGGATGCGACGACCCCGCCAACACCGAACTCGTGCCACGCGGATGGTTCTGCAACCAGAGTGGGGCCTCCCCGCTCGGCGTAGGGGTCGCAGGCCTCGGTCTGTTGGCTATTCGGCGACGACGCCGGCGGGGGTCCACGTAAAGGCCCGGGCGCCGTGGCGTCCGCCCACCCGGACCGACTGACGGACCGTCTCGTTTCCCCGCCGAAACGCAAGCATGCAGTTCCCGACGGAGACGGGGTGATCGCGCAACGGGGTGCGGCCTACCACCACGCCATCAATGAGCACCTCGGCCCCTGGCGGCTGGGAAAAGAAACTCACCGGCTCGAGACGCGCAGCAGCGGGTGCGGGCTTGGGGGCCTCCGTCGGGGCCGTGACCGGAGGAGGCGGCGTGCGCGGAACCGGCACGGGATCGGGCTTCACCGGAGCAGAACGGGTCGGTCGAACCGGAGGACGCACGACCTTCTCTTGATCGGCCAGTCGGGGCGAAGGGGCCACGTAGGACCGCGAGGAAGGGGCTGCCTGCCACACCACCGCAAGTCCAATGAGCGCCGCCGCCATCAACCCCACCACGCTGACGCCGACCGCAACGCCTACGAACGTCCATCGCGGCGGCGCGGGTGGCGGAGAGGGCGGTAGGGGCTCGTGCCGGAGCACGGGCAAAGACCGCTCGAGTGGCAGAGGCGTAGGGGCTCGCGTGGCCCCCAACACATGGCCCACCAACGGTGCTGTGAAACGGCGCTGAGAGCGGGGAACCACCTTCTTGGCGAACGTCAGGAGATCTGCGCCCGGGATGGTCTCGGCCCACGCGCGGCAGTGCTCCGCAACCTCGGCCGCCGTCGGTCGATCGAAGGGATGAGCCGCTCGCAAGGTGCGCGCGTACTTCAACACCGCGTCGAGCGCGCCTCCTTCGGTCCACGTCAGATCCTCAACGTCGACCTCGTTCGCGGGCTGGCCCGTCACCAATACGTGCAACAACACCCCCAAGGAGTAGATGTCGCTCGACGGCCCATCGACGCCACGAACGCGCTCGGGCGCGATGTAGCCCGGTGTGCCGACGAACGTGCCCATGGTGTCGGCCTCGCGATTCGGGAATTCAGCACGGGCGATGCCAAAATCCAACACCTTGACCTGACCGTCGCGCGTCACCATCAGGTTGCCGGGCTTCAAGTCGCGATGGACCAACGCAAGGGGCTCTCCGTAGGGGCCCGGCTGGTGGTGCGCCTTGTCGAGCGCCCGCGTGACCTCGGCGAGAATCTCGACGGCGGCCCGCGGAGGAAACAGCTCGTGGACCATCATCTGCTTGACCGTCGCGCCGTCGACGTACTCCATGACCATGACCCAGTGGCCGTCGATTTGACGCGGGGCAGCTGCCGATACGACGGCCGGATCTTCGAGCAGCGCGAGGATCCGAGCTTCGTCCCTGAATCGGGCGAGCGTCGAGGAATCGACGTTAGACCTTGCGATCTTGAGTGCAACGTCGGCCTCGGCCTCGGGCACGCCCTGGGCCTGGGCATGGTACACCTCGGCGAACGCGCCCCGCCCAAGGCAGGCCAAGATTTCGTAGGCACGATGGGTGGCGTCGTTCATGAGCGTGCAGATTAGCTCGTGTTTGGGGCCCGTTCCCGTGGGTGTAGCCGTCGGTTCACCGTTCGGAAGGCGGTGCGATTAAGCCGGATTATGCGGCCCGCTTCCTAGGGCATGCCTACATGTGCGCCATCGCTCCGAGAGGAAGATGGCCCACCCACCGCCCCATCGCGTTGCCCTCGACAGCCCCGGAAATTCCGAGCGGGAAGTCACCCCATGATCGGCTTGCTCTTGCTGGCCAAGGCCATGGGCGGGGATCTAGACGGTCGCGTCGCGTTCGATACCCTCGCCGCCACGTCACGGACCGAGGATCCCGGTGCCGGCGTTCCTCAATCCTCCGCCATGGATGTTGGGATTCAAGCCCGTGGTGAGCTGTCGGAACTCGACGGACGACTCACGATCGGGGTGGACTACCGGGGTCGGGTGCCGGTGGCGGGGGTCTTCCGCAACCGCGAACAGCACCTGTTGTTCCGCGCCGAAGCAGCTTGGCAAAGTGGCCCATGGGAAGTGGGCCTCGGCCGATTCACCGTACCGAATGCCCTATGGGTGTCGATGGATGGCGTGCGGGCCACCTGGCGGTCGAAGACCTTGGGCATCACGGGATTCGTAGGACGCAGAGGGCTGAGCACCTCCCGTCGAAACGTGCCCCTCAACGTCTTCCTACCCGTCGTCGGAGGTGAGATTCGTGCGACCACGAAGACGATCTCGGCCAGCCTGAACGGAGGGCTGGCCGGGGATCGGATCGAGTTGCCCGGACTGACCGAAGACGTCCAGGCGGGAGCGGTCCAGGCGCAAGTGAGCGTTCGTGCCTCCGAGCGCACACTCCTCGGCGCCAGCACGAGCCTTGCCAATGAAGCAAACTTCCTTGTAGGTCCTAACGTAGGTGATCTAAGCCTGACGGTTCAAGCGCTTTCGCTCTACCGGGCCCAAGCGTTTGCCAGCTGGCGCATGGCTCCCAAGATTCGGCTCCGCACCACCTTCTTGCACCAACAGGTGGCGGTGGCTCCCGACGCTTCCCTGGGGCTGCCCCTCGTTGACCCCTCCTTCACCGACTTGCGCGTTCAGACGGTGCTCGGCAACCCGGCGGTGGGCTTCGTTCGGCCCGACGTCCGATTCCGCGCGCGAACCGAGCGGTTCGAGCTGCGGTTTGGCGTCGCCACCGAGGCCCATCCTCCGGCGCTCCGAGGCGCCTACGGACTCGCCCGAGGATGGCTCGAACAACGACTGGACGACCCATCGTTCGTCCAGCACGTGCGTTGGCAGATCGGAGCCGGCTTCGAACGTGGGCCCGGCCAGATCGAAGCCGGGGTCGGGATGGTCGATCGAACCGCAGGGCCTGTGTCGTCGCGATCGTCGACGGCCGCCGGCCTCGAAAGTGAGGACCTTTCCCCCTTCGTCCTCGAAGCCCAAAACGTCGCCTTTCTACGAGGTTTCTTTACCTCACGCGGGTGGTTCGGAGGCCTCGACATGGAAGCCAATCTCTTGGACCGCGAGCTGAGGGCTTTCCTTCAGGTCGGCATCATCGGGAGGACCTCGTGGTGAGCGCCTTCATCTGGATCGCGAGCGCAGCGATGGCCCAGCCTCATCCTCTCGATGCGGCCAGCTGCACCCACTGCCACACCGATCCCCACCCGGTAGGCGAACAGCCCTGTGTGGCCTGCCATACGCTTTCGGGTTGGACACCTTCGACGTTCACCCTCGAAGACCATGCCGAAACGCCCTTCGCGCTGACCGGTCGCCATGCTGACGCCCCGTGCCGCAGCTGCCACATCGACGTCAAGCTCAAGGGCCTTCCAACCGAATGCGCCGGCTGCCACGTCGATCGGCACCGGGGCAAGCTGGGCGACGACTGTACCGAATGCCACAACGTCACCGGCTTCACCCCCGTCGCGAACTTCGCCCACACGAAACGAACCGGCTTTGCGCTGACGGGTCAGCACGACGATCTGGCTTGCGACCGCTGCCACGAAGGTTCCAACGGCACCGCCATGCGGATGACGGCGAATGCGACCTGCGAGACGTGCCATGCGGATGGGCACGGGACCATCGGCACCTGTCGCGACTGCCATGCCGAAGATCACAAGGCGTTCGCAGACGCCCGGAAGGGCTACGACCACCGCGTGACATCATTCCCGCTTGAACGCCGACACCGGACACTTCCGTGTCGGTCCTGTCACCCCGTGGGGCTGACCGAATCCCCCGATCCGTCCTGTCGATCCTGCCATGCCGACGTCCATGCGGGCCAGCTGGGCACGGTGTGCGCCGACTGCCACCGTCCCGACCGATGGTCGGTGGCGCGCTTCGACCATGACCAGACCAGCTTCGCGCTGCGAGGGCGCCACTTCGTTGCGCCCTGTGCCTCATGCCACACCACCAACGTCTGGATCGGCCTTTCAGATCAGTGCTTCACCTGCCACCAAAGGACCCTACGACGCGCCCCCGCCAACATTCCCGCCCACCTCACGCCGTTCTCCAATTGTGGCGACTGCCACAACCAGTGGACCTTCGAACTGTGAAACGATCAGAGGTTGGCCGGAGCGTACGCTTCTCCGCGGTAGGTCGAGATCTCGACCCCCGCTTGGGTGAGGAAGTCGGTGGGCAACACGCCTCCAGCGAAAATCAAGACGTGGTCGTTGTCGAGGGTCTGGGGAGCCCCGTTGACGGACAGGTCGATGGTCGCCTTCCCGATCGCCGAAACGGTGGTGTGGATCAGCACCGTGACCGTGCCCGCCGCTACGGCGGCATCGAGCCGTTCTTGATTCTTCCGTTTGATGCGGTCGAACACGCCTTTCCGATGTGCCAGGTGGACGGCCGCTCCGACCTCACCGAGCGTGATCGCGGCTTCAACGCCCGCATCTCCACCCCCTACGACCACGCAACGGAGGCCCCGATACGCTTCGGGCTCGATGAGGCGGTAGACGACCTTGCCCTGCTCTTCGCCGGGCACCCCCAGCTTGCGAGGCGTGCCCCGACGTCCCATGGCCAACATCAACCGGTGGGCGCAAAATTCACCTTCGCTGGTGGTCACCCGAAACGTCTCATCGGCCTCTCGCGTGACCGCATCGACGCGAACCCCAGCGCGCAACGGCAGTTCGGCACGTGCCTGAATGTCGTGCCAAGTCTCGAGCAAGGCTTCTTTTCGCACCTCGCCGAGCTGGAGCGACCCGTAGAGTGGGAGCTTGACGGGGCGGGTCATCACGATCTTGTGCCTCGGGTAGTGCAGCACACTGCCCCCGAGCGAATGTTGTTCGAGGACCACGAAGTCGAGCCCTGCCTCTTTGGCGGCCAGACCCGCGGCCAAGCCTGCAGGCCCGGCCCCGACGATGATCAGTTGGTGAACCCCCGCTTGGGCCGCAGGAACCTGTCGCCGCAGCCCTTCAACACACTGGAGGGCCTGGGTCATCGCGTTGTGGACGAGCCCCATGCCGCCCAGCTCCCCCACCACGTACAGCCCAGGGACGTTGGTCTGGAAGTCAGCCGCGACCATGGGAATATCGACACCGCGCCGTTCGTTGCCCAACACCAGGGCAATGGCGTCAACGGGGCATGCTCGCAGGCACTCCCCATGCCCGATGCAGGAGGTCGGATTCACGACTTCCGCCCGTCCGTCCAGGACCGCGAGGACGTCGGTTTCGGGGCAGACGGTGACGCACGACCCGGACCCGATGCAGCGGTCGGGGTCGATCTTGGGATGAAGACTGGGCGGAAGCGCTCCTTTGGCCTTGGCATCGGACTGATCCGCCCGCGCCTTCGTGATCTGCCGCTGGGTCTGCCGACCCGCGACCACCGTTGCGACCACGACGGCCAACAACCCCACGACCAACACACCACCGAGGACGGAAACGACCATGGCTGACTCCTCGAAACGACTAGGGCGGCGCGACGCGGGCCGGATGATTGCCGCCGCGTACCTCGCCTTCATCGCGGCCCAGATCGCGGTTCTCGTGCCGACCTATCTCGTGGTCCGCCCATCAGCCGGGTCGATCCTCAATGGGCTGGTCGGCACCATCGGGCTGGTCTGCATGTTGGCGATGCACGTGTACTCGGTGGCGCGCCGCAACGCGACCCTTCGGCGTTGGATGCGGCTGTCGTGGTGGCTCCACCTGCACATCTTCTTGGGCCTCGAAGGCATCTTTCTTTCGTACCTGCACTGCTTGCCGCTGTTTTGGCGTCACGGAACCCCTATTCTCGTCAACCCCGGCATGCTCAACCTCTACGCGCTCACCGTGGTCTTCGCTTCCGGCGTGTTTGGCCGCTACCTCTTTGCGCAGGTGCCCAAAACGCTGGCGGGCCAGCACCTCTCGGAACGCGAACTCGAGGCCGAGATCGCAGGGCTTCCCCATGCGATGCCAGACGAGGTCACCGCCCTTTGGCAGCGCCCGCCGGCCCGCCAAGGCTTCATGGGCATGGTCGCGGCTGGATTTGCCCGTGGGCGCGCCTTGCGCGAACTCCAATTGCTTTCGGTGGACCCGGAGATGGAGCGGCTCGCGGCTCGACGCATTGTGCTCGTACGCCAGCGTGCCGTCCTGCAAACGGCGCGACGCATCTTCAGCACCTGGATTCAGGTGCATCGGCCCATGGCCGCTGCCTTCTACGTGATCACGCTGGTGCACGTCGTGCTGGGCATCTTGTTCAACCCCTGGTCGGAGCTTTGGTGATGTTCGCAACACGCATGAGGGCGACGTGGCTCATCGTCGCTGCCTTCGTTCTCTTGGGAGCCGACTGGCGAGCGATGCTCTCGCCAGGCCATGTGCTCTCCGCCCATGAGGACATTGCCGGTCAATGCGACAAGTGCCACGCGGTGTTCGACGGCGTGCCCGACGATCGCTGTCTGGCCTGTCACACCGGAGTTGCCGAGCGCGAACGTCAGGGCGAGGGCTACCACGCAAGCGTCATCGCGGAAGCATGCGTGGCCTGCCATCCCGACCACGGAGGGGCCAAGGGTCCTGCGACCAAGCCCGAGGTGCTCGCCGCCTTTGACCACGCCGAAACCGGGTTCACACTTGGCGGACGACACCGCCGGCTCAAGTGCGAAGCCTGCCACGACGGTCCCCTCGACGAACTTGGGGGTAGCTGTGCGGAGTGCCATGACGATGTGCACCAAAGCGAGTTTGGACCCGAGTGCGAAGCCTGTCATGTCGACGCGGGCTGGCGGATCCAGATCAAGACGCTCGAAGCTCACTTCATCGAGACCACCGGTGGTCATTCAGGCCTGGCCTGCGTCGACTGCCACCTGCACGGCGAACACCTCGACCCCAACACGGTGTGTTCGGACTGCCACGACCGGGCCCACGGTGGAACCACGAGCGAGTGCAGCCAGTGCCACCAGGTGAGTGGCTTCAAACCCGCCTCCTTCGACCATGGCCCCTGTGGATGTTCCTTTCCCGGGAAGCATCAGACGGTCCCCTGCCTCGCGTGCCACGAGAAGTTCCGCTTCACGGATACGCCAGAGCTGTGTTCGGGGTGTCACGAGGCGGAGCGGCCGCATGAACCGCTCGGCGAATGCAGCCAGTGCCACACTGCACTGTCTTGGAGCGAAGGCCGGTTCGACCACTCCAAGGCGGCGTTTGCCTTGAGCGGGAAGCACCTTGCCGTGAGTTGCGACCAGTGCCACCAGAACCGCTTTCGTGGGGTGCCGAAGGACTGCGCCGGATGCCACGCCGCGGCCGGCGACGAGGCGCACGGCGACTTTGGCGCTTGCGAACCCTGCCACCGTCCCCAGGGCTTCGCCCCCTCGTCGTTCGACCACGGCACGGTGAGCTTCCCGCTCACGGGGGCGCACTCGACCGCTCCGTGCCAGTCGTGCCACGATGAGAAAGTTGACGGCTACCCGGCCGCCCCGGCGACACCCGAGTAACCATCCGGTTGTCGGAGCCTGCCACATCCGGTAGTCCTCACGTCCAGATGCTTGCCGTAAGGATGGACAACATGGTGTGGACGATTCTTAGCTACAGTGGATTTGGGCTACTCGCGGGGCTGATCGCCCGCTTCCTCGTCCCCGGCCGCGACCCCATGGGGCTCATCGGCACCATCCTGCTCGGCATCGCGGGCTCCTTCGGCGGCGGGTTCGCTTGGAACCTGCTCGTCAACCAGAGCAGCGACCCCATGGCCTTTGAACCCGCGAACCTCGTCGGGTCGATCGGCGGGGCCATCGTCCTGCTCATCCTCATCCGGGTGCTTGGCTTGCGCGGCGGCGGAAAGGACGACTAAGCGCCGCTGCGGTACCGATCGAGTTCGGCGCGGATTTGTTCAGGCGTGGTGGACGGCTCCCAACGGGCGACCGCCTGCCCCTCAGGGTTCACGAGGAACTTTGCAAAGTTCCAGGGAATGTCGGGAGCGTCACCGGTCCCTGGCTGTTGTTCCTTCAGCCAACCGTAGAGCGGCGCTGCCCCAGGCCCATTGACCTCGATTTTGGCGAACATCGGGAACGTCACGCCGTACTTCTCGGTCGCAAAGGCGAGGATTTCTTCGTTGCTGCCCGGCTCTTGCCCCCCGAACTGGTTGCACGGAAAGCCAAGCACCTGGATGTCGTCAACTTCATCGTGAAGGGTACGCAGACCTGCGTACTGCGGAGTGAAGCCTCAAAAACTGGCGACGTTGACCACCAGGCTGAACTTCCCGGCGAATTGGCGAAAATCGACCGGTTCACCGGTGATCGAGTTCATTGTGAAATCGTGGAAGCCCATGTTTCCTCCTGATGCCGGACGCGTATCCCTTCGCGACCTACACGGTGGGCAATCCGGCGCCAAGTTCTGCAAGTTGGGTCGCCACCATCTCGACGCCCCCAAGTTGGCCTTCGACCTGCCGAAACGCACTGGCCAACTCACGATACCGCTCACTCAAGAGTCGTTTGGCAGCGCCGGCCTCGGGAAGGAAGGCCTGACCCCGGGTGACCGCAAAGCTCAACCCCGCGTGGATACCCGGATGCCGTTCGGGGTCCGCCGGCATTCGAGCTAACTGTCGACCGATCCGATCCAGTAGCTTCATCCCATCGATCGCCGCATCAATGTAGCCACGCCGTGCTTCGATGGAGGCATCCGCCCCCAGTCCTTGGGCGAGCGTCCGAAGCATCAAATTGTAGGTCGCATTGCCTAGATCGAGCAGCTGTGCGGCCGGAGGGTGCACGATGTGGACCCGCCCTTCCGGCTTCGGGGGCCGTTTCTGGACCGGGTTGGTGGCGCATCGATGCGCGGGTTCGAACCTCGGATCGGCCTGCTGCAGCGCCTTGCGCTCTTCCTGAATCGTGCAAAACCGCGCGTAATGCGAATTCTCGACGTGACCTGGGGACCCCTCCCCTTGCTCAACGATCAGGTCAATGGCCCGGTGGGCCGACACGACATCGACCACCGGTTCAAGTCCGTCCCAATCCAAGATGCCGGGCCCGACTTGTCGAGCGGGGTCTCCACAAAACAGCGCCTGCTCTCCCAGCCGGTTCGCCAAGCGCGTAAACGCAGCCCGCAGAGAGCGGTAGAAGTGGCCCACGGTGAGGTAGTCCTGCGCGGTGGGCATCCAGGTGTCCCTCGAAAGGGAAGGCCGAACCCACGTGCCGTGGACAAACTCGGCGCCATCCGGCAGCTCCACCCCTTCCGGACGCTCGAGGTAGACGAAGTGATCGATGGTACTTTCGTTGAATGCAGCGAGCTTCACCACCAGGGCGCCGGGGTGGTAGCCCGGCGTGACGGGGAGGTTCTGCCTTGACAGATGAGGCCCTGCGCCCACCGCCGTCAGCAAATTGCTTACGACCGCCAGGTGAAGCATTTCATCCACCGCCACGCTCACGATGGCTTTTCGCCACCGTTCCACGGCCTCCGCCTGCGCCGAGGAAAGCCCATCGTCTGCACCTTTGAGGCTCCAAGACGCGTAGAGATACGTGCACATCAGCCCGTGTTCGATCTCGGCGGCTTCCTGAAGCAAGAAGATGAGTTCTTCACGGCTATTGACTACAATCTCGGGCTCGAGCGGCGTTTGCGTCATTCGTCTCTCCCAAGCGATGGGTCAGCGTCCCAGGGCTTCCACAACGAGCTGCGCCGCTGCCGCACCGGAGTGCTGTTGCTGCCCTGTGATGAGGTGGCCGTCGCGCACCGCGAAATGCCTGAATTGCTGGTCCACTACGAAGTTGGTGTCGGTCAGTTTGCGCGCTTCTTCTTCGATCCAGAACGGCTGGATCTTCTTCCCCACGAATTCGTCCGCAAAGATTTCTTCACTGTTCGCGAATCCCGTCCAGGTCTTTCCTTTCACCATCAGATCGCCGCTGGACAGCTTGGCATCGAGCAACATGCACGTGGCATGGCACACGACTGCGGTGACCTTACCCGATTCGTAAAACCGCACCAGAAGGTTGGTCAACGCTTCGTTCCGGTAAAACGTATACATTGGCGACTGGCCGCCCACGAGGAAGATCGCGTCGTAGTTGTCGATGTTCACGTCTTCGATGCTGGCCGTATTTTCGACCAGTGCACGGTGCTTTTGAGATTCAATGAAGCCAAGGCTCAGAACATCGTCCGCCGAATACCCGCTCTCATCCCGAGGGTCGGACCACTTGTCACCCTCGAGACGCCCCCCCTTAGGGCTGCGGATTTCAACGTCGTAGCCGGCCTCGATGAAGACCCAATACGGATGGGTCAGTTCAGCCCACCAAAACCCAATCGGAAAGCCCGTCTGCTCGCTGACCGTGGGGTTTGCCGCGATGATCAACACGCGCTTGGGCCGGCCAGGAAACGTCGGATTCAGGTCGCCACTCATGGATGCTCCTTCATTCAAGTTGCCCGACCAATCTGCCGACTCCGAGTGGCCGCCTCTAGGACGACGCCTTGGGACAATTCGAACCCTCGCCCCCGTCAGAGGGGTGCACGAAGGTGCGGCGGCCGAGCCCCATGCAGCATTAAGCCAACGATGAACCTGGCATCGACGGGTACCACACCCATCGGGGGCTCGGTATCGACGCGCAGCTGAACCGTGGTGACGTACGACAACCACTTGGCGACCGCAAACCGAACGGCGGTTTCATTGAGCACCTGAAGGTCGGCAAACCGGTCGAATCGGGGTTGGACGTAGACCGTGTTGGTCCAGGAGAACGTTTCGTGCAGTTGGGCGGTCCAAGACACGTAGGTCGACCACCGGTGATTCAGGACTTGCCTTGGTTCATCCGTCACATTGCGGTCTTCAAACTCCGCCATGTAGGCGGTGCCGAACCCCACCTCCCAGGCATCGAACACGAAAGGGCGCGCCGAGACCCCAACCCCACCCACCGCTCGCCACCTCAGGAGCCGTATGACGTCATTGTTGAGCTGCGCGAAGACATCGGGGCCGAAACGGGCGCGGTCAAAGTGCGTGGCACGAAGGTGGATCAACCGTTGGTCGAGCAGGCGACGCCCCGCCAACGTGCGCAAAGCACCACTGATCTGGGCGAGCAGGCGTGTGCGGAGGGCTTCGGTCTTGGGGTCCACGCGCGTCCAATGGCCGCGAGCCACCCCTTCAACATCGACCAAATCGAGGTTCCCCAAAAAGAACGCGCCACGCGCCGAGAGGTCTCCAGCGAGTCCGGGCGAGCCGGCCTTGTCTGCGAGATCTTCGGCATTGACCTGCCCCCATGCCAACGCGCTAATCCACCACAGCATGCGCTCCTCCTTGGGACGGATCTGACGCTCTGGGCACTGCGTTGCTGGGACGTTTCCCTGGGACCTTCCACGACCTCCTCCGAGCTATCGTGGGAACCTCGGAGGACGAAGACATGGCGGATGACAACCCGTTTCAGGCGTTCGACACCCCTGACGACGCCAGAACGGAAGAACACCAACGGCTGCTGACGCAGACGCGGCCGTGGCTGCTCCTCATCGGTGTGCTAACCGCGCTGGTGGCGGGTCTTGGCGGCCTCGCAACCGCCGTCACGGTGCTGGGAGGTCTGGCCGGGCTAGCGACCGGCTCGAGCGAGAACCTCCTGCTGTTGGGACTGGCGATTCCCTACTTGGCCATCGTGCTGCTCTACGGTGCGTTCGCGTGGTTGCTCATCCAACAGAGCACCGCGATCACGGCGTTGGCCAATGGGGGCGGACTTCCTGCGCTGGCCAACGTGCTGCGCGCCCATCGCAACTTTTGGCGGCTGATGGGCATCACGAGCCTCGTCTTCATGGTGCTCTACTGCGGCGGCTTCATCGCGGTCATGGCGATTGGCAGCTCGCTGAACAACACCTTCGGTCCTTAGCGGTCAGCCCACGCCATGGATGGTTCCATCGACGACGTCGATGTCCCAGGCGGTGGGGCGTTTGGGTAGGCCGGGCATGCGAACCACATCCCCTAAGAGGGCAACAAGAAAGCCCGCGCCTGCGTTGATGCGCAGATCGCGCACCGTGACCTCGAAGTCGGTCGGCCGATTCCGAAGCTTTGGATTGTCAGACAGCGAACTCTGGGTCTTGGCGACGCACACGGGAAGGTCCCCGTAGCCCAGGCGACGCGCCCGGTTTGCGGCGGTGCGCGCCGCACCCGTCCACGCCACCCCTGAAGCACCGTAGATCGACTTGGCAATCGCCGCGATCTTCTCTTCCACGGGCTGCTCGAGCGTGTAGACGGGCCGGTAGGGGTCGTCGGTGGTCTTGGCATGCTGCTTCACGAGCCGGGCCAAATCGGTGCACCCCGGACCGCCGGTCCCGTAAGGATCGGCCACGGCGAAGGCCACCCCAAGCTCGGCGCACCGTTCCCGAACCACGGCAATCTCCTCCTCGGTGTCTTCGAGCCGCCGGTTCAGCGCCACGATGGGCGTCTCACCAAAGTGACGGACGCTTTCGAGATGCTTTTCAAGGTTGCCAAGCCCCGCGGCCACCCGATCGGGATTGGGCACTCCGTAGGCATCGGCCTCGGCACCGCCGTGGTGCTTGAGCGCCCGGGCCGTCGCCACCAACACCACCGCCGCGGTGTCGAGACCCGCCGAACGGCACTTGATGTCGAAGAACTTCTCCGCACCCAGATCGAAGCCAAAGCCCGCTTCGGTGATCACCCAGTCGGCAAGCTGCAGACCGAGCCTCGTTCCCAGTACGCTCGAACAGCCATGCGCGATGTTCGCAAAGGGCCCCCCGTGCACGATGGCGGGCACCCCTTCGGAGGTTTGGACGAGATTGGGCCGCATCGCATCCTTGAGCAACGCGAGCATGCCCCCGGTGGCGCCTAAGGTGTCGGCCGTGACAGGTTTGCCGCCTTCGTCGAACCCCACGAGGATGCGCCCTAGACGCGTCCGCAGGTCGTCGACGCTATCGGCGAGGCACAGAATGGCCATGACCTCGCTCGCAGCCGTAATGTCGAAGTGGCGTTCGCCCGTCGTACCGTTTTTGGCCCCGCCCAACCCGACCACGATTTGCCGCAGCGCACGGTCGTTCATGTCGACGACGCGCCGCCACTGGATGCGTCCGGGGTGGAGCCTCGGCTCGAGGCGGAAGTGCAGGTGGTTGTCGATCATCGCGGCAAGGAGGTTGTTCGCCGCCGAAACCGCATGCAAGTCGCCCGTGAAGTGCAAGTTGATGTCGACAGCCGGGTGGAGCTGGCTCTTCCCCCCTCCGGTGCCGCCGCCCTTGACCCCAAAGATGGGGCCCAGAGAGGGTTCGCGAAGGCAGGTGACCACGCTGTCGCCGAGCTGGCTTAGCCCCTGCGCAAGTCCGATCGACGTCGTCGTCTTGCCCTCTCCCGCCGGGGTCGGCGTCATGGCGCTGACAAGGACGAGCCGCCCCTGCCCCTCACGGCTTCGGCGGCGCATCAGCACATCAGGGCGGATCTTGGCCCGTTCGGGGCCCCACAAGTCGTAGTCTTCGGGCGAAAGCCCCAAAGATTGGGCCACGTCGGACAGGGCACGCACCAAGGCAACCTCCTGGCAAAAGGGCCGCAATCATGCCACGGCCCTCCGTCGAGGTGCTACTTCGCAGCCGCGCCTTGCGTGGCCGGCATGACGCGAACCGCGCACACCTTGTACTCACCGGTGCCTGTGATGGTGTCTCCAGCGTCGTTCGTGAGTCGGTTGGTGAGCGACTCCGGGAAGTGCAGGGGCATCCAGACACAACCTCGCCGCATGCGCGGGCTTACCCAAACCACCGCCTCCACCTCGCCGCGACGCGACGTCACCCTCACCCGATCGCCATCGCGCAAACCGCGTGTCGCCGCGTCCTTGCGATGCATCTCGATGAAGTTCTCGCGTTGCTTCGCCATAGGACCGCTCGCCCGCCGGGTCTGCGTGCCCGCGTTGTAGTGGTACAGCGTGCGACCCGTCGACAACAGCAACGGGTAGGTCTCATCCGGCAACTCGTCACTCGGCCGGTAGGCGATGGGCTGGAAGCTTGCCTTGCCCTTGATGGGACCGTCGCCATGAAGGGTGGGCGTGCCGGGGTGGTCCGCGGTGGGACACGGCCACTGCAAGCCTTGGGTGTCGACCTCAAGCCGGGCGTGGCTGATGCCCGAAAACTTGTCGGAGAGCGACGCCATCTCGGTGTAAACCTCGGCTGGGCCTGGATAGTGCGGCATCGGGTAGCCCACCGCCCGCGCCAGATCACACAAGATTTCCCAGTCCGCACGGGCTTCGCCGGGGGGCGACACCGCCTTGCGAACCCGCTGGACCCGGCGGTCGGAGTTGGTGAACACTCCGTCCTTTTCCGCAAAACACGCCGCAGGAAGGATGACGTCGGCGAATCGTGCGGTTTCGTTGAGGAAGATGTCTTGGAGGACGACGAACTCACACTGGTTGAGCCCGCGCTCCACCTTCTCGGCGTTGGGTTCCGACAACACGATGTCTTCGCCCACCACGTAGAGGCCTTTGATCGACCCGTGGGCCATCGCCTTCATCATCACGTTCAGGTTGAGGCCTTCATCGGGAGATAGCGGCACCCCCCAAGCAGCCTCGAACTTGGCCCGGGCGGCACCGTCAGTCACCCGCTGGTAGCCCGGGTAGAACACGGGGCTCGCCCCGGCATCGTTCGCGCCTTGCACGTTGTTCTGGCCCCGCAGCGGGTTCATCCCGGCCGACGGTTTGCCTAAGTGACCGGTCATGAGCACGAGGTTCGCAAGTCCGTAAACGTTGTCGGTACCGTGGGTGTGCTCGGTGATGCCCAAGGTGTAGTAAATGCCGGCGCGTTCGGTCGTGGCGTACATCCGCGCTGCCGTGCGAATGTCGTCGGCCGGCACTCCCGTGATGGCCTCGGCCCACTCGGGGGTGGTCTCGCGGTAGGCTTCGACGACTGCACTTAGGTTCTCGGTGTGCGCATCGATGAAGCCCTGATCGACGAGTCCTTCGTCCAAGATCACGTGGCCCATGGCCGAAAGCAGGGCCACATCGGTCCCCGGCTTCAACTGCAGGTGCAGATCGGCAATCTCGGACAGCCAGATCTTCCGAGGGTCAGCCACGATGAGCTTCGCGCCATTCCGCGCGGCTCGTTTCATCTCCATCGCGATGACGGGATGGGCCTCGGTGGTGTTCGAACCGATCACGAACATCAACTCGGTGTCCCGAATTTCGGGGATCGAGTTCGTCATCGCACCCGCGCCAAACATGGTCACCAGACCGGCGACCGTCGGCGCGTGTCACGTAGCTGCACACTGGTGACAGTTGTTGGTGCCGAAGGCCGCTCGGGCGAGCTTCTGCATCAGGTAGTTCTCTTCACCGGTGCAACGGCTGCTGCTGATGAAGCCGAGCGCATCGGCCCCGTGGCGCTCCTTGACGCCAAGGAGCCCCTTGGCTGCGGTCTCGAGCGCGTGCGCCCAGGTGGTCGGCCGAAGCTCCCCGTCGGCGCCCCTCACCAGTGGCTGGGTAAGTCGCTCATCGTGGTGCACGAACTCGTAGGCGAACCGCCCCTTGATGCACGTGTTGCCGTCGTTGACGGTTTCACCGGGATCTGGGGAGGTGATCCGGACGATGCGGTCGTCTTTGACGTGAAGATCGAGCTGGCAGCCTACCCCACAGAAGTTGCAGGTGGTTCGCACCTGCGTCTCCTCTCGCCAATCGGATGCGAGGCTCGGCTTTTCGGTCATCGCCCCGGTGGGGCACACCGCGATGCACCCGCCGCACATCTCGCAGCTCGTGTCGAGAAGGCTGCGCTGATCGGCCGTGGCGATGGTGGTTTCCGCCCCCCGATGGGCCAAGGTGATCGCCGAGACGGCCTCGATCTCGTCGCAGTAGCGCACGCATAGGTTGCACAGCACGCAGGCTTCGGGGTCGAAATGGATGTAGGGGTTCGCGTCTTCGCGGTAGCCCCGTGGCGCGGCGATGGAGGGAAGCGGCCCTGCGGTCCCGTGCTCCATCACGTGCTCGCGCAGTCGATTGCCGGTACCGCGCTCTTTCGGCAGGCCATCGGCATCGAGTTCATGGTCCGCGAGGTAGAACGAAAGCAGCATCTGGCGATGCCGCTGAACCCGCTCACTGCTCGTGTGGACGACCATGTCAGGGGTCGCCTCGAACCGACAGCTCGGCTGCAGTCGGCGCTGGCCCTCGATCTCGACCAGGCACATGCGACAGGACCCCATAGGGTCCACCCGCGGATCGTGGCAGAGTGTCGGTACGTCTCGGCCGGCCATCGCCGCCGCGGTCAGTACCGTGGAGCCAGCGGGAACCTCCACCTCTTCGCCATCGATGCGGACGCGAATCGTGTTCTTCATCGACCCAACTCCTCGGAGGAGTATAGATCAGGGCGGTCGCCCCTCACGACTCGTGCCACGCAACGCGCGGCGGGCTAGAAGCTCGGAGGAATCATGACCGCGTCGATGACGTGGACCGTGCCGTTCGTGCCATTGACGTCCGTGAGCACCAGATTCGCCCCTTCGACCGTACCGGCCACCGTATCTACGGTGATGGTGTCGATGGCGTTGGTCTCGGTCAGGGCCGTGTCGACTTCGCCATCCACGAGGTCCGCGGCAAGCACCGGCGTCGCAATGTCAAGGTCGACGACGTGGAAGAGCAAAACGTCGGTCAGGTCCTGACCCGTCACCGCCGGAGCCCCCGAAAACGCGTCGTCGGTCGGAGCGAACACCGTGAAGGGACCCGAGCCCGACAGGAGCACGTCGAGGTCGCCTGGCGCCGCCATGAGCGCCCCGGCCAAGCTGTTGAGCCCCGCAATGCCCGCGAGATCGAGGATCGAAGGCGGAAGCAGGACTTCGTCGATCACGTGCACAATGCCGTTGGTCGTCCGGACATCCGCGACAACGACCGAGGCGTTGTTGATGTCGACCCCATTCGAGGTGTCGAACAGCGCGCTGACCGGAATGCCGAAGTCGTTAGCGAATGCACTATCGGCCTTGGCCGGGATCGACGCGGCGTCGAAGCTACCCGGGTAGGCGTGGTAGAAGAGGATGTCCGCGAGTTCACCGGGGTCGGTCGGCGCGGTAATGGCCTGGAAGGCGGTGTCGGTCGGGGCAAACACGGTCAACGGACCCGGGCCCTGCAGGGCGGCGACCACCGAGGCGTCCGCTGCGCCCACCGCGGCAGCAAGCTCGTTGAGGCCCGCGAATCCCGCAGCCTCAACGATGTCCGGCGGCAACAAAACGTCATCGATGACATGCACGATGCCATTCGTGGTGCGCACGTCCGCAATCACGACGCTGGCCTGGTTGACCTGAACACCCGCCGTCGTATCGAAGAACAACGTGAAACCAGCCGCACTATCGGCCAAGGCCGGAATGGCCGTGGAATCCACTTCGCTCGTCAGCGCGTGGTAGAAGAGGATCTCCGCGAGAGCTGCGGGATCGGTGGGCGCGGTGATGCTCTGGAACGCCGCGTCGGTCGGCGCAAACACCGTGAAGGGCCCCGGTCCCGCCAGCGTCTTGAGCACGATGGGGTCAGCCGCGAGAGCCGCATTGACGAGTTCGTTGAGTCCCGCGAAGCCCGCCGCCGTTGCGATGTCGGGGGGCAGCAGAACGTCATCGATGACGTGGACGATGCCGTTCGTGGTGCGAACGTCGGCAATCACCACGTTGGCCTGGTTGACCTGAACGCCGGCCGTGGTGTCGAAGAATAGCGTGAAACCAGCGGCGCTATCGGCAATGTCGGGAATGGCCGTGGAATCTACTTCGCTCGTCAGCGCGTGGTAGAAGAGGATCTCGGCGAGGGCCGCGGGATCGGTCGGGGCCTTGATGGACTGGAACGCCGCATCGGTGGGCGCGAACACCGTGAAGGGGCCCCGGCCGTCAAGCGTCTTGAGCACGGACGGGTCGGCAGCCCCCACTGCGGTGGCAAGTTCGTTCAGACCTGCGAAACCCGCCGCATCCAAGATGTCCGGCGGCGTGAGCACGGTGTCGATGACATGGACGATGCCGTTGGTGGTTCGAACATCGGCGACCACCACGGTCGCGTCGTTGACCATCACCCCGGCCGTGGTGTCGAAGAACATCGTGAACCCCGCCGCGCTATCGGCGAGATCGGGAATCGTGGTGGAATCCACCTCTTCGGTGAGCGCGTGGTAGAAGAGGATCTCGGCCAGTTCATCGGGATCCGTGGGCGCGGTGATGTTCTGGAACGCCATGTCGGTCGGCGCGAAGACGGTGAACGGACCCGGACCCGAAAGCGTGTTGGCCACCGAAGCGTTGGCGGCTCCCACCGCCGTGGCAAGCTCGTTGAGCCCCGCAAACCCAGCTGCGGTTAGGATGTCGGGCGGCAGCAACACCTGGTCAATGACGTGCACCACGCCGTTCGTGGTCTGAACATCGGCGACCACGACGGTGGCGTCATTCACCATCACGCCGGCCGAGGTGTCGAAGAACAGCGTGAAGCCCGCGAAGCTCGTGGCCAGTGCGGGAATCTCCGTCGAATTCACCGCGGTGGGCAGCACGTGGTAGGTGAGGATCTCGGCGAGGTCTTCGGGGTCGCTCGGGGCGGTGATGCCCTGGAACGCCGTATCGGTCGGGGCGAAGACCGTAAGGTTGCCCGGTGCCGAAAGCGTAGCCGCGACCAGCGGATCGGCGGCCCCCACCGCTGCGGTGAGTTCGGTCAAACCAGCAAATCCGGCCGCTTCAACAATGTTGGGCGGCATGAGAACGCTGTCGATCACGTGCACGATGCCGTTGGTGGCATCGATGTCCGCTTCGGTCACATTCGCATCGTTGACCCGGACCCCACCATCGGTATCGAAGAACAAGGTAAAGGTGGCTTCCGACGTGGCCCGCTCGGGAATCGACGCCGAGTCCACTTCGCCTGAAACCACATGGTAAGACAGGATTTCGGTGAGTTCTTCATCCGAGAGCATCGATGGGTCAATGCCCATGAACGCACTGTTGACTGGCGCGAACACCGTGAAGGGGCCTTCGCCGGACAACGTGTCATCGAGGTCCACCCGCTCGAGCAGGCTCACGAGCGTCGACAGCGCATCATTGTCCTGCGCGAGTTCCACGATGTTCTGCGGGGGCGGAGGCGGAGGGGGCGGATCACCAGTATCCGTCTCGGTCTCCATGTCAGGCATTCCCGTATCTTCGGGCATCTCGTCATCGCCCGAACAGGCGAGTAAGCCTGTCACGAAGAAGACTACTTGAAGGGCTCGAGTCATTCCGTCCTCCCGTCGCGCCAATCTCGACGCTCAAGAGGGGAGTGCCAATTCTGACCAAGTTCTGAAAGGCGAAGGCTATACAAAGTGTATACTGAGTGTATTCAAAGCATAGACATTCGAGCTTCACAGCCATTTATCATCCGGGAATTGTGGGGGCGATCCAGTCCCGGGTTGCTCATGAGCGCGCTCCTGGCTTCGTCGCTTGCCGTGGGATGTTCCAAGACATCCGCGCTACCGACGCCGTATGCCCGAAGCACCGAAGCGACGGTGTTGCTTTCGTCGGACGTCCAGTGGGAAGCCCTCAATCCCGCCCGCGGCGACCAAAGCCCGATGGCGGGCACCCTTTGGGGCGATCGAAATGGCACTGAGGCGACGGGGTTTCTGCTCAAGCCCGTCGACGGCTTCGAGTCCCCTCCCCACATCCACAACGTGACGTACCGGGGCGTCGTCCTTCGCGGACTGCTTCACAACGATGACCCCGACGCAGCGGTGCAGTGGATGCCCGCAGGGTCCTTTTGGACGCAACCGAAGGGCCAGGTCCACATCACTTCCGCCAAGGGGGCCGATGTGCTGGCTTACATCGAGATCGACGAGGGGCCTTACCTCGTCAAGCCCGTGGAGGCCGCCTTCTCGACCGAAGAGGTGCCGATCAACGTAGACCGGTCCAACCTCGTGTGGTTGAGCGCCCTCGATCGCACCGCAATGGGCCCAATGCCAAAGGTGGCGTACCTGTGGGGGCAACCCGAAGACGAACATCCGAGCGGGTCGCTGCTTCGATTTCCCGCAGGGTTCGAGGGCTCGATCCTGACCGACGGTCCTGCGTTTCGAGCCGTGGTTCTGCAAGGGCAGCCCGTCCTGGGCGAGGTTGAAGCCATCGGCTTGGAGCTTGGCAGCACCTTCCATTCGAAAGGTCCATCCCTGCACCATGTGTCGTGTCGCTCGTCGGAGGACTGTTCCTTCTATCTTCGTGTGGAAGGCGGATTTACGGTTCAGATCGGCCAAAATCCTCAGGGAAATGGCGCATCGCTGTGACCAGCGGCAGGCTCGCCGTGACCCCGAGGCCGCAAATCGATCCTTCCTCCATCTCCCAGTGGACGTCTTCGACCGCATCGAGCCGGCTGGGCACGGAACGGTCGCCTACGTAGCCCTCGAGGGCCTGCCGCTGAAGGGAACACCCGATGCGACACGGGGCACATTGGCCGCAGGTCTCGTCTTCAAAGAAGATCTGTTGCCAGAGCGCAGCTTGGGCCATGTCGACCGTGTCGTTCAGGACCACCACCCCGGCACTTCCGAGCATGGATCCTTCGGCTTTGAGATGGCCCATGTCAAGCGGTACATCACGTTTCGTGATGGGCAGAAACCCCGAGGCGGCCCCGCCCGGCGAAAACGCCTTTGGCGTGCCCACGTAGCCACCCGCGGCCTGCACCAGTTCATCGAGCGTCACTCCGAGCGGCAGCTCGTACACCCCCGGTCGCTCCACATGGCCCGAGATGCAATACAGTTTGGTGCCGGCCTCGGTGCGACCCTGCGCGCGGAACCAGTCTCCACCTCGCTTCACGATGCTGGGCACACACGCCAATGTCTCCACGTTGTTCATCAACGTGGGTTTGCCAAAGAGCCCTCGCTGGGTCGGGAACGGAGGCTTGTGCCGCGGCATGCCTCGCTTGCCTTCAATCGCCTCGAGTAACGCCGTTTCTTCGCCACAGATATAGGCACCGTGCCCCAACGAAAGCCGAATCTCGAGGTCCCCAAGATGGGGTTGCGCCTCGGCCACCGCCGTCTCCAGGCGACGCCGACAGTCGGTGAACTCTCCTCGCAGGTAGAGGTAGACGACCGATGCCTTGGCGAACCAAGCGGCGATCGCCGCCCCCTCAAGCACCAGGTGCGGCCGCCGCAGCAGAAGCTCCCGGTCCTTGAAGGTGCCCGGTTCGCTTTCATCGGCGTTGACCACGACAAAACGCTCGAGTTCCCGCTCGTTGCGCACGGCCTGCCACTTGATGTGGGCCGGAAACCCGGCGCCGCCTCGCCCCTGCAGGCCGCTCGCCTTCAGCTCGGCGAGCAGCGCCTCGGCCCCGCGTTCTCGCGCCTGCTTCAAGGCGGAGTAGGAGGCGTCGTCCGCCCCCGCGAGGTTCATGGGCAGGTCCGAATTGGCAGACGTCACGGTTCCGGCCCCGCCCCACGCCAGGAGCTCGAGGGTGGGATCCAAGGCCACGGGAGCCCGGTCGCACTGCCCAAGACAGCTCACCTTCGTAAAGGGCGTCCCGACTGCCGCCAGCTCCTGTGCGCGCGCCTCGGTCCCCGCCAGCTGACAGGACAGCCCCTGGCAGACCCGTACGCCCGCATCGGGCTGGGCGAGCAACGTGTAGAACGACGCCACCCCGTAGACATCCGCTTCGGGCACCCCGGTTTGGGCGCTGACGTCTCCTGCAACGCCGACCCGCAAACCACCGTGATGCTCGAGAAGTTCGGGAAGTTGGTCCCGTTGGGCCCCCTTCTTTTCCATCCGGCGACCTCCTCTGCGGAGAATACCTGTGACCAGGCGCCGCAGTCGAGCCGCCGGCGCTCGAGCAGGCGGGTAGACACTTGACTATTTGTTGCCCAGGTTCTGCCTGGGCGAAGGACGCCCCCAGGTTCGACGGCGTGCAACCCCGCGATCCAACAACGATATCGGTCCGCATGCGCTCCTCGTCCCCCGTTCCCTCATCCGGCAGCTCCTTCGTCGGGCGTACAGCTGAGATCACGGTCGTCCGTGGGGCCGTCGATGCGGGGCGCCCGCGTCTGACCTCGACGGGCCTGGGAGGCATTGGAAAGTCCCCCAACAGCTGATTTACAGTAATGGAAAGCAGCCATTATCGACAGCCTCCCAGCCACGCCCTACCTTGGCCTTGCCGTCAACTCTTGACGGCCAGCGCTTCGGCGCCGTCTGGTCTTGGAGAGCACATGTTCACTACCTTGGCCCGGTCTCGCTGGGTGGCAGGGCTTGCGATTGCCGGCTTCCTGTCGATTTCCCCGGCGGCATTAGCACAATCTCCAGAGCTTGCCCCCATCCCCGCACCGGACTCCATCCAGCCCGGTGAACCGATTTTACAGAATACAACCCCTTTCACGTTGGTGATTCCCGTTGTCGGCACGCGGATGCTCAACGTCGTAAATCCCGGCGATGCGACCTTGGTGCTTCGCCTGACGGCCACGATTACGAACGCCTGGTATGACGCCTGCGCGCCCTACGACGACAATGCCATCGGGCTGATCTACAACACGACTCGCCGCCCGGTGGCCGAGCAGACCTCCCGGAATTGTGACATTGCGTTGGTCTACGCGAGCAAGCCCGTCGTGGACAGCCTGATTCCCCAGTTCGCGGATGACTGGGATGCGATGATTGCCGCGCTGCATGTCGACGAGCACGACCCGGCCGAGCAGATGGCCATGAGCATCGGTACGGCCGCGGGCCAAGCCGTCATGAACGCCCGTCTGCAGGACGGCATGAATCAGCTCGGCGACGAAAATGGCGCCATCTACAACCGCCAGCCCTACGCGGACTACACAAACTACCGGCCCTTCAACCGAGCCACCCGACTTCGCGATCCACGACGTTGGCAGCCGGCCATCGTGACAGCGGGCAATGGCCTGTTTTCGGTTCAGAGCTTCGTCACGCCGCAAATGGAAATCACCGATCCCTTCCTTACTGCGCACCCCAACCTTCGGGCCCCTCGCCCAGGCCGGAGCTTCGCGGTGGCTCCCAACGGCAACCCCCGTAGGCGCTACATCGACCAGGCCGACGAGGTCATCGATGCGTCGGCCAACCTGACCCTCGAGCAGAAGATGGCCGCCGAAGTCTTCGAGGACAAGATCAACAGCCTTGGGCTGTCGATCGCCGTGGCGTCCTTCCAGCAGCAGCTCACCCTCCAGGAGTTCCTCGAGGTGGACTTTCTGGTGAATGCGGCCGCGTTCGACACCGCCATCGTGATTTGGAAGGAGAAGCGACGTTTTGACGCCGTTCGCCCGTTCAGTGCGATCGAGCTCCTCTACGAGAACACCCAGCTGACCGCTTGGGGCGGGCCTGGCCAGGGCACCGTGCATGACATCACCGGTGCCGAATGGCGGTCCTACCTCAACGTGGCCAACCACCCCGAGTATCCCTCGGCCACAGCAAGCTTCTGCGCGGCCCACGCCGAAGCCGCGAAGTTGTACCTTGGAGCGCGCAATTCGCCGCTCAACCCCACGGGCAACACGCTCGACTGGAGCATTACCAAGTTGACGGGTAGCTCGTTTGTCGAGCCCAACAGCCCGCCCCACGACGTGACCCTGACCTACCAGACGTGGGATGATCTGCGAGACGAGTGCGGCCTGACCCGGTTCTGGGGCGGGGTGCACTTCGCGGACTCGATTCCCGCGGGTCAGGACATTGGTCGGGTGGTCGGTGCGGCCGGCTACCACTTCCTCTTGCCCTACTTCAACGGCACCGCCACGCCCTAGTCGTCGACCTCGTCAGGGGCCTTGACGGCCTCGGCGAGGAGACGCCCCTGCACGATGTCGACCCAGGCGTGCACGGCCATGGCCAGGCTCAACGCGCCCGTCACCACCACCATCCCCGCGAAGACGAGTCCCACCACACCGGTGCGGAGCATGCCGCGGGGCCCCTGGTAGGCGTGGCTTGCCCCAAATGCGACCGTCGTGAGGGCGAGGGCCGGCCATAGCCCGAGCCCTTCGGTCAGCAGAGCAAGCGCGACCCCGCGGTACACGAACTCCTCACAGAGTCCAGCGGTGACCGAAAGTCCCACGAAGCGGATGAAGTCGGCCGACGTTCGCGGCATGAGCCCCAACACCGCAGGCTCGACGGTGCTACGCAGGTGGGCCAGCGCCGCCGAAGACCGCATGGCACGCAACCAAGATACGGTCAGCAAGCCCACGACGGCCAGTGTCGCGGCAACGGTGCCCCACGCCACCGGTCCTTCCGGTAAAGAGGCCAGCCGGAGGGGTGCTAGACCACGGCCAGATGCGAACCACGCGCTCCCCAGAACCGCAGCGGCCGTCCACTGAATCGCGATAGAGCGAAGCGTCATGCGACGTCGGGTGGGGCCATCGCCCTCGGCCAGCTTGGCCACCCGCTCTTCGGAGCGTAGGCGGCTCCAGATCGGCGCGCCCACCAAGGTCAGGCCGACAAGCGCGTAGAGCAGCCCATCCACGGTGCCGATCACGAACCTCGTTCCGTGGACTTCGTGAAGGGGCGGGGAACCATGGCATTGATGCGCGTCATATCCAAAATCGCCACGCCATCGCGGTCGGCGTCGACCATGTCCGCGAACCCCATGCCAAACCGCAAGTCGTCTTTGTTGAACAGCGTTCGCGTAAACACGGGTTGAAGGGTTCGGCCATCGACCCCTCGCACGGTAACGATGATGAAATGCAAGCGTTCAGGGTCGTTCTTCGCCACCCGCAACGGACTCGAGTCGTCCAGGACGTGCATCATCGTAAAGGACAAGGCGAAGAACGGCACCCGACTCCGGACCAAAGGCACGTCGTGAAGTCGACGAAATCGCCGACCTTCTTCGGATTCATCGACCAACACACCCACGTGGATGTCCGCATCAAGAATGGGCGTGACCCGTTCGTTGACCATCCGGATGTGGAGCGTGGGCACGCCTTGCCAATCGTGAACCGCGAGGCATTCACTGAATTGAACCCGGGCTTCCGGCAGCGAGAACTTGGCGTAGAGAATGGCCGTGACCACCGCGACCCCGGCAAGGCCAATGAACGACTCCACAATGACGAGGAAGTTGGCCCATGCCGTAGCGGGCGTCATGCCGCCGTAGCCGATGGTCGACAACGTCTGGACGCTGAACCACATGAGGTCGGCCGTGGACTTGGCACCCCTTACCCCGTGCGGCTCGAGCGCAAATAGCCCCGCAAACAGGACACACGTGCCCACGTAAGCCGCAAATGCCCAAAAGATTGTGACCGTCCAAGACGCGCCCATCAACCGCGGGAAGAGGTCTCGAAACGGCTGCTTCGGAATCCCCGAAACCCGCCACTGCACACCGTTCTTGTAGGTCGGTCCGTCTGCCATGGAAGCACTGTACGACAGACGAACCGCGTCGGGTAGCGTGTAAGCTCGTCGAATCCACTCGGAGGGATTTCGATGACCTATGCCGATTTGGCCGCCCGCGCGTTGCAGGACCCTGAAGGCTTCTGGGCGGAGGCCGCCAAAGGAATCGACTGGATCCACCCCTTCGATCAGGTCCTCGATCGAACGCGGACGCCCGCTGCCCGCTGGTTTGTCGGGGGAAAGCTCAACACCTGTGCCAACGCGCTCGATCGTCATGTGGAGGCCGGATTCGGCGACCAACTCGCGTTGGTGCACGACAGCGCGATGACCAACACCGTCACCCGCTACACCTACGCCGAACTCACCGATGCGGTAGCACGCTGTGCCGGCGCCCTGGCCAACCTTGGCGTCCAGAAGGGTGACCGCGTCGTCATCTACCTTCCCATGATTCCCGAGGCGGCCATTGCGATGCTTGCTTGCGCCCGCTTGGGGGCCGTCCATTCGGTGGTGTTTGGGGGCTTTGCGAGCGCCCAACTCGCCGCTCGCATCGACGATGCCCAACCCACCTTGGTCATCACCGCGTCCTGCGGGCTCGAGCCAAAGCGCGTCGTTCCTTACAAGCCGCTGCTCGACGAGGCGCTTCGTATCGCCTCTCACATCGTGCCTCGCTGTCTCGTTGTCCAGCGGCCGCAACTGTCGGCCGACTTGGCACCGGGCCGTGACCAGGATTGGGCCACCCTCATGGCCGAAGCCAAGCCTCATCCTCCCGTTCCCGTCGAGGCGACGGACCCTCTGTACATCCTCTACACGTCAGGGACGACGGGTCAGCCGAAAGGGGTGGTGCGTGACAACGGTGGCCATGCCGTCGCCTTGCATTGGTCGATGGCCAACCTCTACGGGACGCAACCGGGCGACGTGTATTGGGCCGCCAGCGATGTCGGTTGGGTGGTCGGGCATAGCTACATCGTGTACGCCCCGCTCCTGCAACGCTGCACCACCGTGATGTACGAAGGCAAACCGGTGGGAACGCCCGATCCTGGCGCGTTCTGGCGAGTGGTGGCCGATCATCAGGTGAACGTGTTGTTCACCGCGCCCACCGCCTTTCGTGCCATCAAGGGTCAGGATCCGACCGGCCAGTACTTGAAATCCTACGACCGATCCAGCCTTCGCACCCTCTTCCTCGCGGGCGAGCGATGCGATCCGCCGACGTTGCGATGGGCCGAAGAGCACCTTGGCGTCCCCGTGATCGACCACTGGTGGCAGACGGAAACCGGCTGGCCCATCGTGACCAACCCGCGGGGCATCGAACCACTGCCGGTGAAGCCCGGATCGGCGAGTGTGCCGGTGCCGGGCTGGGATTTGCAGGTCCTCGATGACGGGGGTGAACCGGTGGCCCGGGGCGACATCGGAAATCTCGTGGTGAAGCTGCCTCTGCCTCCCGGTGCCCTTCCCACCCTTTGGGGAGCAGACGAGCGCTTCATCCAGGCCTACTTGTCGCGCTTTCCGGGCTTCTATACCACCGCCGACGCAGGCTACATCGATGAGGACGGGTATGTCTTCGTGATGGCCCGGACCGACGATGTAATCAACGTCGCAGGGCACCGGTTGTCGACGGGGGCCCTCGAGGAGGTCGTGGCCAGCCACGCGGACGTGGCCGAGTGTGCCGTCATTGGCGTCACCGACGGCACCAAGGGCCAGCTTCCGTGGGGACTCATCGTGGTGAATCAGGGTTGCACCACCCCTCACGAGCAAGTCATTTCCGACACCGTCGCCGCAGTGCGGTCCACCATAGGGCCGGTGGCCGCGTTCAAGCACGCCATCGTCGTGCCTCGTCTCCCCAAGACGCGATCCGGCAAGATCTTGCGAGGAACCCTGCGCCAAATCGCGGACGGTCAGACTTGGTCCATGCCCGCCACCATCGAGGACCCAGATGTGATGCACGAGGTCGCCCGGCTCATCGAGGGGCTCCGATAGATCACCGCCACCTCGGTGCCCTTCTCGCCGCGCTCGAGGACGTAGGACCGGTCGTTGCCCTTCGCGGCGGCCTGCGGATTCGTCGCGCGTTTCCCGAGATGCAACGCCCGACCCGCGACATCGATCTGTACTGCACGTGGCCCAACGACGCCGAATTCGTTCGACAGCAGCTGCGGTCCCGGCTCGTGCGCCATGGGTTTGCCACGCAGCTACGCGTCGACCGCACGGGGCCCGACAGCTTGCGTGTGACCACATCGGTGCCGATCGACGGGGCGTGGCGAGATGTTGTGGTGGACCTCACGTTTGCGTGGCCCGAAGCGATCGAATGGCTCGGCGACGTATGGGGCTGCCCACTCAGCACCGTGGTCGCCCGCAAGCTCGGGGTCGTCGTAGAACGAGGGCCTCGCGCGTGGCGTGCAAAGGACCTGGGCGACGTATGGTGGACCCTCCGCGCAGGAGCGGTGACCCCAGGCGCCATCGACGATGCCATGCGCCGCGACGTGGGATGGGAGCGATGGTGGACGGGTCCAGGGCGAGCCGAGTTTTGGCGAGATGAGATCGCTGTGGGTCGCTGGCATCGGTTCGTCGAGCACCAGCACGGCGTTTCAGCGCACCTGCACGACGTCGTGGATGACCTGAACGCCCGCCTCAGAACCTTGGTTCAGACGAGCTGACACCGTGCGACCCGCGGTTCAGCGCGCCCGCGACTGGGCCACTGCGGCCTGGACCGCCTCGAGTACGTCCTGGGCCGACGGATTGTCGTTGCCGGCCGTCGACCCGTGGCTTGAGTCCCACACGATCGTCATCGAACGACGATCGACAATGATGTCAAAGCCGCGGTTCACCGCGAGTGGGGAGTTGTCGAAGGTGCCGGCGACCGGCAACGTCTCGCCGTCACCCACGCACCAACCCTTCGTGCTGTCTTGGTTTTGGAACCGTTCGTAGCACTCTTGTGCTGTTGCGCCATTCCCCTGGTCAATCCAGATGATTTCTGCCCCGGCTGCCACGATCTCGTCTTCAATGCCCACAACCGCCCCGGCGTGGTTCCGACAAGTGCCTCACCAAAAGGGAATCGACATGAAGAGCAAGACGTCGGCCGCGCTCCAGTCGATGTTCGGATCAAGGTTGCAGGGCGTCAGGGCAAGGTCGAGCCCCACCGCGGTTCCGGTGCCGTTGTGGATGGCGTTTGGCCACGCGTACGGCGATAGCACTTGGCCGATCGCCATCGGGTCGACGGCGCCAAGCGGATACGTCTCTTCGCCCTCGCAATCCGCCCCGGTACCCGGCGTGAACGGGTCACCTGGCTCGGTCGGATCCTGCGGATCCGTCGGGGCCGGAGGCTCCGTAGGTTGGGGGACGGTCGGGTCCGCCAAGGTGGTAGGCCCGAGGTCCGGCGCTGGCTCGGTACAACCGAGCCCCAAAACCGCAATCCATGACGTCATCATGCGCGCACTATAGTCGCAATCGAATCGCTGTGCGGTGTCGATTTCTCCAAGTCGTAACCTTGCAGGGAAAAAGTACGTTCCGCAGGAATTCATTCCTACATGCGGGTGGGATGCCATGACCCAGGAATTGCGAGACGCCATTCGCACTCATCCCGGCGACGACCACGCCCGCCTGGTCTATGCGGACTGGCTCGACGATCAAGGCGACAGCGACCGCGCCGCGTTCATCCGCATTCAGATCGCGCGCCACCAACTCGAAGACGATGCGCCCGAGCAGGTCACCCTCGAACTGCAAGCGCGCGCCCTGCAGGAACGCAGAGAAGCAAAGTGGCGCGAAGCCCTTCCCGATCTCGATGCCAACGTCACTTGGGGCGAATTCGATCGAGGATTCGTTCGACGCATCGGGCTCGGCAACGCGGAGTTGTGGCATGACATCGGCCGCAAGGCCCTTGACGCTACGTTGGTCACCGGCGTCACCCTGCCCTGGCCCCGCATGGGCACGATTCCGACCTTGCACGCCGACCCTCGCATCGACGAATTGACGGTCATGGGCACGGTGATCGACGATCGTGAAGTGCGCTGGCTTGCGAACAGTCCCCTGCTCGCAAGCGTGCGCCGGCTCACCCTTACGGCAAGCGATCTTCGCACCGAGCACCTTCGAATTCTGCTCGGCTCTCCGCATCTCGACCGACTCGACGCCCTCTGCCTCCCCTGGAACCTGCTCGACGACGCCGCCATCGACGTCCTCGTCGAACGGGACCTCCAAGGCCTCGTCGAGCTTGACCTGTCCACCTACACCTTCAGCGACTTTCAAAGCCAAGGCCGCGACACGCCAACGATGGGAGCCGCCGCCATGGAGCGCCTCGCGGCGTGGCCCGGCCTGGCGTGCCTAAAACGGCTCGTGCTGAACGGCATCCAGATGGAACGACCAGGGTTGAGAGCCATCGTGCAGAGTCCGCACGTGCGTGCCTTGGAGCACCTCGGGATCTTCGGGATTTCGGACTGGATCGTGGGCGCTGGAGAAGACCCCACCCCGCTCGTTCCCTTGCGCGATGCGTCACCGGCCCTCCGACTCCGCTCGCTGGAGGTCGGAGATTTCGATTCGATAGAAACCCCAGAACAGGACAATGGCCTGGCCAACAGCCCTGCTCTTCGCCAACTGCGAACCTTGCAAATCGCTGTGATTCGTTCAGCGATTACCTTTCGCGTCTTGCCCTTTCTTTCAACCCTGCGACGCTTGAACCTCGATCGAGTCGTCATGACGACCGAGACTTGGTCGCAGTGGATCCCGTCATTCGAACAGCTTCATTCGCTTCAGGTGAACGCCTACTTCAGCTGGGCGCGAAGCTCGGATTTGTTGTCGTTGTTGGCGGAGGGTCCACCCATCCCAACGCTTCGCCGATTCGCGCTTTGCGACAGCCAACTCGATTCACAGAGCCTTCTTCGGTTCGGTGAAAGCCATACCCTCCCTGCCCTTGAGGCACTTTGGGTGTCTGGCCAGGGCTACCAAACACCGAACCAGCTCGACGAGCAAACCGCCAAGAAATTTCTCCAAACCCAACTTGGGAAAAGTCTTACCAGCGCCGAATTTGGCCATCCGTCCGTCGACCGGCTTCCCGAACCCCACGGACCCAACATGCCGCTCCATCGGCTGCATCGCACCTGGCCCCTGTGAGTCGTCCCTCCATCGTACTCATCTTCGCCGACCAGTGGCGTGCCGATACGCACAGTGCCGTACTTACCCCGCATCTGGCGACCCTCAGAGCCGAAAGCACCACCTACGCGACGTGCCTGACAAACGCGCCGCTCTGCCGGCCCGCTCGCGTCACCCTGATGACAGGACAGCCCGTCCACGTCCATGGCTACTCGACCAACCATGCGATTCCCGACCCGCTGGCACATCCGAGCCACGTTCGCGACCTTCGCGAGGCTGGCTACCGCACCGCACTCATCGGCAAGAGCCACCTCACCCCCGGACGCGGCCACCTCGACCATCATCGCCCCCTCTTGGAGGCGTGGGGATTTCAGGATGTGGTGGAACTCCCCGATGCCCAGCAGCTGCACGTCCAAAGCGCCTATTCGGATTGGCTTTCCGCGAGTACGCGCCCGGGCGAACCCGACAAAGCCCTGCGACGAAGGGACTACCTCGCCCATAGTGACGGGCTGACCCCATCCGATGGGGCTCCTTGGCGCCTCACTACCGAAGACCAGCTCGACACCTTTTGCGCCCGACCCGCGGCCGCCTGGCTCCGGGCGCACGACGACGACACTCCGTTCTACGTGCAGGTCAACTTTCCCGGTCCGCATCCGCCGTTCGATGCGCCTCGCGCGTTTTCCCTTCGCTGCGACCCCGATGACGCGTGTGTTCCGCCGCCCATTGACCCGGCTGGGGAGGGCTCCCCGCTGCCCTCGCGCCAACGCCCTCGTCGGTTCACCGACGCCGAACGCCGGGCCCTCCGCACCGCCTACTTCGCGAAAGTCGCCCTCGTGGACCAAGGAATCGGCCAGGTGGTGGACGCGTTGCGATCCACCGGTCGACTCGACGACACCTGGGTCATCGTGACCGCCGATCATGGCGAGCTACTGGGGGACCACGGACTCACCCGCAAGGTGGTGCCCTACGAGGGCGCACTGCGCGTGCCGTTGGTGGTCCGACCGCCTGGCGGGACCCGACCCCACACGGTGACCGAGCCAGTCGATCTCATCGATATCGTCCACACCCTGCGCGCCATCGCGGATGTCGGCCCCCCGAAAGGCCTCTTGGACATCGCGATCACCCCTCGCATCGCGGAATCGATGGGCCTCGTGACCGCTCGCAGCGCAACGCACAAGCTGGTCTACTTCCACCGCACCGGCTCGTGGGTCGGCGCCTTTGACCTCGAAGCCGATCCACGGGAGCAGCGCAACCTCATCGACACCGCGTTCGAACGTGCGGCATTCCGGGCCCTCCGCACCACGCTCGGTCCTGCGATCGGTTGACTACAGCTTGCGGAGCACCCGCGACGCCTTCTGCCGCACCAAAGCGCTCTCCGCCTTGGTGAGCGGCCGCACGTGAGGGCGCCAGTTGAACCCTGGGGTCCGCCTGCGCAACTTCAAGACGGCGTCCAAGGTGGCCAAACGTACACGAGGCAGCCGTCTCCGCAAACCGGGAATCAACGACTCAGCGCGCCGTCCATGGTCGCCCAACGCCACCGCCGCGGCCACGGCTGCGTTTCGCGGCGCCCGTTCCAGCTGCCAGGCCAGCGTGGCTTCAAGCCCGCTGACCCCAGGACGCTCGTCGTTCCAACCTCGAAGCACCGCATTCCAGGCTGCGGCCCGCACTTTGGGGTCGGGGTCTCCGCGAACCGCCGTCCCGAGGCGACGCCAGGCTGCCTCGCCTCCCTGTCTCGCCAGTCGACTCACCAACGACAGTGTCATCCCTTCGGGCTCAGGGGGCGAAAGCACCACGGGAACCGGCGCGGGGACGGGCTTTGGGATCTCAGGGGCGAGCGCGGGCGGGCCCGCCGGCTCCACCACGGCCAGTGGTTCGGGCGCGGGCACCGCCACCACCGCGACTGGCGGCTCCTCCACCGCGGGCTCCGCGAGGAGCTGCGACACGGTGTACACCCCCACCCCAAGCATGCCCAACCCGCCCAATCCGAGCCCGGCGGCAAGCAACGCGAGCGTACGGGGCCACCGCCCAAGTGCGGGCACCGAAGGCGGAGAGGGCGGGTCCCAGGTGATGGCCCCCCGGCTTTGGTGCCGAGATGTGATGCGCTCCACCCCCGGAAACGGCTTGGCGTTCGAGGGCGGGGGAAGCCGATCGGCAAACCAGAGGTCGGTCAAGGCTTCGACGGACGCCGGACGCTCCTCGGGGTCGACGGATAGCGCGGCCCGGATGGCCTCCTGCATGGACCGCGGCAGCTCCGGCGCATGCAGTTCGGGGGGCTCGTAAAGACCTGCGGTCACGGCGTTGCACACGGCGAGCGAGGTGTCACCATCAAAAGGACGCTGGTGGGTCACCAACTCGTAGAGCACCACCCCCAACGCGAAAATGTCCGCCTGCGGACCTACATTGCTCGAGTCGAGGATCTGCTCGGGCGCCATGTAGTGCGGAGTGCCCATGACGGCCCCCGTCCGCGTGCGAAAGGCGTCGTCGAGCGAATCGTTGGCCAATGCCTTGGCGATTCCAAAATCCGCCACCTTGGGGACGAACGTTCCGGTCCCTGGCTCAAGCAGGATGTTCGCAGGTTTCAGGTCGCGATGCACAAGGTCACAGCGATGCGCTTCGGCCACCCCGGCGAGGATGCCTGCGGCAATGACATCGGCTTGCTCCAACGTCAATGGACCTTGGTCGAGGAAGACCCGAAGGCTAGGCCCCTGCACCAACTCCATGATGAGGCCGGGGTCTCCGCCGTCGAGCACCACCAAGTCGGTCACGGCGACGAGGTTCGGATGGCGCATCGAGGCCTGTAAGCGGCCTTCTTGGACGAGGCGTTCCCGGACCACCCGCGAGCGGGTCTGCAGAACCTTCAAGGCATGAAGACTGCCCAAATCGTTATGGCGAACCTTCCAAACGACCGCCATACCGCCGTATCCGACCACTCCTTCCACGGTGTACCGGTCGACCACCGTGCCCGCTGGAAGCTCGCTGCCGTCCACATCCCCTCCGCGACCCGATGGATCCCCCTAATCGACCAGGGACGAACGACCGGGCACTCCTATTCAAAGCGCGCACTTTGCCGCATGCGGTGGCCCGTCTGTGGTGGGTTCAGATCCGCCACTCACGAAAAGAGTGATGAGACCTCTTTCTTTCGGTGCCTCACCGTGGGAAAATAAAACGGTGGCCAGTGGGACCTTCATTACGGTAGTGTCAAACGATGTCTTTTGACGGCCTTTTTTCGCCGTTTCGTTTGCACGCGCTAGCCCTCTGGCGGCCGCACGGTTGACGCACGCAGAGACTCTCACGGGAGGAACCAGTGAAGCATGCCCTTTCGAAGCGGAACCCTCGAATACTCCAGTCCTCGTCGCAATGGTGGGCGTTCGTACTCACGTGGGGGCTCATTGCCTGCCAAGGCGAAATCATTCTTCCACCCGAAGAAACGACGGACTGCACGGGCCCTGATTGCGACTTGCTCGGTGACTTCGAACTCCCCTGCATCGACATCAAGCCAAGCGTACTCGAATTCGCCGAATTCGAGTTCGGGGAGACCCCTTCGCAAACCTTCACAGTTTCCAACCCGTGCTCCGGGCAACTCGAGATTTCGGAGGTGACCTTCGAGTCGACGGTGAAGGACATCCCGGCCGCCTTCGAACTCAGCGACAAGCTGACGCTACCCCTCGTCATCAAAGGGACCGACTCCTTCGACATCACGGTTCAGGTGGCGCCTCCTCGCTACGGCAGCTTCTCGGACCGGCTCGTCCTCACCACCAACGACGAGAACTTCCCCGAGGACGTGGTCTCGATGTCGGGGTCTGCGGTCTGCGAAAGCGTGGCCCTTGACGTTGACGACGATGGCGACACGATTCCGAACGGGTGCGACATCTGCCTGGCCGGCGATGACCGACGCGACAACGACAAAGACGGCGTACCCGATGCATGCGACCGCTGTGTGGGTTTCGACGACACCATCGATGTCGACGGCGACACGGTGCCCGACCAGTGCGACAGCTGCCCCGATGGCGATGACCTCGTCGACATCGACAACGACGGCTTTGCCGACGACTGTGATTCGTGTCCCGAAGGCAACAACTTCATGGACGCTGACGCCGACACCATTCCCGATGGTTGCGACACCTGTCCCAACTTCGATGACCGCATCGACCTCGACTTCGACGACGTTCCCGGTGGTGTCGACGCCAACGGCAACGTCCTGCCCAACAGCTGCGATCTTTGCGAAGGCTTCAACGACGCCATTGACCTGGATTCTGACGGGGTTCCTGGCGACGGCAGCCCGGCCAGCTGCGATGCCTGCGAGGGCTTCGACGACAGCATCGACACCGATCTCGACGGGGTGCCGGGCGACGGTGGCATCACGCCAGGGGGCTGCGACCTCTGCGAAGGCTTCGACGACCGGCTCGACGACGACCTCGACGGGGTCCCGAACGGCTGCGACATCTGCAACCTCGGACCCGACAACCTCGACGCCGACGGCGATGGCGTGCCCGACGACTGTGACAAGTGCGAAGGCTTCGACGATGCCCTCGACGGGGACATGGACGGCATCCCCGACGATTGTGACCTCTGCACGCTAGGCGACAACAACATCGACACCGATGGCGACAATGTGCCCGACGCCTGCGACAAGTGCGAAGGCTTCAACGATGCCCTCGACGATGACCAAGACACCATTCCAAACCAGTGCGACGTCTGCCCTAACGGCGATGACCTCGACGACGCCGACTTCGACACCATCCCCGACTTCTGCGACCGGTGTGAAGGCTTCGACGACGCCATCGATGACGACCTCGACGGCGTTCCGGGGGGGCTCGATGGGAACGGTTTGGTGCTCGCAGGCAGCTGCGACCTGTGCGAAGGCTTCGACGATGCGATCGATGACGACCAGGACACCATTCCCGATCTGTGTGATCTGTGTCCCGACTTCGACGACCTCGACGACCCCGATGGCGACGGGTTCCCCGACCGTGAAGGATGCGACATCTGCCCCGGCCTTGACAACGCCATCGACGATGACCTCGACGGCGTGCCCGGGGGCCTTGACCTGAACGGAGATGTGCTCGCCAACAGCTGTGACCTTTGCGAGGGCTTCGATGACGCCATCGACGATGATGGCGACACGATCCCCGATCTGTGCGACGTCTGCCCCGGTGCCGACGACCTTGCCGATGACGACGTCGACCTCGTGCCGAACGACTGCGACGCGTGCCCCGGCTTCGACGATGCGGCAGACGCCGATGGCGACGGCAAGCCCGACGGATGCGACGTCTGCGAGAATGGCGACGACACCCTCGACTCCGACCTCGACGAAACGCCCGACGCCTGCGACCTCTGCCCCGGTTTCGACGACTCGATCGACCGTGACGTCGATGGCGTGCCCGACGATTGCGACCCCTGCGTAGGCCTCGACAAGATCGACGCCTTCCCCCAGACCCCAGCCAACAACATCGACCTGCTGCTGGTGGTCGACGACAGCTGCTCGATGGGCAACGAGCAGGCCGCCCTCGGCTCCAACTTCAGCACCTTCATTCAGGCCATGACGAGCGTGGGTGCCACCTGGCAGGTCGGCGTCATCAGCACGTCATCGTCCTCACTGGTGGGCCCCATCATCACCAACACCCCCGGCGCCGCCGCCGAATTCGCCACCCAGGTGAATCTCGGAACCGGGGGCAGCGGTATCGAAGAAGGCATCCAGCGTGCGTACGACTGCACCCAGCCGGGGGGCGATTGTGCTCCGGGCAGCGCCTTCTTACGGTCGGACGCCGTGCTGTCGGTCATCTTCGTCTCCGACGAGTCCGACTTCAGCTCAACCACCCCATTGCAGGCCTACACCTACTGGCTTGGTCTCAAGAACAACGATCCGGGCAAGGTCGTCGTCAACGGCATTCTCAACCCGAACGATTCGACAGGCTACGACCAGCTCATCACCTTGGCCTCAGGCCAGTTCTTCGACATCCTGAACGTCGATTGGGGTGGGGACCTCGCTGAAATCGCGACCCAGTCGCTCGCCAGTCTCGCCTTCCCGCTCAACGACATTCCGGTTCCCGAGACGATCCTGGCTCGCGCGAACGGCGTGCCGGTTGAGGGCTGGATCTACGACCAGTCCCAGAATGCGGTGCTGTTCGACGGATCGAACCGTCCCGATTCAGGAACCCTGGTCACCATCGAGTACGTGGAAGATTGCGAAGGCGTGCGGGATGGATGCAACGATGGCATCGACCAAGATGGCGATGGCCTCACGGACTACCCGTTCGACCCGGGCTGTGAAACGCCGTTCGATCCCAATGAGACCGA
Source organism: Myxococcota bacterium (assembly GCA_039208735.1). GTDB lineage: Bacteria > Myxococcota_A > UBA796 > UBA796 > DRPG01. Next base: position 64,233 of record JBCCQY010000005.1, on the reverse strand, counting down.
CCCGTTGGTCACCCCCGCCTGCTTCAACGGCCAGGACGACGACGGTGACGGCAACGTGGACTACCCCGCAGACTCGGAGTGCATCTCGGCCGCTCACCGCTACGAGAACTGCACCGAACTCGACTCGGATGTGTTTGGCTACCGCATGTGTGAGGAGACCGGCGTCACCGGTCTTTGCCCCGATCTCTCAGCCAGCAGCAGCACCCTCGGGCTTGGCGATGAAGGCACCGTCGAAGTTCAGCTGAACTTCGCCTTCGACTTCTACGGCATCGACTACAGCAGCGTGTGGGTGGGTTCGAACGGCACCTTGAACTTCGAACAGCCGGTCTCACCCCCCAACAACCAATGCCTGCCGGTGAACACCCAGAGCCGCAGCATCATGGCGTGGTGGGACGACCTCAACCCCGCGGGCGGTCAGGTCTGGGCGCGCACTTCGGGCGTTTCTCCAAACCAACAGTTCGAAGTGCAGTGGAAGGTTCCGCACTTCAATGGCGGCCAAATCGACGTGCGCGCGGTGCTCCGCGAAGGCTCCAACGACATCGAGATTTGCTACGTCGACACCCTGGCCGGGGTCGGCATCGACAACGGGGCCTCGGCCACCTCAGGGATTCAGGGCAACCAGAGCGTGTTCTTGGAGTACAGCTGCTTCGACGGCGGCATGGTCCAAGGCAACGTGGTTCGCTTCACCCACCCGTAAGCTTGCGCTTGGGATGCGCGCTCGCTCATCGCGCGCATCCCAAGCGCTCCGCTCATTGCTCGACGACCCCCATCATTACGAGGTCGTTGCCACGGCGCGGTCGTGGCACGGGGCTTGCGATTCGGCTTCGGTGAAACCCACGAGGCCCACGATGATTCGCACCTCCACCCTCGCCCTTACGCTTGCCCTGGTTGGTTGCCTGGAATTGCCGGTCAACGACTTGCCCGAAAGGCCCTCCAGCGACACCCCTTCTCTGCCAGCCCCCCCGCCCCCGACAGAGGACACCGGCACCCCAGACCCATCGGACGTCGAGCGACTCGGGGACCCGCGCATCACCGAGCTGGCCGACGATGGCCATCTTGTGGTCGACCTGTTCGATGGCCGGGATGATCCAACGGTCATCGAGGACGCCCGGACCCTGATCTTGGGTGCCTTGGACGGCATCGTCCCCCTTCGCGACGACGCCGACCATCGGATCGTCCTTAGCTACCTTGGCAAGGGAGATAGCGGCGAGATTGAGCCCAAGCCGCATGACGGCCCGGTCGCCATCGAAGATCATCTGCTCAACAGCATCGCCGCGTTCAATGGCGCCACCGGCAACGAGTTCTCGGTGTCGTTCGAAGGAGGGCTCCTCGATTCGATCGGCAAGTACGACATTGAAAACCGCCGAGATCTGGGCAGCCGTACCGAGCCGTCCGAAGAGGACCACGACGCCCGTTCGGCCTACCCCGACCCCCAGGCCTGGAGCAATGGTGCAGACGACCGGACCCGCATCTACGGCATCGATGCTGACGTGACCCTGTCCGCCCACCGCCGCATCGTGCAGATGGGCGGCGGATGTACGGGCACCCTGGTCGGCCCTCGGCACGTGGTCACGGCGGGCCACTGTCTGTGGAGCCGCAAGGACGACCGTTGGTACAGCGGTTTCGATGTTCGGGCGGGCGCCAACGGGTCCAGCGAGGTGGCCAAGGTTCGCATCGACGTCAACGACATCCCCGCTGGCCAGGCGCTCTGGTACTACACCCCCTCCGCCTGGCGCAACGCGAGCCGGACCTGGGGCTCCGACTACGGCATCCTGGTGCTCCCCGCTCGACTGGGCGACGAAGTGGGTTGGATGGGTCGCGTGACCTATGGAGCGGCCGACCTCCAAGACGCCAACATCTACCGCCGCGGCTACCCCATTTGCGACTTCGTCTCGGATGGCGTCGAGCGCATCGACGACCCCACGCCCTGCGAGGATGACCACCTCTACGGCAATGCGGCGACGTGCGACGTAGGCGAGTTCGAGGAGGTCGACAACGATGGGTGGTCCAGAATCGTGCACCATAGCTGTGACGCATCGGCGGGTGACAGCGGATCGCCGCTGTATGTCTACCACCGCGGCACCCCGGCGGTGGCGGCCGTGCATTTCTTCAGTCATTGCGGAAAGACCGAAGAAGATGAGCCTTGCGAGGGCGATCTCGAGGACCGACCCCTCGCCGCGCTTCGCCTGACCCCCGAGTACCGCGATCTCATCGGAACGTTCCGCAGCATCTTCCCCTGATCGCGAACGCAACGAAACCAAGGCCTCGGAGACGTCTACACGACCGTGTTCGCCCCGAGGAAAAGATGACCTACCTGCAGGCCGCCAAGGATCTCTACGCAGCGGCGGCCCTCACCCCAGACGACCAGCTCTGTTGTGTGTCGACGCCGCCCTGGCACATGCCCGACCTCACGATTCCCGAAGTCATGGTCGAGATGAACTACGGCTGCGGAACCACCGTCCATCCACGCGACATTCCGGATGACGCTCCGGTGCTCTACATCGGGGTCGGCGGGGGACTCGAGCTGATCCAGTTTGCCTCGCTTGCGCGGCGCCCCCAGGGCGTCGTGGGCGTCGACCCGGTCCCCGAGATGATCGAGGTGTGCCAGCGCAACCTGGCCACCGCACGGGAGCAGAACCCGTGGCTCACCGAAGCCATGATCGATCTGCGTCAGGGCGATGCCTTGAATCTGCCCCTCGAGGACAACTCCATGGGCCTCGTGGCCCAAAACTGCTTGTTCAACATCTTCCGCGAAGACGAGCTACAGCAGGCGCTCAACGAGGCGCATCGCGTGCTCGCCCCCGAGGGCGCGTTGTCCCTGTCCGATCCGATTACGCCGGTGCCGTTGCCTGGGCACCTCGTCGACGATGACCGCCTTCGTGCGATGTGTCTGTCGGGCTCGTTGACCCTCGAGAACTACCTAGACCGCATCGTAAAGGCGGGCTTTGGCACCATCGAGATCCGAGGTCGCCGCCCCTACCGCCTCCTCGACAAGGCCCGGTTTGGACTTGAGACGTCGATCCTGCTCGAGTCGGTCGAAGTCGTGGCCTACAAGCACCCCATCCCCGAAGATGGGCCTTGCATCTTCACCGGCAAGACCGCGATCTACTTTGGCGCCCACCCCTGGTTCGACGACGGCAAAGGCCACGAGCTGCGCCAAGACGTGCCCGCGCCGGTATGCGACAAGACCGCCGGTGCGCTCGCGGCCTTGGGCCGCGACGACCTCGTGGTGACCGAGTCGACCTGGCACTACAACGGCGGCGGATGTTGCTGATCGCGTTACGCAGGGCGTCCCTCCTTCTCCCTCCGGACGCCCCATGTCCCTCGATAAACATCTGGAACTCATCCAGAGTGTGGTCGGTCGGCTCGCCAACAACTCGTTCAGCCTAAAGAGTTGGTCGATCGCAATTTTGTCCGCGCTCATCGCCGGCGCTTCCAGCATTCAGGCTGACGCTCAGCCCTTCCTTGGCTGGCTGACCCTGCTCATCACGTTGTTGTTCTGGGGTCTCGACGCCTACTACCTGCGTCAGGAGCGTTTGTTTCGCAAGCTCTATGACGCGGTACGCAAGGGGCAGACCGATGAGCGCTACACCATGAACATCCAGCCCTACACAGGCGATGTCTCGCCTTGGCTGATGACGTTCTTTTCGGTGACGCTGCTGCCGTTCCACCTGCCCCTGTTTTTCATGGCCCTCGCCATCAACCTGTGGCCGATGCTGCCGCAGCTGCGGGCGTGGCAAGCCACGATGTAAGGTCATGCGCCGTCAGGTGATTTCACGCACCTGAGGCTCAAAGCCCGGTGTCGCCGGTTTCGGCAGACGGCTCTGCCTCTTCGGAGACCCCCCGTTCGCGAGGAGGCGGTTCGGGCTCTCCCACTCTTCGGGGCTCGGGTACATCGTCGGGGTAGAACGACAAGCTGTAGATCCACCCTGTGCCATCGGGTGCTTCCAACGTCACTTCGCGGCGGTCGATGACCTTGACGACGTAGCCATCCACCCGATCGCCAAGGTTGAGGAACTTGGAGACCGCCGCATCGCGTCGGCGAAGGGCCACCGTATGGAGCCTGGGATTCGGACTCACCGAGGTGGCCACAAGCACGACATCGGGCGGCGTCGGGTCGAACCGAATCGGCGGTGCGCCGGTGTCGATCCCATCCGAGGGCTCGGGGTCGTCGGGCGCCTCGACGGAACGGATTGAACCAAGGGCTCGCGGCTGCGCGACGAACGCGGCGCCAAACAGGGTCGTCGAACTCCGCGCCGACGACTCCGCCACCGTCGGTGGACCCATCATCGACAGCGCCCCCAACAACGACGCCAACGCACCCACGATCAGCATGACGCGGGGCGGAGGGGAATGCGAGGGGGCCCACTGGTCCATGGGTCGCGAGTATGCCACGAAAGTCGTTCGACCTTCACCGGTTCGATTCGGTTCGCACTCCAGTGACGGCCAACCAGTCCCGGCCGCGCGTCATCGCAGTGTAGGCAAGACGACACTCGTAGGCGGAGGCGTAGTCGGGCCCGTCGGTGAACGCGGCGAGATGTTGAGCGGCCGCGATCACCACCCGGGGCGCCTCAAGGCCTTTGGCACGGGCGATCGTGCACACGGTAAGCCCGCGAGGGTCGGGCTCTTTGGCGGTCCTTGCATCGAGCATCACCGGTTCGGTCCCGTCTTCGAGGCCCCGCAGTCCTTCGACCAACCGGTCTCGATCCGCCTCGGTCCGCGTCAACACCAAAAGGCCGCCTTCGCCGTCCAACCAACGATCCCGAATGAACCCGAGTTCCTCGGCGTCAGTACGGAACCAGCGCCGCTGCGGCGGACGTCCCGCGAGCAAGCTCCGGAACCCTTCGAGAGGCGTGTCATCGTCGTCCGAGACACGATCGAACGGATCGGGTGGAATCTGGGCCACCTGGGCCACCGCCGCCCGGCGAATGCCTTCGGTCGTGCGGTAGCTGACCTGCAGGCGATGACTGCGTCCGCGCACTTCGATGCCACACCGCGAAAGCACCACCGGACTGGCAAACAACCGCTGAAATCCGTCGCCGCATAGGGTGAGGCCATTGGCGCGAATGGTGGGGTGAGCCGGATCGCTCGCCAACGCTGCGAGCAAGCGCAGCTCCGCGCTGGATGCATCCTGCACTTCGTCACACACGATGGCGGCAAACCGCACCACCGACGGATCGGTCCGAAGGTGGCCCAGTGCCAACCGCGCCATCGTGACCGGATCGGCGACCCCTCGCTCCGCCATGGCCCCCTCGAACGCCTCGAGCACGCGCCACACCGCTTCGCGTTGCCGGGCGCCCAAGCGACGCCGGCGACCTTCTCGACGGGCATCGCGGTAGGCCTCCCACGTCCACGCATCGTTGCGATCGAGGACGTCGATGCGCTCCTGAGCCAGCTCGTCCTTGCTCCAAGGCAGGTCGGAGGGCCCCATGGCCTGCGCCCAGAGTTCGCCGAGGGTTGCGGCATCGGCCAAGCGCCTCGGCTGGGGATGTTTGGCCACGATGGCCTGAGCCAACCCCTGCACCGACCGAACCACGATGCGGGAAGCGACTTCGGGCCGATCTGCGCAAGCCCGGTCGACCATCTGCTGTAGGGGCCCAGCCAGGTGGCTCACCGGGGTAGTAAGCAGGATCGGCGCCCGGGTCGCCGCGAATGGCCCCTCCGCCAAAAAGCGGGCTCGATGGACCGCCACCACCGTCTTGCCGGTGCCCGGTCCGCCAGTGATCTTCATGGCCCCCCGCGCGTCGCGCCGAATGAGACGAACCTGCGAGGGATGCAAGTAGACCGACCAATCCCCGCGCTGCATGGCCCGCCGGATCTCGGATGCCGGCGTGCCAGGCCATGCCTGGGCCGGGGAATGTTCTGACGACGCCTCGTCGAATCGCTGAATCACGGTCTCGTAGGGCTCACCCGTCGCCAGCCCGTAAAGCGCATCGTGAACGTGGGGCCGCAACACGCTGCTCAGGGCATGGATCTGGTCCTCATCGAGGGCGCCCATCTCCCGCGCCCATGGGTCGGGCAGCCCGAGCCGGACGAACTTGCTGCGGCTGAAGTGGGCAAGCGGTCCCGGCGGCTCGATCTCCTCGAGGTCCGCCGCATCCGGCCCGCCAACCGGCACCGGCGCATCCTCATCGATCGCGAGCACCGCCCCCGCCGCTACCCGGTGAGTCCGCGCCCAGGCCAGGGCTGCGGTGTACTCCTCGACGTGCGCAAGGTGAAGCTGCTGTTCGTGGCGGATGGCGACCACGCCGTGGGCCCCGTGGTTCACTTCGAGGCACAAGAATCCCTGCGGATCGCCAAGGTTCTGCTCGCGAAGGCTCGGGAAGCGCCGCACGATGGAGGGCAGCGCATGCAGCACCTGCTCCCGCGCATGCGCATCGAGCTTGTCGAGGGCCACCGCAAACCCCACCGACAGCGCAACCCGCGAGTCTCGCAGCTCGGACTCAAGCGCATCGCGCAAGGCCGCTTCGAGGTCATCGGCCGGCACGGCCCCGTCGTGCATCGCCCACAGCACCAAATCCAGTGCGAAGGCGCCGCGCTCGGAACGGAAGTGGCTCACCGGGGCCTGCAGGCTCCGCGCGGTGGCTTCGAGCGTCTCGAAGGTCAAGCCGCGCGCCAACCCCAGCCGCGCGCTCCATGGCCCATCCACGACGGACAAGTCGATCGCACTCGGGCGATGCCCCTGGCCCTCTTGCCGCAAGATCGTCACGTGTTCACGCAATCGCGACGCAACGCCGTTGGGGCCCAACGCGTCGCCGTCCAACGCATGGAGGGTGGACAGGCCGTAGGGGGCCTCATCCGGCTGTTTCGGGAGGCCGTCGATCCAGACTGGCACGGCGTGACGACTGCCCTTCCGCAGCGCCGCCACGGCTCGGGCAATGACCGGTTGCACATAGAACGACCCCGGCACCTGCCGGGAGAGCAGCAGCACCTGAACCAGGCTTTCACCGGGAGTATCGAAGGTGCAGGATTCGGGTTCTAGGGCATCACCGAGTGCGTTGGCCCAAGCCTCGTCCAGCAACGCGTGGGCCACGAAGAAGGTGTTGGTCGGCTCCATGTTCATCCTGAGGTGAGGGCACCAGACCCGTGCGATAGTCGGGCCCCGCTCGCGAGGCCGCCATGAAACCCTACGACACCCGTAGAACCCAGCTTCCTCTGCTATTCGCCGTGTTTAGCGCCGTCGCCACGGTGGCGATCGCCGCATACGCGCTTTGGCATACGCCTTCGTTCGGCATGTCCCTTACCGTTGAAGGTTTCGCTCGGCTGGCCTTCTATTCGGTAGCCGTGCTTGCGTTCGAGCAACCCGATGGCCTGGCGGACCCCTACTTCCTCTGGGCATGGGCTCGCATGGGGGCGGCCGCGTTCTCCGTATCGACGGGACTTGCGGTGGCCGTCGAACTCGAAGGACTCCTGCGCATCACGCTCATGCGCGCCATGATGGAACTCCGCGGGCGCCCCCCCGCCATCTTGCTTGGACTCGGCTGGATCGGCGCTCCGATCTCCTCCACCCTGCGCTCGGCGGGACGTCCCGTCTTTGCGATTGCCACCGACGAGCAAAGCCCCTTGGTCGCGGAAGCCCGGCGCATGGGCATCCTCATGGTCATCGGCGATGCCACCGACCCTCGCACGCGCGACCGCGTGCCCCTCGCCCGCGCCCGCGAAGTCTTCGTGGCCACCGGTGACGATGCCCTGAACGTCGAACTCGCGGGCAACCTACTCGAGGCCTCCCAGAAGTGGCGACGCCGTGGGGATGCCCTGCGCTGCTACGTCCACATCACCGATCCGAAGTTCGCGGAAACGCTCGGATGGCAGCAGATCTGGTCGTACGAATCCAAGCACGTACGCTTGGTGCCGTTTTCCTACCAAGAACTCGCGGCGCGAGACCTGTTCTTCGGCGACCGCGGGCTTGTGGCCGACGAGGCGCTTCGGCCGTTGGGCCAACAACCGTTCCACCTCGTGGTGGTGGGATTTGGCTTCATGGGTCGCACGGTGGCCCGCCACCTTGCCCGGTTCGCCCACTTTGCGTCGCTGTGTCGCCCCCGGCTCACGGTCATCGACGACGATGAATCGGCGTTCAAGGCCTTCTTGGAACAATACCCCGCCTATTCCCCCTCCCGGCTCGATCTGGGCAGCCCCGAGCTCCGATCGACGGGTAGCGACGTGTGGGACAATTACGTAGGTCGTCCCGAGGCTCCGCGTCAGCAAGTCGACGCCGACCAAGCCGTCGAGTACGCCGTGCACGCCGAGGTTCTCCAGCTTCCGGGGGACCTCGCCGCCCAGTCGCTCTCCGACAAGATTTTGGAACGTGCGGCACCGCTCGATGATGTGACGCCGGTGCGCATGGCCGTCGTGGTGTGTTTGGAAGAGGATCGGGCCAGCTTCGAAGCGGCATTACGCATCCAACATGCGCTGGCTGCGGCGCGAGCCGAGCGACCGGCAGCGGAGCAGCCGGGCCCGGTTCCTGTCTATGTACATCTGCCCGAACGCGGCCTCGCCGCCGTACTCCAGCAGACCGATGCGGCATCGTGGCTGACGCCCCAACACCAAACGCGTGACCAGGACTTTCCCGTACGGGTGTTTGGGATTCGCGACGAGGTTGCGTCCTACCAGCACGTTGCCGAGACGGCTGAGCAGCAGCACGCCACCCGTTCACAGGCCCTCTACCGGTTGCTGTCCCCCCTTCGCGCGGCCCATGACCACCTCGATTTTTCGACGTCCAACCTTGATGCTGCGCTGCACGCGGCCGTGAAATGTGCCGCGGTCGGCATCACCTTGCGGCCCAAGTCCGAACCGGCCCCCAAGGGCGCCACACCGGTCCTCGAACCCTTGTTTACGCGCACCGTCGACACCGCGGTGGCGAAGCTTGTCCGCCGGCATCCGAAGGGCGTCACGCGGCAGATGCTCACGGGCCTCGACCCGGACGTTCGGGAACGCCTCGTGCTGCACGGCCATGTTGCCGAGGAGTCCGTATCTTTGGACGGTGACACGGTCGTGTTCGACATCCTCGATGCGGCCATTCAACGCATCCAAGGGGAGCTGAAGGATCGAGGCCACGATCCCGATCTGCCTGCGAAGATGGAGCACAATCGCTGGATGGGCGAACGCTTACTCAAGGGCTGGCGCTTCGGACTTCGGGACGACGTGCGCCGGTTGCGGGAGAGCATGGTGCACTGGGACGCTCTGGACGACCGCGACCGTCGTCACGATCGGGTCTCGCTCCTGCGCTTCCTCGTCGAGGCCCATCGCGGCAACCTCATCGCCACCTGGGACTCTCGTTGATGACGGCTCCCGAGCCGCGGAGTACAGCCCCAACCTCGCCAACCGGTCTCGATGCGCTACGGGAGGGCGCGGAGGCGAAGCGATGGCATGGTCACGATGGATCCAGCGGTTGTTCGGAGGAGGCGGCCCCCCCACAGAAGAAGCCCCGGCCGTGGTCGAGCCCGAGCCCGAATCCGCCTTCCATCCAGAGATGTTTGCCGCTTTGCGTGCCCAGCCAGACGACCCTGGATGCTACCAGGTTCTCGCAGATTGGCTGCTCGAGCAAGACGATCCCCGTGGGCACTTCATCCTTGCCATGCGTGAGGGTAAGATACCCGTCGAGATGCTCGTCGCGCATACCCATCGCTTCTATGGGCCCCTCCGCGATGAAGGTCACGTCGACGTTGGCCCCGCCCATCCGCTGAAACGCCTCGCCGGCGACACCTGGCACAGCAAGGAACCCGAGACCCGCGGCGTCGTCATCGGGTGGCGCTACGGGTTCGTCGAGCGACTGTGGATTCGGCCTCGCGTCGGCGACAACGGGCAACCGGGCCCCCCACCCGAAACGATTTCGGCGTTTCTCAATCACCGTTCGTGTTGGGTGCTTCGCGACCTCACGTTCGCCGGCAGCCACCTTCAAGATGTAAAGCTTGACGGGACCTACCCCACCGTCCGAACGCTCCGCATCGGGGACTTTATCTATCCCGACGAATGTGAAGCTTCTTGGTCCATGTTGGGAGACTGGTCTTTGGTTCGCGAGCGTTTCCCGAACGCCACTCAGGTCACCGTCCAAGGCAACGTCGATGCGCTCGATCTGCCCGATAACGTCGAATCGTTCACCCTCGAAAGCGCAGTGGTGCTGGGCAACGTCGTCCGCCAAATCCTGGCCCGCGGCAAGCCGATGCAGCATCTCGAGCTGTGGACGAGCAGCGATGCGTACGGCGGGAACGTGGAGCTGGAAGACCTCGAAGCGCTCGCTCATCTTACGGTGTCGCATCTCGGCGTTCGCAACTGCGAGTTCACCGATGCGTTTGTCGACTGGCTGGTCAAGCAGCCCGTTGCGAAGGGCCTGCGGACCCTCGATTTGTCGCTCGGCACCCTGACCGATGAAGGCGCCCGGACCTTGCTCGAGCATCGATCGGCGTTTCCTGAGTTGGTCCGCTTGGACATCAACGACAACGCCGTGCAAGACGCGACGAGCGAACTCGAAGCGGCGTTTGGCAACCGACTGCACGTCGGCGACCAAGACACCGAGCCCTACGTCTCCGTCACGGAGTGATCGAGATGCATGTCTCAGACGAAGACGATCCTCATGTCCACGGGAGTTGGGGAGTGTGGAGGCGTAGGTTCGTCGAACGACCCGGACCGGACCGGGGAATGGTAGGGACAAGATTGGGTCTGGGACCCGACGCAAGGGAGTTGCGATGCACGCTCGCCGATGGCTGTTCCCCGGTTTGGTAGTCGCTCTGCTCACCCCTGGGCTGGCCAACGCGCAAAGCAGCATCCAAGACTTCAAGCTTGGCGGAAGCGCACGCGTATTGAGTCAGGAGTGCATCCGCCTCACCCCCGACCAGCCCTACACGAGCGGTTCGGCCTGGTTCAATCAGGCCATCGACCTCAAGCAGTCGTTTGAGATGCGTCTGGACGTGGTGCTCGGCAAAAAGGACGTCGAAGGAGCGGATGGCATCGTCTTCGTGTTCCATCCCACGCCGCAAACCGGTTTCCGAGGCGAGGGCATGGGGTTTGCGGGCCTGGTTCCTTCGGTGGGAATCGAGCTCGACACCTACCAGAACTTCCACCTGGACGACCCGTTTCTGGACCACGTGGCCCTGATGTCGAACGGCGAGTCGTTCCACGGCGGCGGATCGGGCACCCCTCCGGTCGAAGTCGGGAACCTCGAAGACGGCCAGCGGCATCCCCTTCGCATCACGTGGAAGCCCGGCGGAAAACTTCAGGTCTACCTCGACAACAAGCTGCGAGCGGCGTACTCCGCGGAGGCGGTCATGCGCACGTTCGGTGGCCAGTCCACGGTCTACTGGGGCATGACCGCGGCCACGGGCCGTCTGAGCAACGCCCAAGATGTGTGCATCGAGAAGCTGTTCATCGGGGTTTAGTTTAGCCAAAGGCCATGAAGCGCTCGAAGGCCTGACGAATCTCGGCCACCTCGAGGCTCAAGGTGGCGCTCCCCACGGAGACCTCAAATCGGGAGGTCCCCGGCACAGGACCCGGTGACACGCCCCGAAACAGCCAAATGCCAAGCTCCTCGGCGACGCGATCGCGGGCTTCGTAGGCTTGCTCCGGCGACCGGTCGATCAGCATGTGGAACAGATGGGTGTGGGGCGGACTGGGAAATGGGGTCAACCCAGGCAGATCCGCCAACGCGGCCACAATGGCCTTGGCGCCGGCAAGCCGAGCCGGCATCGACGCCAGCGCCGCATCGAGCCGCAGGGCCGCAGTCGCCACATTTGGCGCGAAGGAGTACAAGTTTCCGCCCAATCGTCGCTGCCACAAATGCGCCTCGGCAATGAAGTCTTCAGGCCCCAACAGCATGGCGCCGGGCAGCGCGCCGACGCTCTTGTAGAACGAGACGTAGCAGCTCGAAAATCCTGCGGTAATCTCGTGTAGGGGGCGTTCGTAAGCCACTCCGCAGCACCAAAGGCGAGCCCCATCGAGGTGTAAAGGAAGGTTGCGCGCTGCCGCAAGGTCCTTGAGGGCCTGCAGCTCCTCCCACGTCGGCAACTGCCCTGCGGCCTCCCGAATGGGCAATTCGGTCAACAGCGCCCCGAGCGGCTCCGTCACCGCTCGCAAGTGCTTGGCGACCAGCGGGCGGTCTTGGGGCCCCACGAGCGTCGCGTGCAGCTGATGGACGTGACCGTAGGCCCGCTCCTCATGCAGCTCCACGTGGGACGTCGGGTGCATGCCAAACGTACGAATTCCCTTTCGTTCACACCAAATGCGCAACGCCACGGTCTGTGCCATGGTGCCGCTCGGCATGAAGCGGGCGGCCGGGTACCCCAACAGCTGGGCGACACGGGCCTCGAACGCCTGCAGCGCCTTGCCTGTGCCGTACGCATCCCACGTGACGTCATGGGCCTCGCACCACGCTGCGGCATCCCGCAATAGTTCCGCCGGACTGGGGCGTAAATCGCCTCGAAACATCCGGCTTGACCGCATCAGCGCTACGCGCGCCTCCGATTTCCCCAAATTTCCCTCGCAGAAAACCTTATGCGGTCGCTTACGCTCCCATCCCGGAGAAAGCCATGCCTCGCGCCCGCTCCATCGCGCTCCTCGTTGGTCTGCTCGTCCTTTGCTTCGCGGTGGCGGCCATTGGTGGCGTGTCCACGGCCGAAGGGATCCGAGAGTGGTACCCCACGCTCGACAAGCCGCCTTGGACACCTCCCAATTGGGCGTTCGGCCCCATCTGGACGACGCTCTACACGCTGATGGCGGTGTCTGCATGGCTGATCGCACGAACGGAAAACCCCGGGTCTGCCCTCGGCTTCTGGGGACTTCAACTCGCGTTCAATGCAGCATGGTCGCCGATCTTTTTCGCGTGGCAACAGACCGGTCTTGCCCTGGTCGTCATCACCGCCCTTTGGGCCGCGATCGTAGCGACGATCGTGACCTTTAGAAGCCGTAGCGGCCTTGCCGCGGCGCTGCTCGCTCCGTACCTAGCCTGGGTAACCCTCGCTTGGACCCTCAACGCATGGATTTGGTGGTTCAATGGGTGAGCGGGGTAGATTCGCACGGGAGGCCCGATGAACTCACGCCTGGTCTGGCTCGCCGCGCTGGCGGCCTGTACGACCGACGATGCCATCGATCAGGTCGGCATCAACGAAATCGCATCCGCTCAGTCCGACGCCGACTGGGTCGAAGTCATGAACGTCACCGACAAGCCGATGAGTCTGGCGGGCTGGACGGTCGAAGTCGACGGTGAACCGATGTCGTTCGAAGACACCGCCCTCGACGCCGGCGCGTTCGCCGTGCTGTCGGACCTTGCGCTTTCCGACGACGGCGGTGAACTCACGCTCATCGACCCCGACGACCGGGTCGTCGACGTGGTGATGTTCCCTGCCATGACGCCGGAAGAAGGCTACGGTCGGCTACCCGATGCAGCCCCGAACTGGCAACGGCTGCCCATGGTCACGCCAGGTTCGTCGAACCGTTAAGCTCGGACCGCAGCAACTCGAGCACCACCGCAACCGGCCCCTTGGTCCCCAGGTGAGGCCGGTACATCGCAACGATGGGCGTCGGAGGAATCAGCTCGACGTTCAATCGTTGCAATCGCGGGTCTGTCCTGGCCAGGGCATCGGGCAGGACCGCGAGCAGATCCCCCATCGCGCACACCTCCACTCCGGCGGAAATGCGGTCGAGGACCATGCCCACGATGCGGGGAACCTCCGGTGGCCACCCTTCGGGCGTGACCCCTGCCGCATCGGCCGGCGGAGCCGCAAACGGATGCTCAAGGATGGTGTCGAGCGAAGCGTCTGTTCCGTGAAGGGGATGGCCGATCCCGCAGTACACCCCGTTCGTGTCGTGCCCCAGCAGTTCCGTCTCGATCCCGTCGTCACGCACGATGAAGCTGGACACAACGAGATCGAGGTTTCCCTGACGTAGATCGCCCGAGGTGGTGCTCGGCCGTGGGGTGAGCATGTGGGGGACCAGCGCCGGATGGCGGCGTCGGACCTCCCCAAGCGCCCGTCGGGCAAACACCTGCGACACGCCACCTGCCGCGACCCGTACCGGTCCGGCCAAGGTCGATCGCCCAAGCTGCTCCATGGCGTCGTGCACAAGCCGCATCGCCGACCGCACCGCGCTCACGAAGATCCGCCCGTCGTCATTGAGAAGCAGGCGTCGGCCTCGGCGCGTGAACAGCGGATGCCCCAAGTCATCCTCGAGCAGTCGCACGGTGCGTGACAAGGCGGCCGGCGTGACATGCAGTCCCTTCGATGCTGTAGGCAGATGCTCGGTTTCGGCCACAGCTCGAAACGCCGGTAGCCAATTCCACAGCTGGCTCACTCGCCGAAGATGTTCCATCGTCCAACCCTTTCTCAAACCATTTAAAATTTCTAAACAGTAGGGTCAGATTATCTCGTTGGACTTCAGAGCCGACCAAAGCGATTGAAGAGCCAGGAGGTACGATGATGACGCGCTTTTCGATGCTTGGGTTGTTGGCGCTTGCGGCCTGTGGCGACCCCGCGACCGAGACCAATGACGGCGCGACGCTGCGCTGGCAGCTCGAAGGCCTCGAGCCGCTAGGAACTGGATTCGTCTACGAAGCCTGGGCCATCGTTGATGGATCCCCGGTCTCGACGGGCCGCTTCTCGGTGGGCTCCGACGGAACGGCCAGCCTCGATGCGTTCGACCTGACCGCCGACCAGGTGGCCGGCCTCGAAGCGTACGTGTTGTCGATCGAGCCCGAACAGGGCGACGATCCCGCGCCCTCCGCGGTCAAGCTGCTGGGCGGAGACTTCGGTGAGGACGACACCGCATCGCTGTCGATCGCGCATCCCGCCGCGTTGGGCACCGATCTGACCGACGCGACGGCTGACTTCATCCTCGAAACGCCGTCGACCAGTATGATCATGGACGACTTCTCGCTCGGCATCTGGTTCCTCGACCCGGCTGGCCCCGCGGCCTCGGCCGACCTGCCGACCCTTCCCGAAGGCTGGGTCTACGAAGGCTGGGTTGTCACGAGCGACGGTCCGATCTCGACGGGTACCTTCGCCTCGGGCGAAGGGGCGGACTCGGATGCCGGTGGCCCCGCGGCGGGACCGGACGACACGCCTCCGTTCCCCGGTCAGGACTTCGTGGAGCCCGAACTTGATCTCGTGGGCCTCACAGCCGTCATCTCGGTGGAACCCGTGCCCGACGACAGCACGGCCCCCTTCGTGCTGAAGCCCCTCATCGACATGACCATCGAAGACGTCGGCGGCGGCGTGCTGCAGTCGATGGAAAACAACGCCACAGATACCAATCCGACGGGTATGGCCTGGCTCGAGACCGACTCCGAGGGCTGATGACGTGCTGAGTAGCGACGTCCGCGTCGGGTCGGTTGCCATTTCCAGTCGCCGTCGATACGACGTCGCCACTCACATGAATCGCTTCGTCGCCACCGCCACTTGTTGTTGTTGCTGCTGTTGTTCCAGCGGCCGTGACGGCGTGGGCTAGCGAAACGAACCAAGCCTCAACTCGTCACGGCAGGTGTAGCCTGCTGACGGGAGTAGAGAACCTTCGGCAGGCCCCTGCGGGAGTCGCCGATGTCTGTTCTCCATGTGCTGTTCGAAAATGAAGATTGGATGCCTCCGCTTCGCACCGCCCTTTCCGCGCGCGGTGTGACTTGGGAAGAGCACCGCGTGACGGGCGGCCACATCGACCTGTCGGTCCCACCGCCAGAAGGCATCTTCCTCAATCGCATGAGTCCCTCGGCCCATACCCGTGGCCACCAGGGAGGCGTTCGCTTCCTGCAGCAGTACCTGACGTACCTGGAGCACCACGGCCGTCGGGTGATCAATGGAAGCCAGGCGTTCGCGCTCGAGGTGAGCAAAGTCGCCCAGGACCTGGCCCTTCGCCGCGCGGGCATTCGTTCACCGCGCACCGTAGCCGTCGTAGGCGGTCCCGAACCCCTCAAGGCGGCGGCCCGCAACTTCCCCCTGCCCTTCATCACAAAGGACAACCAGGGCGGAAAGGGCCTTGGCGTAAAGCTCTTCCGGGACCTCGCGGCGTTCGATGCCTATGTCGACGGCCCAGACTTCATCGAAGGCCCCGATGGCGTCACGCTCCTCCAGCAGTACGTCACGCCCGCTGAGGCCTTCATCACCCGCATCGAGATCGTTGATGGCGTGTTCCAGTACGCGCTGCGGTCGAGCACGGAAGACGGCTTCGAGCTTTGCCCGGCCGACGCCTGCGCCATCGACGATGAGTTCTGCCCCGTCGGAGACACGGGCAAATTCAGCCTTCGTAGCGAAATCACGGCCGACGATCCGCTCGTGCAGTCGTACATCGAACTCATGCGAAACAACGGCTTGGACCTGGCGGGCATCGAGTTCGTCGAAGACGCCAACCGGGTCCGCTACACCTACGACATCAACGGCACGACCAACTACAACGGCGATGTCGAAGCCCAGCACGGGCTGTCGGGGATGGGCGCCCTGGCTGCGCTGATTGAACGCGAGCTTCGGTCCGTCGACCTCGCGGCGTAGTTACGAACCGGCCGCCCACGCTTTGTGGGCGGCAACCCGGTCCGCCCCCATGAGTCGCTCAGCCCAGCGGCCGGTTAGCGGCTTGCGCGCAATCTAAGCGGCCACTGTATTGACCGTTCGTCTGCTACTCAGCACATGTGTCAGGGTCGCAGGAGGAGAGCCCCGCCGCCGTGGGCACGGGCATCGGGGTTGTCGGAGGTGGCCCATCCGTGACTGCCCCAGCCGAGGTAACGGTCGGGGTCGACCACCATCACCGTGTGCCCGACCCATGCGTCGTTGGTGGGCCAACCCCCTGCCACACCAGCACATCGCCGGTCCGGTAGGGCCCCTGCAGGCAGCTGACGAAGTGCTCGGTCATTGCGGTGGCCTCGGGAGTGAAGTCGCCTCGGCAGCCCACCACGAGCCCCCCCTCCGTTGCCCCCACCGGCCAGTCGGTGGCGCCCCGCATCGCCCTGCAAGGTTCGGGTGGTGCCGTCGGCCCGCAACACGAAGGCCTCGACCCACAGATCGTCGGGGCCCGTGTTTCGCACCCATGTCGTCCACACCGTGCATAGGGGGATGCGTTGGGCTTCGTTCGGACAGGCCTGGGTCCAGGGTGCGGCATCGCGTTGCCGCAACCTCTCGGACTTGCCGACGCCGGCGGCGGCAGAGCTGGAGGCTCGGCGAGCGCATCCTGCATCCGTTGGTCCGACGTCCAGCGCGGGCCATGATCGAGTATCGAACCCTGACGCGGGGCGGACGCACGTCATCGGTCTTCCGCTACCCACTGGCTTCGTCGGGAATTCACGGTGGGACGACCGAATGATAGACCGCGCCACCTCGCTGCGCTCGTCGCCGCTCCGTGTGATCCGTCGCTCCAATCACGAGCTCATCGCGACCGTCTCGATCGGTATCGCAAGCCGCAAGCGACCACCCAAAGTTGTCCCGGGGGTGCTTCCCTTGGAGCACGGTCTGAACATCGTCTGGAACCCGAGCTCCGGCCAGGAACGGGGCCCGCATCACGTACACCAGTCCGGGAGGGGCATCCTCGTCATAAAAGCCGTTCATGCTCGCACCAATCGCAAGAGCAGGGTCGCCTGATCCATCGAAGTCCCCGACGACGACGGACGTGCCGAACCAAGCTCCGGGTTGTTCAGGTGCAAGAACCACATCCGCCGAGTCTGCACTGAGAATGCCTGGCATGAGAGGGCCGAAGTAGACCCGAACCCAACCCCCATCCGGTCCAGTATGGGTCGCCAAAATCAGATCGTCGATTCCATCGCCATTCAAGTCCCCTGACGCTTGACCCAACCGCGTCAAACCGGCCTCGCGAAGCCCGTCGATGGCGAGCTCACGGCTGCCCGTGCCGAGCGCGTAGGAGCCCGGCTCCAAAGGCCCGAAGACGACCACCACCTCACCCGGAAACGGATGGTCCGCCCCGATCACCTGAACCGAGAGGTCGGTGGACCCGTCGCCGTCGAAATCACCGGGCAACAAGCTACTGCCAACGATTGCGGTCGAGTTCTCCTCCGGGATGCCGAGTGTTGCCCACGCAGCTTCCTCGACATCCACCTCGCCATTCGGCGGCGCAGTCAGGATCAGCACGCCGAAGCGATTATGGCCAAGCGCCACCTCCGGAAGGCCGTCTCCATTGAGGTCAGGAAGAAGCTGGGCATTCAGTGCACTTGTCCCCGCGAAGTTGATGTAGGCATCACGGACATCGGCCACCTCGGCCTCGTTCGTCCTCGCGAAGCGGGCCATCTGCGTGCCATCTTGTTCAGGCTCTCGATCAAGGTCGTTGGTCGTGCCCACGAAGAGGAGTCCTGCTGGGTGTGGAGCCTCGAGGAGCACGTGCCCATGGCCAAAGCTGGGTGTGAGGAGGGCCCCCTCGCGGATATGCCAGCCATCGATTTCGTCGTGGCGGACACGATCGACTAGGGGTCCATTCGCACGGTAGATCGCCCGACTCGTGTCGGCGAGCCGAATCTGGTAGTCAAAGTTGTCGGCCGTGAAGGAAACATCACCAAGCCCGTTCCCATCCACGTCGGGTCCACACGCAACGGTACTTCCAAGTGTGTGTCCTTCGATGTCGCCGTAGACGAACCCCCTGGCGTGCTCGTCAGGCTCGACGACCGGCAGACGGGTCCCGTTGCGGGCCATGTCGGGTTGTGAACATCCGAAGATCGCGAAACCAACGACCCCCACCAGAGCTTTCGAGTGTTTCACCGATGAACTCCGTTCGCGGCGGCTTCGATGCTCACTTCGTTTGGCCGATTCACTGCGGGACCTGCCGTGAGGATGAGCCGGTTGCGTACCTTGTCCGGATCGCTCATGTTGGCCGAATTCTTGTCCCAGTTGTGGGGGTCGGCGTTGTTCCAAAGTCTCATGATGCGCCCGAAAGTGAAGCTCTGGTCAGTATCGAGGTCCCAGAAGAAGCGCATCCAGTCGTACGGCGTGTGCCGATCGTCGGGGCCCGGCATCTCGCACTCCTGTTCCATGTAGTCGCCGTCATCCCAGGCGGTACCGTCTAGCCGATCCTCGATGCCCGACACGAGGTAGGGACCGTCCTCGCAGGAGTGAGGGAGGAAGAACTCGTTGCCTGTGACCGGCTGCCCTACTGCCCCATCGTTGTTGAAATCGATGCCGACCTGAACCACCTGACAATCAAACTCGACCTGTTTGTTGAGCACTGTTCCGGCGTAGAAGTGCGCCATGCCCTCGACGGCCGCTGCCGACGCCCACTCCTCGTGCTCGATTTGGTGTGAGTTGTTGGCGTCGCAGCTACCAGAGGCATTCGCCTTGTACGAGAAGTTAGGCTTGCGCTGATCATCGGCGTAGTACGCCACCACATGACCCATCTCGTGGAGCATGGGGAATCGTTGTTCGTGCAGTGTGGTTTCGTCAACGAAGAGCTTGTGTCGGTTGGCGCAGGTCGTGCAGCCGATCGGAGAGTCGTCCCAGTAGGCTTCGACCAAGTTCATGTCGTTGATTCGCTTCCGGTAGAGACCGAAGCCCAACATAGCGGCCATGTTCCAGGCGACGTGTCCGTTGTCGATCACGGACTGAAACGTTCCGAACGTGGCGGGAACCGTGTAGCGAGTTTCTGCCGCGCTCCCAGGCGTGGCGTTCAAATCTCTAAGAACGGTAACCGTGATGCCCTTCCGGAACGTCCCATCGAGAACGTTGAGTTCGATGTGGTCGATTTCGAGAATGCTACCTGCTTTGAACTCATAGGTTTCCCCTGGAACCAGGTCGAGCACGGTACAGCCGGCAGGAATCACGCCGCCACCTGACGCGCTGAGCGGCTCGTTGTCCTTCCAATTCAGGAATGCGCCCGCAAAGTGTTGATCCGAGCCGCCGTTTGCGATGTTGTTGATCGACGTAGCACCGACGTAAACGCCCCGTGCTTGTTTGTTCGAATCATCGAAGAAGAAGTCCTCGCGACCGAACCCGTCCCAACCATTGTTCGGTTCGAAATCCGTAAAGGACGTCTGGATCCAGACACAGACATTCACGTCGACGGTCGACCCGACACTTCCGCTCCCCCCCGTTGTATTGAAGGGCTCAGGATTTGTCGGCGTGACCAGGTCGGCGTACCACGACGGGAAGTCTAGAAATCCAGGATCTACGTAGTAATTTGGGTTATGCTGCAGCAACTTCCAGGAGTGCGTACCATTGAACTTGCTGTACAGCAGAGGCCGCAGTGGGTAGACGCCTAGGATTTGCCCGTCTAGACGCTTGCGGAGAGCTCGGAGCTTGACCACGAGCGGACGAATGGCCGTCGCATCCTTCATGGTCTGGGTTGGAACGTAGGTAAACTGCGTGTCAACCGTCGCGGAGCCGGGCGGAACGACCAGGTGTTCATCACGAGTGAAGTAGTTCGTTCCGACGCCCTCCACGGTCCAGGACTCCCCTTGCAGAAGGGCGGGGAGAACGAACGAGGGTGGATCCACCGACGCAAACGACAAACCGACCTGGCCCGACGCCAGGCTGCAAGTCGACTCGTCCTCTTCGTCGCCCGGTGGCCCGTCGGGAACGCCATCGTCATCGACCCAGTCGTCCAGATCCGCTTCACCCTCGGGAAAATCGAGGTCATCCGGCTCCGACGCAAATCCCAGCGTTGGGGCTAAGAACAGACACCCCAGAAGTACTCTTGAGCTGATCATCAACCACCTTGCAATTGTGAGCCAGCAGCAACGCGCAATCAAGGAGAATAGCCACTGCGGTATTGACCATTTACGCAATATGAGCAAGCTTGCAAGTTTGATCGACATCCTTCGCGGCAACGACCCCCAAGTCGCCAACGACCTCCAGCGCGTAGGGTAGATCGCCGGATCGCTCCGACGGCCCCCGATACGCGTCTTTCTCGTTCAGGGCAAGATGAGGTAGGTGCAGCCGCTGGCGTTTGTGGAAGGGATGGCCTGAGGCCAGGCACCAAAGCGCCGGTTCGTAGATTTCGCTGTGCCTATGGACCGGTTGACCCTGTCAACGCGATCTCTGCAGAGCCGAAGGAGGGCCACCACAAGTAGAAAATCGTATGGATCCAAAAGCGTTCATGCATGTGTGCAAAGTTACCATGGGCATCGCTGACTATGCTGCGCTCCCGAGGAGGAGGGGAGTATGGTCATTTTGCTTTTAGGCGGGTGTGTGAGTGCTCCGGTCGTACCCGTTCCGTTCCCGACCGACACGAACCAAGAGACCGGCAACCCAGACATGACCGGGACGACCGACACCGCTCCCACCCCGAAGGCCACCGCCATGACTGGTCAAACCGGCCAAACGGGTGAGACTGGGCTCGTGCGGCCCCCCCTCCGGGTGTTTGCCACGAGCGCCGTCTACGACGGCAACCTTCAGGGGACCGTGGGAGCCGACGTGATCTGCAACGACCACGCCCAAGCGGCGGGGCTCGATGGGCTGTTTCGGGCTTGGTTGTCGGTAAGCGGCCAGGACGTCACGGACCGCCTCCCTGGGTCCGACACCCCCTATGAGCGGACCGACGGCGTGCGCATCGCCGAGAATTTCTCGGAGTTCACGACCCCCAAACACGCCGTGGCCATCGACCGCGACGAACTTGGACAGGCCATCACCGATGACATTGGCGTGTGGACCGCCACAACGCCGACCGGGCAAGCCTCGGGGCAGGATTGCATCGATTGGACGAGCAACCTCTCATTCCAGAACGGAGTGGGCGGTGTCCTGACGCGGTCCGATGCCGGCTGGACGTCAGGCAACACCGGAGACTGTGATGACGAGCGGCGGCTGTACTGCGTCGAGATGGCCGATGAAGACGTCGTCAAGGACGTGTTTGTGACCTCGATGAGCTATGACGGAGACCTGGGCGGCATCCGCGGCGGTGACATCGCCTGCAACAGGCTCGCTCGCGACAGCGCCTCCCCGCCCCTCGACGGTGTATTCCGGGCCTGGCTATCGACCGAGGCCGCCGACGCACCGAGCAGTCGTTTCCGCCAGTTTGCGGGCGAGTATTCGTTGCTTGGCGGAACCGACCCCATCATCGCGAGTGATTGGGTCGACCTCGTGGATGGTGACCTCGCAAGGGCCATCGATCACAATGAGCATGGTCAGGAAGAGGACACCGCTTTTGGCAATGTCTGGACCGGCACCAACGACGCGGGCAACGCGTTTCCTTCAGCAAACTGCCTCGATTGGACCATCGGCGGCAACGCACAGAAGGGCCGGGCGGGGTCGACGAGTAGCGCGTCGACTTGGTCCTCAGCGAATACGGCGGGATGCAACGTAGAGAAGCGATTGTACTGCTTTCAGCAGTAGTACGGCCTGCAGGCTTCGATCGGGCGATGCCCTGTTACTTCACGACGGTCGCGGCGTACCCCGCCGCCAGCGGATAACCCTGCACAAACGCGATGTATTCGGGCGAGCCGGTGAGCTTTTCGTCGGTGGCTACGGCCACGTAGCTTGCCTGATCCGTGTAAACGGTCATGCCGACCGCGAGGTTGGGATCCGCAGGCGAGATCCACTGAAACTCCGCGACCACCCCCGGCTGCGCTCCCAGGATGGGGAGGAAGGTGTCGCGCGCGGCCTCGTACGCCGCGAGGTCAAAGTCGGGGTAGGTCGAAAAGTCCCGAACCGCGACTTCAAGGATCTGCCCCTCCTCCGAAGCAATCCCCGCGAGATCTACCGGCGTTCCCGCTTCGAGCGGAGCCAGCAGGCCGAATGTCACGAGATCGAAGCTTCCAAAGAAGGTCGCCGCCTCAGGAGTCGTGCCCACAGCATCGGCCGCAGCCTGAAACGCGGCCAATGAATCTCCCTGGGTAAACCCAATGAACACAGCCGGCTCGGGCGCGGCAAAGGTGCCAAAGTCGACAAAGGCCTCGAATTCACGATCCGTCGAAATCCCAGGCTGTGCCTCCAACGCCGCCACATAGGCGTCCCGTGCCGCTTCGAAGTCGGCCAAGGCCACGTCGGGCTTCAACTGGCGAATCACCAGCCCTCCGACATCGTCGGTCGCATCATTGTCAGGGGCTCCTGTTTCAACAGGGGCCCCGGTTTCTGCGGGAGTTCCGGTCTCGGGCGCTGAGCCCTCACCGCCTGTGCATCCCATCAGCAGGCAAGCCAACATCGTCGTTCGCATGTGTCCTCCAAGAACGCAGGATTTCTATGGAGGACTGATTTCGGACGGCAGAGTGCGATTCAGGTCTCATTTGGACGAATTTCGGACCGACGCTGTTCAAAAGCCTCTCGAAGGTAGACCAGCAGCGCCCGAGTTGACGCGGGCACGAAACGCCGATCTGGGTACACGGCATACATGGGGACGGTCAAGGGATTGAACCCTTCGAGCACCGGGACGAGGGTGCCCGCCCGAAGGTCCTCGTGAATGCCATGCCACGGCAGAATCGCCACCCCTAACCCTCGCAACGCGCCCTGACGCACGACCGACAGCTGGTTGCACACCCGATGGCGTGCAGTTGTGGACTGGGGAGTCTCGCTTACGAACTCCTTGAGCAAAAGGCAGTCCACCGACATGAAGTCAGCGGGGGTGGTCAGGACCCCGTTCAACTCGACCCACCCGGGACTGGCCACCGCCACCATGTCGAGGTCGCCGATGCGCTGGGCAACGAGTCGCTCATCTTCGCCCCTTCGACCCCGCAGCGCCACGTCGAAGCCCTCATGAGCGACGTTGACGAACCGGTTCGTGAGGTCGAGATGCAGCTCTACATCAGGGTAGCGCTCCATGAACGACAACCACAACTCATCGTCGTGGGCGAGGTCCGCCGGCGCACTCACCCGCAGCCTGCCCCGAGGCGCCTCGCCGTGGCCCATCAACTCGGCGCGCACGCCCTCGGCGTCCTCGAGAAGGCCTCGGATGCGGGCCAGACTCTCGCTGCCTACGAAGGTGGGATGTGCCGAACGAGCGGTCCGAGTCAGCATTCGCAACCCCAGCCCTTCCTCGAGCCGGCGGATGCGACGTATCAATGTGGACTTCGGAATCCCGGTGCGCCGGGCCGCTCCCGTGAGGCTGCCCGCTTCGGTGACCGCGACAAAGGCCTGCAGATCTTCAAGACGCAAAGGTTCGGAATCGGACCGCATGCGCCCGAATGTGCCTCATCGCGGTCCGTTGTGCAATATTCCGCACTGAGTCAGGACGTGATGCGGACTTCCGAAGGATTTCGGCCCAGCTTGGCGTACTCGGCTCTGGCGGCTCGCTGCACGTGCACCATCCCGAGCGGCTCACCGGCATCTGCCGCGGCGAACGCTGCTCCCAACGCGATGTTCTGGATGTTTCCGCCCGTCAGGTTTAGCGTTGCGAGACGCGCCATGTCGAGGTCTTCCGCCACGGGAACCGTCGCCGGGAACACCCGTTGCCACAGTCGCTCCCGCAATTCGGGATCGGGCATGGGGAAGTCGATCACAAACCGAAGCCGACGCAACAACGACGGGTCGAGCGACCCTTTGTGGTTGGTCGTGAGGATGGCGAGCCCTCGGTACGCTTCCAGCTGTTGCAGCAGATGCCCCACCTCGAGATTCGCGTAGCGGTCTGCGCCTTGCTGGATTTCGGCCCGTTTTCCGAACAACGCGTCGGCTTCATCGATGAGCAGAACCGCCCCACTGGCCGCGGCTGCATCGAACACCCCCCGAAGGTTCCGCTCCGCCTCGCCAGGCGCCCCGGTGAGGGCCGCTAGATCGATGCGGTACAGGTCCAGTTCGAGCGCGTGGCTGATGACTTCGGCCGCAAGCGTCTTGCCCGTCCCGCTGGGACCCGCAAACAACGCCGCGATGCCCATCCCACGGCCCGATCGCTTGGCAAACCCCCAACGTTCGTACACCGTGGCCCGGTGCCGGACCTGAGCCACGATGTCATGCAGCATCGTGGTCTGCAGTTCGGGCAGCACGATGTCATCGAAGGTGGCCCCGGTCGAAATGGGATGAGTGAATGTCAGCATCCGCGGACGCCCGTGGGCGCGGGCTTCCTGCCAGGCCGTCGCCTCATCGAGGGGCGCATCGCCAATGCCTAGCTCCGCAATCGCGTTGGGATCCAGATCGAACGTCGCCACGAAGCGATCGACGACCGCATCGGTGGCTCCCGCTAGCGCCTGCTGCCAGGCGACACGCTGTTCGTCCGGCGTCGCAGGTTCGACCTCGACCCGCACGACGGGTGCTCTGCCCAGGCCGATCGCATTCCGGGCGATCACCGCGATGGGCGCGGTCGCGTCTTCGGCAAGCGCCCGCAGCACCGCGAGGTCCTCGGGCCTCGCATCAAAGGCGTCAATGAGCAGAACCGCTTGCTCGAGCGCCATTTCGAGCCCCAACACGGTGAGGAATCGCGCCCTTGCTTCGGCGGTGGCCGGCAGATCGTCGATTCGCAGGCGAAGGACCCGACCTCCGCGCGAACGGGCCGCCGCCGACACCGTTTGCTCCAACGTGCTCACCTCTCGTCCCACGACCAACAGAACCGGCGATGGCGTCTGCGCCCATGCCGCCACGCAAGCCTCCACGGCCGGTTTTCGGCTGGCGGAGACCGACGAGGGTTGGGGGACCGTGCGAACGCGTGCCGCCAGCTCGGGCTCAACCACCTTGGCCCCGAGCAGGTGATGCAACGTTCGTTCGGGACAGACCAGCGGACGCTGGGTCAGGATGGGTCCCGCCTGCAGATCCACAAGCCCCCACCGTCGCAGTGGGGCCCCGGGCGTAAAGGCGGACCAATGGGGGTCGGTCAGGTACGCGAGGGCAAGGCCTAGCGTCGGTCGGGTCCGCTTCCGATCGCCAAGGGTCTTTCCAACGATGTCGGCAAACTCCGGATCCAGTTCCGGGGCCGCCGCAAGCAGCAGCACGTCACGTTCGAATGGTGAAAGCCCAAAGGCCGCCACGGTTTGTTCAAGGGCGGGCGTTCGGGACATGCGGGCGCGGGCGTCCGCGACGATGGCTTCATCGGCCTGTCGCGCCGATGGTGACCGTTGAAGCACCCCTTGGAGCTGTCGAACACACGCCACGAGGTACTGACGATTCTCATCCGACCAAGCCGAATCGTCCTCGGCAGGCTCGGGAATCACCTCGGGGGTAGGCTCCGGAACAAGCGCCGGAGCGGGCTTAGGGGCAGGTTCAGGAGGCGTTTCGACCGGCGGGCTGGCAAATGGCGACGGTTCCGCGACGGTGGGGGTTGCCGCGACGTCACTTTCCTTCACTTCGGGTACTGCGCGATCCTCGGCCTTGTCCAAAGGCTCCTCCGCAGTGGCGCCTTTGACCAAATCCTCACGATTGTGCATCGAATGTGCCTCTTCGAATTTCCGTCGACCAGCAGCGGTCGGCCGCGCGAGTAACGCGCGAGTCCGCGACGTGCCGAATTCCCAACCGCGGTTCTGCAAGGCGCCGCAAGATTCCATCATCCTGGGCCGAAGCCCGCGCGATCGTCCGTTCCACTACGGCCGGGCAGACCGCGCGATGCGGAATCCGAGCCCTGGTTGACGAAAGGATGGCAGTGCACGTCCCCGCGACGTGACCCGCGCGAACCGAGCAGTGTCATCGAATGCGCCTCCGCGATTGACCCGATAGTCACCGCGCGCCGGGCCGTTGGGGTTCGCTTGCGACGCGGCCCCATAGCCCGCGTAGCGGTCCCAAACCCACTCGGCGGCATTGCCGGAAAGGTCGCACAGACCGTAGGCATTGGGGGGCAGTGTGCACACGGCATGGAGCCGCCCCCCACTCTTCGGCTCGATCCACACTTGTGATTCGTCGTTCGTGCCTGAAAACCGCGTATTCTCACCCGCGCGAGCCGCGTGCTCCCACTCCGCTTCCGTGAGGAGACGGTACCCCGTCGCATCCTGGTTCCAGCGCACCTCGCCCCCTCGAATCTCGTAGGCGCGCGTCAAGCCTTCACGATCGGAGAGGCGGTTGGCGAAGTGCACGGCATCGAGCCACGACACCCGGTCGACCGGGAATCTTGGATGGATCGAGGAGCTTGGGGCTGTCCCCATCACAGAGGTCCACAGGGCCTGGGTGACCTCGGTACGCAACACCCACAGATCCCCCACCGTGACCTCATGGACCGGCAACTCCGTGCGGTTGCGCATAGGAAATCCCTCGGGTGCTCCCATGCGAAAGGTCTCCCCGGGGACGAAGACGAACTGATCTTCGACGGATGGGGGCGCGGCCCCGGCGAGCGTGAGCAACATGAACCAGGCATGCATCGACGACCTCCAGGAGAGGATTCGTTGGACGCAGGCCTTGGTCTCGGCATTCAGTCTTTGGCGGACGCATCCAGTGGCGTGACTTCAATGTTCTCGAGGGCAATCGTCGACAATGTGGGCAAACCACCCCGTTCGTAGGCCGCCATGGCGGATTCGAGGGTGTGGGTTCCATCCCAGCCCAGGTTCGTCCAGTCGAGCAACACCACCCCGTTCACCTCGTGGCGTCGCGCGGCCTTCCGGATGCGAACCCCGCCCTTCCCCACATGAAACACGTAGGCGACAAAGCCCATCTCGTGGGTCTCAGGATGAAACCAATAGCGGAAGACGTCGTCATGGTCGTCACCCCCGCCTTCCTCTTGGAAGCGAACCTCAACGGTGTCCCACTCGGCCCCCGCAAACGTCGTGCGGCCGAGGAACGTCGCGATGACCGCGTCATCAAAGAGCGGGCGGGGCAGGGTGGCAAAGTAGGCGACGGAATTGAGCGACCGCCGCCACGCTCCCTCGTTTTCAGGTGCCACCGTCATCGGCGCACCGTTGTGGAGCGAGCTGAACACCGACCCAACCAGACGATCCACCCGTTCCCCTTGGGGTCCCTTCACGGTTCGCTCATAGCGAATGTCCGATCCATCGAGATGGAGCCGGTACGGCGTGCCTCGAAAGGTAAATGAGACGTCCATTCTGCGGTCCCGCGTCAGCCCATGCGCGACCGCAGACTGCGCCAAGACCGTGTCTGGCTCTGCCGCGATGCCCATCCCCATCAAGACCCACGCGATCATCTCGCCTCCTTCGCCCGCTCACGATGCCATCCCGACCGGGTGGGGCCCCGATCGTTTCACGATCCCGCCCCAACCAAAGCCTGGAGACTTCGTTGACATTTTGGCGGACAGTCAACCTACCCACGCATAATGGCTGGAGGTTGGAGGTGTGTGGTGACTGCTCTACTCGCGTTGTTCGCTTCGTCCGCCCAGGGCCAGGACGTTCTCCACTACTACGTCCAGAACACAACGGAACTGAAACCCGAGAGCATTCAAGCCTTCATCGATGTGGGCTCAACGGGCGTTCAGGAACAGACCGTGTGGCCCAATGATCTGTCGCCCTACCGCGTGATCATTCTGACCGGCAGTACAACCACACCCGCCGACTACACCACCGACCAAATCGATGCACTCGAAGAGTTCCTTCGGGGCGGCGGCTACCTGTTGATCCAAGGCGACAACGAGGGGAACTTCCAAAGCCACAACGACGTGTTCAATCGGCTGCTGCTCGAGCTTGGCAGCACGATGTCGTTTGGTACGGGCGACATCAGTCCGGGGTGCAGTCAATCGGGCACTATTGTCGAGCCGACCGACCCCTTGATGTTGAACGTGACGGAAATCGAGTATGCCTGGGCCGTTGAAGTGTTGCCGGGACAGGGCACAACGTTGGTGAACAACCTGAACGGCACCGCCTTGATCGCCGTCGAAGACCAGATCGTGCTCAGTGGTGACGTCAACATTTCGGTGGATGGGTGCACGCTCCCAAACGGGAACTACGAATTCCTCAAGAACCTCTACATCCCTGTTTCGTGCGACGACGATGACAGCGACGGGTTCATCGCGATTGGGTGCGCCGGTACCGACTGCGATGACTCCGACGACACCGTGTTTCCTGGCGCCGAGGATGTCTTTTACGACGGCATCGACTCGAACTGTGACGGAAACTCGGACTTCGATCAAGACCTCGATGGGTACGACAGCGACGCGTTCGGGGGCGAGGACTGCGACGACGACAACGCCGACATTTCGCCCGACGCCATCGACATTCCCTACGACGGCTTCGATGACAATTGCGACGGCTTCTCCGACTTCGATGCGGACCTGGATGGCTTCGACAGTGACGCATTTGGCGGCACCGATTGCAATGATACAACCGCGGATATCTCGCCCGGTCAAGCCGAGACGTACTACGACGGCGTCGACCAGGATTGCAACGGCGCCTCAGACTTCGACCAAGACCTCGATGGCTTCGATAGCGATGCGTTTGGCGGCACCGATTGCAACGACTTCGTCGCCGAAGCCTTCCCGGGGGCCACCGAGATCTGGTACGACGGCATCGATCAGGACTGCAGTGGCGGCTCCGATTTCGATCAGGACCTCGATACCTTCGACAGCGACATGTTCGGCGGTACCGACTGCAACGACCTGTCCGATGTCCAGAACCCGAACGCCACCGAGATCTGGTATGACGGAATCGACCAAGACTGCGATGGCGCCTCCGACTTCGATCAGGATCTCGACGGCT
The DNA here is from genome assembly GCA_039208735.1 of Myxococcota bacterium. Taxonomy (GTDB): domain Bacteria; phylum Myxococcota_A; class UBA796; order UBA796; genus DRPG01. The sequence goes on along the minus strand of JBCCQY010000005.1, from coordinate 34,856 downwards.
TCGACAGCGACGCGTTCGACGGCGACGACTGCGATGACGAAGACCTCAAGATTGCACCCAATGCCTCTGAAGTTTGGTACGACGGAATCGACCAAAACTGCGACGGTGTCTCCGATTTCGATCAGGATGGCGATGGCTTCGACAGCGACGCGTTTGACGGTGAGGACTGCGACGACACCGACGATGCCATCTTCCCTGGCGCTCCCGAGGTGTTTTACGACGACATCGACCAGAACTGCGACGGTGCCTCGGACTTCGATCAGGACGGCGACGGTGTAGATTCGCCGGAAGACTGCGACGACACCACGGCCGAGGTTTCTCCTAACGCCATCGACATCGCCGATGACGGCATCGATCAGGACTGCGACGGCATGGACGCGGTCACTCCCTTGCCGGAGGAGCCGACGGTGGTGCAGTGCGGTTGTGCCGCGGGCTCGGTCACGCCCGCATCTGGACTGCCGCTGCTTGGTTTGCTGGCGCTGATCGCTCGACGTCGCCTACGGACGCGGCCTTAAGCGTCCTCATCCGACGCATCCTCGGGACGACCCCGCAACCCGGGGTCGGTCACCTTCGCCGCGTCCTTGGCAAACAAAATGCGCAAATGGCCGCTCGGCGAACGATGCCGCTCCTCAAGCGTTTGGAGATTTGGGACACGAGAGGCGCCGAGCGGCTCTGGACCGTTATCGGCAACCGCCGAAGCCACGACCACGTCAGGCTCGGGCGCAGGGGGACGTTTTTGCCGGGCAAGCACCGCAACGGCGCCCAAGGCTGCCAAAACCACCACGCCCAGACCGAAGGCCATAAGCCCGCTCATTTATCCCCCCCAAGCTCCCAAAAGATAGCACTCCCCTCCAGACCGCGAGCCACGAAAGTCCGAAGCGCAGCGACCTGCAAGGGCACGAGCCACGAACGCTCGCACCCATCCTCCTTACCGTTCTTGAGCGCGAGTGACCGCAGCGGCCAGATCTTGGCCGTCAGCTGGGGTGACCGTATGCCCATCACCAAGCACCAATCGACCTTCCAGGTCGCTGACCACCGGACGAAGCGCCGTCAGCGTGCGGTCGAACCAGTCCTGCGGAATCCATCGGTCGCCCTCGCTCTTGGACAAAACCACTCGGCTCGAAGCAAGGTTGCGGTAATCCCCCGCGACGTCCATCTCGGCCCCCGAAAACGCGAGCAACGCCCCTGGCGCGACATCACGAAGCTTGGCCCAAGTCAACGCCAAACATGCGCCTTGCGAAAATCCCGCAAGCAGGACGTGCGATGGCGCGACGACCGCGGTGGCGGCCTCCCATGCCGCATCGACCATGGACAACGCACTGTCCAAATCGGGTTGGTTATCCGCAGGAGGTACCGTGAAGCCTTTTGCGTACCACCGGTTGTCGAACGCTTGAGGCGCAAGGATGCAAAGGCCATCGACGGTTCCCAGGTGCGCCTCGAGATCCCGCGTGAAGCGATCTGCGGCCGCACCTCGCCCATGCAAGCCGATCAACACGAGCTGCGCCTGGTCCAGGGGGGTTCCTCGTTCCGTGGCTCGCAAGGTGGCGTGGGGCCCGTGGCCTGGGAGCGCCCGCCGCCGACTGAACCGAGACGGCCGGCGCGCGTGGTACGCGTCACTAACCAGTTCGGCAAGCGCCTCCGGTGGAGTGGGTCGCGGATTGGGGTACGGCCGAACGCTCAACCGGTCGACCATGATTGGCAGATCGTCGACGGTGAGGCCCAGCCTCTTGAAGCTGTGCGGCAACGCCCACGCCCGCGCACGGTCATAGAGCGCGGCCGCTGGGTCCTCGCCGAGAACGGGCGAAAGCGCGTCGATGAGCCCCGGCACGGCGACCGTGTTGTAGTGATAGGAGTACGGCAGTGCCGCGGTGTGCGCGGAGGCATGGACCACGTCGAAAGTGCCGCCCAACACATGAGCCAGCTTGTGATGGAGCCCGAGGGGCGCCCGCTCGATGTTCACCGCCGCGAGGTATGCCCCATAGAGCGCCTCGTTACGAGCTTCAAGGTCCGTGGGGTCCGCGCTCACCGCGTCCATGGCCGAAAGCAACTGCCTCGCCGCCGCCTGGGCGTCTTCCGCATGCGCAGAAGAGGGCGGTGCGGTGAGCAGAGCCAGGCAGTGCGACAGAGCGTTGAAGAGGCTCTGCAACGAGATCTTCGGGTCGAGGGCCAGGGTGAGGGTGGCATCGTAGATGACCAATGCGGGCTTCACTCGATGATCTCGGCCGGTCTGTTTACCGTTCGGTCCCGTGAGGCCCCAAATCGAGGTTCGTTCCGACCCTGCGTAGGTGGTGGGGATGGCCGCCACCTTCACGGGTTCGGTGAGGGCTAGGGCCTTGGCGAATCCCGTCGTCGTCCCTCCTCCATGGGCCACGACCCAATCGGCTTCGGCCTCGCGCACCATCGCACGAGCTTGATCGACGAGGTCGGTGGGCACGTGCTGGCGCGCCTGATCGAAGATGCCCACCGCCTGGGCACCGAGCTGAGCCGCGATGCGCTGTGCGCCCTCCCGATGCCGCGACTGGGCGACAAGCAGCACCCGTTTGGCGCCCATCTCTCTTAGGACCTCGGCTGCGCGAGCTTCGGTGCCCGGACCAAACAGGATTCGCCCGCCGTCTTCGTGATCGAACGTACGCATCGAATTCCCCCTGAATCATCGCCGTAGCGACAGACGAAGGGAATCGCGACCGCACGGTTGGTCAACCTTGCGGCCGAACCATCCGTGCCATTTCAACGGTCCCTCACACGAACGGCCACACGAGGCCGAACGACATCGACTCCATCAAGGAGATCGTCATGCTTCGTTCCGAATCGACTGGCTCCCTCGGGGCCGTGCTGTTCGCAGGGTTCTGCTACGCGGTAACGCTGGTGGGCCTCGTTACCTTCATCGGCTTCGTCAGCGGGCTGGGATCGCCTATCGACGTCAATACTGGCCCGCGGTGGTCCTGGCTCACCGCCCTTCTCGCGAACGTTGGCCTCGTTATCGCGTGGGGGATTCAGCACTCGGTGATGGCTCGGGCGCGGTTCAAACGGTGGTGGACCCAAGTCATCCCTCCCCACACCGAACGCGCCTTCTACTGTCTTGCCTCGGGCGCCACCCTGTTTGCGGTCTGTGCCCTGTGGATTCCCATGGACGGCGTGCTTTGGGAGATCGAAGGTCCGACCGCGATCGGCTTGCGCGTGGCCCAAGCCATGGGCTGGGTGGTGCTTCTGGCGGCGTCCTTCGAGATCGACCACTTCGATCTCTTTGGGCTCGCTCAGCCCTGGCGAGCCTGGCGCGGCCTCCCCACCCCTGAAGTGCCCTTCCAGCAGCGCGTTCTCTACCGCTTTGTGCGCCATCCCATCCAGCTCGGCGTGCTCATCGGAGTGTGGGTGACGCCAATCATGACGGTCGGTCATCTCGTCTTCGCCTTGCTGATGTCACTGTACATCCAGGTGGGCCTGTACTTCGAAGAGCGTGCTCTCGTCCGGGAATACGGCGATGTGTACCGCGACTACATGCTGCGCGTCCCCCGGCTCATCCCAGGTTGGCGACCGCTGCCGAACTTCGTGCGGCCGCTCACCGCCCAGTCATGAGCGCCGCCGACACCTCGGCCACGATCTTGTCTGCGACATCATCGGCATCTTGACCGCACGCTCGCCAACGAATCTGTTCGGACGAGTCCGTCCGCGACAAGAATCCTTCCGCGCGCAGTGCACAGGCCGCTCTGGAGCGCTGGATGAGCCCCGTGATTTGCCAGGTGTCAGAACGGGGTGCGGTGTCCCACAACACGAACGGCGCCGAAACCTCGGCACTCGCTTCGGTCAACGCGCGGGTGAGCGCGCTTGTGAGTCCGGCACGGTCGGCATGCCCCGCGCGCGCCACCAAGCTCGGCCGCGCCAACACGGCCTTGCGGCGGGCCACCGGAACCGCGGTGCGTTCCGCGGCGCCGAGAAGCCCGAGCACAAAGTCGCTGCCCCCTCGCCGCACCACGGGCCACTGCACCACATCCAAGCTCTGGGCAAGGGCCGGCACGTCGTTCTCGGCATGCCGAAAGAGCCCTCCCACCGACAAGCGCCCGGTTGGCTCCAATGCAGGCCCCTGCAACCCTCTCAACAGCGCATGGGTGAGCAGGCCCTGGCCGTACAGCGGCGATTCGTAGCTCACCCGATCGGAGGCCGATCCGGCCAACAACCACGCTCCGGTCCGCTCACGGGCTCTCGCGTGCGCCCGCACGACCTGCGCCCGTGGCAGCTTCGCGATCGACCCTGCCGCGCCCGACCCACAGGTGTCGAGGATGACGACCCGACGCAACGCGGGGACGTCTGTAAGGGCATCGGCCATCTCCCGCCCAGACCAGGTCAACGAAGGGCGAAGGTGGGGATCCGCCACATCACGGAAGCGTTTCGCGTGGGGGAGCACATAGTAGTATTCGTCTCGGCCCGAGGCGTCGGGATGCGCCACCCCATGGCCCGCAATGAAGATGACCACCGTGTCGTCGACGCTGGCCTGCGACAACCACACAAACGCGTCGACCAATTCGCGACGCGTCACCCGAGAGCCGGGTTCGGTCGTAAGCAACCGCGTGTGTACCCGGGACTCACCAAACGCCTTGCCTCCGGCCAGCGAAAACGCGTCGGCAAACGCTGTCGCATCGCGCGCGGCATAGTCCAAATCGAGTTCATCGCCTTGGTAGTCACTCGTGCCCACGGCGAGAATCCACAAGTCCGGCTCTTCACCAGTCCACTCGCCAGTCGCCATCACGAGCCGGTCGATCCCTCGCGAGGTCGTCACGGCATGGCGCACCTCCGCAGCAATGCGATTCTCGCGACCGGGTGCCCACTGGGGGAACGCGGACAGGTCAACCCTACAGCGCTCGGTCCCCAGTTCGGGACACTGCGCCCGCACGCGGGCGGACACGTCGACCGCGTTGAGGGTCACGAACAACCGTCCGGGCCCCTGGCCGCGATCCACAAGCTGCAAGGTCATCCGCCCCTCGGCGGTAGGCCCTTCAACCTCAACCTGGGTCGGCGGCCCCAAGCCTGAAAGCGAGGGAACGGTACGCGCCACACCTCCATGATGGCCCAGGATTCGACCTAAAAGACCGGGTTCGTAGTAGCGCTGACGCAATTGGGCGAGGGTGAGCCCACCGTGGTCCCCCACCCAGGCGAGGTGTTCGACCCGACCGTCATCGCTGCCGTCGAATCGCCCTTCTGGGTCCACGACCGCCCAAGACCCATCGGTAAAGTCGATCAGCGTGGCGAGGGAGCGGCCTGTCTGCGCATCCCAGATCATGGCCGTTCCGTCCCGGCTTGCCGTTAGCAGGTGCCGACCGTCCGGGGAGTGCTGCACAGACCACAGCCCATCCCCGTGGCCCTTGAGTCGAAACTGCCGGGCGCCTGTAGCTACGTCATACGCGTACGCGCGGCCATCTTCGCTCGCGGCAACTAGGGTGGCGCCGTCCGGCGAGAAGCTCACAAAGGTCGTGGGCCGACGTCGCACCACGGCCAGCGTCGCGGTGCGCTCGCCGGTTGATGGATCGAAGATCCCCACGCCACCTGCTCCCGAGGCCAATGCGAGGCGGCGGCCATCTGGCGAAAACTGGGCCGCCATCAGTCCACGCTCGCCAAACGTCAGCGTTCGGACCCTCTTGCCGTTGGCGCGGTACACGGTCGCCACCCCACCTTTGCCCGCGGCGACCAAAAATCGACCATCGCGCGACCAATCCGCGTAGGTCACCGCCTTGCGGCCCCGCAGGGTCTTGCGCCATTGTTCGCGTCCGGACCTCGCATCAAAGACCTGCAGGTCGCCACTCGCCACGACGATTCGCGATCCATCCGGCGAGAACGCCACGGTCTGCACTACGGTTCCGTCCGGAGCGGGGAGTTCGTGGAGTCGCGTCCCCGAACGCACCTCCCAGATCGACGCGTTCCGTCCGCCGCCGGTCGCCACCCGGGTGCCGTCGGGCGAGATCTGCGCCGAAACCACCTCCTCAAACCCGGCCACCCAATCGGCATCGTCCACGTCAGGGGACTCCCGCACGTGCGGCCCGAACCGTACCGCCTGCGGGGCGCCTGAAACCGGGCTCCACACGACGGCCGTGCCATCGCCATGGGCCATCACCATCGCGTCCCCTCGAGGCGAGAATGCAGCCCAGTTCAGCGTGTCACGGCGACTGGTGAGTCCATGAAGGGCTCGCCCGGTGGCCAGGTCCCAGATCTGGCCGGTCCCATCTTCCGAAACGGTGATCCCCGTTGTGGAGGTGCCGGCGATGGCCGAAATGGGCGCCTCATGACCTTCGAGACGCAACAGGGACGTGCCGTTCGCCAGGTCCCAGACGCGGGCCGCGGAACCGCTTCCGGATGTCAGGAGTCGAGGTCCGGCGAAGGCGACGTGGGTGGCTTGGGCGTCGAGGATGGCGAATGGCGGCGCCTCCCCCACGGCCACCGAGCCATCTGCGGCCACCGCGGCCACGGTCCCAGCCGGATCGACGGCCACTTCTCGAATGGCCCCTCCGCGGTGGGAGGTCACAAAGGCCCGCGAGATGGAGGGTTCAAGCGTCCATCGTTCGATCGAGCCGTCCGCTCGCCCCAACACCACCCCGGTGCCATCCCCAAGGTAGGCGGCCGCCGTCACCGGTGCGTCGGCTTCGGCGAGGATGCGTCGGCCTCGTTCTGCCTCGAGGTCCCACAACGCCACGCCCGCAGGGCCCGCGATCAGCAGTTCCGATGCCTCTGGATGAAGGGCCATCGCGGTGCCATTCACCGACTCCCGTCGAACGACCGTCCACTCCTGGGGGTCAAAGACCTGCACGAGGCCGCCTCGATCCGCGGTGACCAAACGTTGACCATCGGCGGTGAACCCTACGAAGCGAAGCGCCCGGCGATGACCCCCAAGCGCCCGGATGCGTGCGCCGGTCGTGACGTCCCAGACGTACACCGCCTTGTCACGCCCTCCAGTCACCGCCCAGCGGCCATCCGGGGCGAAGGCCACGGCGCGAACCTCAGCAGTGTGCCCATCGAGCCTCAACCGTTGCAGTCCCGATTGGGGATCCCACACGATGGCGCTTGCGTCACGCCCGCCCGTGAGCACCCGTTTGCCATCCGGCGAAATCGCTAGTGCGGCAATCCCATCGCCATGGCCGAGCTGCGGCATCAACCGCGGCCCGGCTTGTGCCCATCCCACGCTCATGGCGCACAACCACCCTGCCCACCATCCCATGTCCCCCCCCGCAGCACCGATCCGTCACCGAAGGTCACGGTCTGATCGACACGGCCAAGAAACCCGGCGACCGGCTCGGACCTTCCACGTAAGATGGGCCGTCCACCGACGCGGGGAGGGAGCATGAGTCGCAAGGGATTCGCCAGTACGATCGTATGGTTCGTCTGGATCACACTGGCCATGGGCTGCATTGGGGAAGAGGACGACTGCAGCCGTCGCGAAACGTGTGCGACCGACAGTGGCACCTTCACGCCGACCAAAGACAAGTAGCCATGAGGAGCGCTCTCCACGCATTGGGAGGGTTTGGGGTGGCCTTGGCGCTGACGCCCGGCGCTCGTCTCGACGACGTGTACCAGACGCTGGCGAATGCACTCGTCGCGCGGGAGTTTAGCTACAGCATCGAGGTCGTCGAAGACGGATTCACCCTCAACGCCGCCGCGGAGCGGTTCAGACCGAACGGTGAAAGTGGCCCCGAGCCCACCCGGTTTAGCGCGATGGGACTCCCCCCCCACGACGTGGGGGCCAAGCCATCCTCGGCGAATTGTCGGAGGGTTTGGGCCATCGACCGTTCACCGCCCAACACCGCATCGAGGTGTACGTTCATGAGTACCGCCAGGTCGCTACGACCGTGACTGCTGTGCCTGAATCACGAGGTGTTCGCGACCATTTGAAAGGCGCAGGCCTCCTTGAGCGCATGGAGGGTCCATGAACCGCTTGGCGTGGGTCGGTTTGGGCCTCGTCGTGGCGACGGTGGTTGCGGTCGCGTTCGGGATCGTCCACAAGTGGCTGTTGGACCGGGCCCTTGACCAGAGCATTGGCGTGGTCGGCACGATCCTGTTCCTCATCGGTACGCTGGGGGTCGGCGGAGCGAGCCCCTGGATCTTCGGGCTCGGGAGGACAGGTGAGCACGGATGAGGAAGTTCTGGCCACGAACCTCGCGTTTTACGCGGCGTTCACCGACCGGGATTACGACGCGATGGCCGACGTTTGGGCCTCAGAAGCCGATGTCGCCTGCCTTCACCCGGGTTGGCCGTTGCTTGAGGGTCGCGACGAAGTGCTCGACAGCTGGGCGCGCATCTTGTCCAATCCGAGTTCTCCGGACGTGCGCTGCCTCAACGCGAAAGTCCGCCGTGTCGGGGAGTTTGCCTGGGTGACCTGCCTCGAGGTGCTCGAGGACGTTCAACTTGCCGCGACCAACCTGTTCGTGCGAGAGCCGGCGGGTTGGCGCATGGTTCACCATCAGGCAAGCCCCCTGCCCGGTCGGCCGCCTCCCGTAGCGGAGGTCGACGAGACCTGGAACTAATGCCCTGACGCATCCCACGCCTCGTTGCCATCGGGATCGCCGTCTTGCCACGCGTCCGCGTCAACCCGTTCCGGGTCCGGGTCGAAGTAGCCATCGGGGGTGGCGGCCTCACGCCGATCGTCTTCGGGCCGCCACAGCTCGAAGATCTCGGACAGGGCATCATCGTAGGGATCGCTGTCCCACTGCGTCGTACGTGAGGGGGCGGTCAAAGCCACCGCTTGCCCGTCGATGCGGCAGGTAAACGTCTCGGGCATGCCCAAGCCTTGCATCTGCCGAACGAGGATCCCGCGCGCTTTGCAGGCGGCTTCGAGTCGCACCTGTCCCGGGGGGGAGGCCTGGGCCAGGCCTCTGGTCTCAAGGCCGAGTTCGCGAAGCATGGGCATCGCCCCGTCGTGCAGGTCGACCGCGAGTTGTTCCAAAGCCGCATCATCGACATGGGCCTCAAGCACCGTGAGCTGACGAGCCCAGGCCTCCGGCAGCGGCCAAATGCGGTCGAGCGCACCTCGGAACGAAACCCTTCGGAGGTTGGGAAACGTCTCATTGAGTAGCGCAAGAGAAGGGTCTTCCTCGACCTCCGCCTCAATCTCCAGCCGCTCGATCGATCCATGGGGGCCGGTTTCCGCAATCGCCGCCAGCAGCACCCAGAGTTCCTCGGACTCAGGCTGTTCGGCGTAGTGTGCGTCGCTGGATTCGTGCGCGACGTAACCATCCGCACCGTCGATTTTCAGCCCGCGCAGCAACCACGACGCGGGATGGGCCAGCAACGTGGGGAGTCGGGCGGCCAGCGTGGCCGGCCGATCGGGGCAGACGGCAACGGAAAGCCACTCGAGAAACCCCCGATCCCAGACGGCCCCCCACTCTCCGGTGATCCAATCGTCGAACACCGATTCGTGGACTTGCAGACCGAGTTCCTTGCGGCTTTCGGGCGAGGTCAGTCCCAACCATCGGCCCACTAAACCTCCGAATGGGTCTCCTCGCTCGTGCAACCAGTCCCCCAACACCTGGCGGGACGACGTGTCCGCGGCATGGGCCTGGACGTACCGGACCACCTCATGCGCCCGCCGATCGGGTGGCGGTCTTCGTTCGGGAGGCGTTCCCTGCACAAACCCTTCCGCCGTTCGCGCATCGATCGCCTGTTGCGCGAACGCTTCGGCGGCAGCGGCGTCCGTAAAGACCTCATGGCTCACCTCGGTGCGGCTACCGCGCTGCCGATACGTCTCGACCTCCCGGTCGACCCAAGTGATTTCCCACACCTCCACCATGGCGGGAAACGGCGGTTCAGCAGGCACCATTCGGACCAGCGTCCGAACGTTCACGAGGCGCTCCCAAGGAAGGGCGCCAGCTCGTGCCGCACTTCCTCGAGCACCCAGGTGACATCTGGCAACGCGCTTGGGGCGGATGCCTCGACGAATCGCCGCCAGGGTCGGTTCGCATGAGGCCCGAGCGCAAGGGCTCCCCGAACCCGCGTCACGGTGCCCAGTCGCGCTTCCAATGCCTCGCCAAGGCATTGGGGAGGGGCCACCGTGAGCCAACGATGCACATCGTAGAGATCCTTGGGCCGCCACCACGCTGGCCCGAAGGCGCGCAGCAGCTCGATCTTGCGCGCGACGACACTCGCCGGATCAGCCCGATGCAACCTGGACGTTGGGCCCATCGGCTGTGGGCGACCAAACGGCACGCCGTAGGCGAGATCGATGCCGACGATGACCGATCGGTCTTCGATGAACCCGCGCACGGCAAGCCAATGATCCTGGCGACCTACCCTGAACCGGGGCTCGGAGGCTACGCGGGCGTCGAATGCGACCCCATCGTCCATGGGCCACGCAAGCACCTCGGCAAAGGTCTCGCGGACCGCGGCTTGGTCAAACGGCTCCCGTGCCACCAGATCCAGGTCACGAACCACGCGACCCAGCCCTGGGAGGGCGCCTCGCATGTGCATGCCCCCGCGAACCAACCAACGCTCACCTTCGACGTGCCGCGATAGCCGCCGTACGATCGCATCAAGCACGCGATGTCGGTCGAGATGATCCATGTGTGCAGCGTACTCGCTCGCCCAACCTCAATCGGTCCGCTACGTCGGACAACGATGCACATTCCCCGCGAGCCCGGTCTCGATGCCACCATTGCCCGCGAGGGCCTCACGCCGGAACTCGTGCAGGTTTACGGCGATTGGTGGGCCCAGCACGGGCATCCGCTCGGCGACTACATCCACGACGCCGCGCGCTCCGATGACTCTGACGCCCAGCTGCGTGCGCGGCGGTTTCGGATCGCCCACGCGACCTCCCACCTGTCGAGCGACCACCTTCGCAATCTGCGTTGGGTCGGGGGCATGATCAGCGAATTGGGCGTGGATGAGAGAACCTATTCCCGTGACCGAACCGACACGATTGAACGCGCGGCCGAATCGCCACTTACGGCCTTGATGCGTACCCTGACACTGCACTACACCTACAGCGACGAGTACCCCATTGCCGTCGACGTCCGATTGCCGAACTCGCTCGGGCGCATCGAGATCACATCCACCCTGGATAAGCCCATTCCAGTGGCGCCCCACACGCCCCCTGGCGTGTTGGAGGTGATGGTGAACGGCCAGTCGGCCGCGGAGTGGCCGGATGGCAAGTTTACTCGACTCGATCTGGGGCTGCAGCACCCTGCGGTGAGCGCACCCCTCGCCCAAGTTCGCGAGCTGCACGTGGCCGGGACCGATTGGTCCAATGGCCTCGAAAAGCTGCTGGCCCGCGCCGAGTCGGTCACGACCCTCGGCCTTCATGGTTTGCCTCTCATCAAGGCTCCCCTTCCGTCGACTGTCGAAACCGTGGTTTGGCAACCGGCTCCTCGGGCCCTCGACGAATCGTGGTTCGAGGCTGCGGCGCGGCTGGCTGACCATGTGCGGCAGGTCGTTGTGCATGGGCTGGCCCCGGACCGGGCCCTGCCGGAACGGTTTGCCTGGTCTACCCGCGACGATTGGCCGTTGTTCCGTCAGCTTGGGTAGACGTTTCCGTCGACGTCGGCCCACGCGTTCTGCCAGTTCGCACAGGGCAGGTGGCTCGCTGGCTGAAGCCGAGGCGCATCGGCAAAGCGCACGGGCAGGCGAATGGCAAACTCTTGGATGGAGGTAGGAAGATCGTCGATGTGCAGCGGTCGACTCGGAACGCCCACGCGTTCGTAGGGCTGCGAGACCCCGTAGGTGTCGTGGGTGTATTCGTAGACCCCAAACAGGGCACTCGGCGGCGTCTCCGTGCGCCAGAAGGGAGCCCAGGCCCGCCGCACCAAGCCTCGACGCCACGCCTCGGTAAGCTGGCCCTCACTGGCTTCGTCGGACTGGATCAGCAGATAGGTGGCCGACTCGCCGTCGAAGGCGGTCGCCCCAACAAAGCGGTCCAACAATCGCGGATGGGCGCTCTCCACCAGAATCACCCGTCCCCAATCCACCGATGACACCGTTTCGAGCGTAATCTCCTTGGCGTCGGTCTCGCGCCCGGGGGCCGCATCCGCAGATACCAAAATTCCCAGTCGCGGTAGCAGCTGCATGAAATCGTAGCCTGCGTCCTCTCCACCCTTCCACGCCTCGGGGAGCGTGCCCGCTTCGCCGGAGTCCAGCACCGCGACATGCCCTTCGTCGTCGACGGAAAACCACACCGTGTCCATGCTGTGGGCCGCTTCGAGCGTCATGGCGATTCTCCGCAGAAGGTGACCCCCAATCCACTAAGGGCGTCGGTCATGGCCTTGTACGTAAGCGCCGCCAGAGGCCGACGCTCGGTCGTGTAGGAACACCACGCCACGGTACGGTCCGCCGCAACCGAGGCAAACCGGGGGCTTCGGCCACACTCGAGCAAGCACGTCATGGATTGGAATCGCCCGGTGCCCGCAACCTGTGCGAGTTCACGGGGGGTCGGGGTATGGCGGTCGCGCCGGGGAAGAAAGACCATGCGATGAGGTCCGGTGCCCTGCGTCTCGAGGAACGCACAGGCCTCGCGAGCGGCCTTGAGCTTTCGGGCGTCGACGAGAAGGTTGACGCCGGCCGGAACACCCGCCTTAGTCAACGCCGCCACCTGCCTCGCCACCCGAGCCACCTCATCGCCCACCTCGGGAAAGTGAATCGAGACGTGCACCTTGTCGGGAACCGCGGCCACGACTTCATCGAATCGCTCGTCCAGGAGCAGCCCGTTGGTGGTGAACGTGCGCCCCAGCACCCCGCGTAGACGGTCCAAGACCTCGAAGAGGCCGGGGTACTCGAGCGGCTCTCCGCCTCCGAACGAGACCGCCTCCACCCCGTTCCTTGCGGCATCCTGCACAAACTCAACCAATTCGCCAGGCGTGTAGCCGTCTTCGCCTCGCGGAGTGCTGTGGCTGTAGCAGAACGCGCACGCCTTGGCGCAGCGGCGTGAGGGTTCGATCGACAAACGGGTAATCGGCATGTCGCCAACTATCTCGTGATGCACGTGGGAATGGTGCACGCTGTTGCAGTCCTCCCGAGGGCCTCACCGATAGCCCGGTCCAAAGAGTCGAGGTGCACAATGAAGTGGTGGAACTTTGCATGGGCGATGGGGGTCCTGGGCTGCGACTGGGACGATGATGACGACGACCAGACCAACCCAACCGTGGTGCAGGTCCCCGATGGTCCGGCCGGCCTGGCCGAAGCGCCCACACCGACCCAAGGAACCGATTGGCCGCTCCACATGTCATGGCATTGGCAGCGGTCAGGGTCGGTGGCTCCGAATCGATCGGCAGACCTGCTCGTAGGCCTACCGCAGCCTGGGTTCACGACCTTCTGCGAGATGCGTCCCTCCAAGGCCGATGACGGATCAGACCTGGATGTAGGACGACAATCAACCGTCGACCGGGGCCTTGCGCAGTTGGATGCGGCCCAAGCAGCGGGCTGCGCCGGGGTCGTGCTGTTCGAGCTGGAGGGACCCGACTCGGGGGAACGACGCGCCTTGGCCCAACACCTCGCGAATGAAGCTCACGCGCGGGGGCTCGACGTCGCCCAAGGCGGATGGACCAACGGTGTCGATGTGCTGGTCGACTATGCGGATCTTGTGGTTGCGCCTCGCTGCGCCTCCGAGGGCACGTGCGAGGCCTTCGACGCGTACACCGAACGAGGCAAGCCCGTGCTCGTGGCAGAGTTTTCACCTTCCTTTCGGGCCGATCCCGCTGCATTCTGCCGCGACATGCTGATCCGCGCGCTTCGGGGCCTGCTCCTCGACGAGGCCCTCGATGGCACCGACGTCGTGAGCTGCGATACCGACTTCCCCTCGGTCACCCGCCTCGCCGACGTCCAAACCTACGCGACGTACTACGGCCGAGACGCGAACGCGCTCGATGCGATGGCCGACCTCGACCTCGCGATCGTTCAACCCCTCCTCACGGCGGAACAACGACGGGCCATTCAAGCCCGCGGTCCGGTCGTGGCATACCTTTCGATCGGCGAGATTGGGCTATCCAACACCTACCTCGTGGATGGTGAGGAAGTGCTTGGACAAACCATCTACGACGCAAGTCCCGAGTGGTTCCTCGGCGAAAACCCGTTCTTCGACTCATGGTTCGCCGACACGACGCAGGTGGGCTGGCAGGACTTCGTGCTCGGACAGGCGCAGCAACTGCACGACCTTGGTTACGACGGCCTGTTTCTCGACACGGTCGACACCGTCGACGTCTACCCCGACACCATTCCGGGGATGGTCGAGTTGATCGGGCGACTCCGCACGCAGCACCCTGAGGGCATCTTGGTCCAGAACCGAGGCATGAACGTCATTCCCCAGACAGGACCGGACGTCGACGCCTTGATGTTCGAGGTGTTCAGCACGCGGTACGATTTCGAACAGACGGACTACGCCCGAACCGATACCCAGGCGCCCGGCTACCCCGAGATCGTCGAAAAGGCCGTGGACTATCGCCTAAGCGGTGGCGTCGTTCTGGCGCAGGACTTCGGAACCCCCGACACCGACCCTGACCTGCTCTGCTACGCCCGAAACCGAGCCCTGCACCATCGGTTCGTTCCCTCCTACGCAGATAAATTCTTCGTGGAGCCTCCAACGACCTTTCCCGAAGCGTGCCCCTGGGTCGACACCCCACGGCCCGCGGCCGCCCTGTTTCCAAGGGTCGCCCATGTCACCGCCGATCGGGGCGTGACCCTCCGCATCGAGCATCGCGGGGAGGGCGGCTTCAACGAGGCGTTGGAGGTTTCGGTCCTGGAGACCTCGGGCCTCACCGCCCGCGTGACGCAATCGACGTTGCCCAGCGGCGGCACGCTCGATCTCGTCATCGATCCCGCCACCCTCGAGGCCGGCCCGCGGCACATCCACCTCGCCTTGAGGGGTGCCGGTGCATCCTTCGACCTCGACGTGCCTGTGTTCGTCCACGAACAAACGATTTGGGTGACCAATGCAGGACTCTCGAACGTTGTGGCCTTCGACGAACCCACCACGCTTGGAGAGCCCGCGCGGGCAGACCGCGTCTCGGGCGAGGCCATCGCTCAGCCCTACGCCATTGCCATCAGCCCCACAGGCGAACGCTTTGTCGTCGAGAACGTAGGCGATCCCGATGCTCCACAGCCGGCGGGGCGCGTGGTCATCTACGACCGCTTCGCTTTAGCCAGTCCGCGGGAGGTGGTGTCGACGGGCCTACTCTACCCCACGGGCATCGCATTTGAGGCGGACGGCAGCGCATTGGTCGTCAATAGCGCCCTAGATTGGACAGGGACCCCTCGCGGCACGCCGGCGATCGTCCGCATTGCCCCTGGCGCCTCCGAGGCCATCGAGGCGTTCCATTACGATGCCTCGATCTACGGCTACCCGCTGTCGATTGCCATCGCCCCCAACGGCGACATCTACCTGGGCACGACCTACGGAATCGTGCTGGGTTTTCCGGCCTCAGCGAGCGGATCCGTCACCCCCGGCGTCGCGCTGGTGGGGGATGACTTGTTCGACACCGTCCGCTCGATCACCTGGCGCGAGGATGCATTGTGGTTTTCGGGCTCGAAGTACGGCCAATCCGTGGTGGGCGCACTGGTCCAAGATTGGGACCTCGACGGCAACGTGGTCACGCGCGGCATCGCAGACGCATCGGTCCGCATCACTGAGGGGCTGTTTGGGCCTTGGGGCCTTGCCTTCGACGAGTCAGGCAGGCTTTGGGTGGTGAACTCGACCGATGCGGAAGACAACGCCGACAGCCGCGGGTCACTCCTGCGCTTCGACATGCCGACGACCGGAGCAAGCCCAGACCAAAACAGCCCCTTGGCCTCGCGATACACCCTCCGTTTGGCGGTTGGTCGCCCCTGAGGCCTCATGAGCCCCGTCGACGCGATCTCAGGGCCGTGACCCAATACGAGTTCCCATCATGGATCCCGATTTCTGGCTCGCCCATTGGACCGACGGCGCCCCTGCCGCAGCCCAACGGTTTCACACGCTCAACGCACGCGACGTGCTTCCTCTCGTGCGAACCCAGGTTCCCATGCGGTTTACGGACTACGAGAGTCTCGAGAACCGCGTGTACGGCTTTGGACCGCACGATGAACCAGGCCCCATCATCAAGATGTACCGGCCTGGCCGCTGGTCTCACGCAGCCCTGCAAGATGAGGTGACCTTCATCGAGGAACTCGCCGCGGCGGGGCTTGCCGTGCTCGTTCCCCAACCGCTCGCCGATGGGGGGCGCATTGGCACCTGGCACGGCATCCACTACGTGGTCCTCGACCGGGTGATCGGCGATCGGTCCACCATGGAGGACCGAACCGAACTTCGCGCCGACGAGGTTCGCGACCTTGGCGAGCGGGTCGCACAATTGCACGATGTCGGGGAAATGCGGGACGCTCCCCATCGCCCCCGCTGGACACCGGCCTCGGTGCTTGGCGGCAACCTCCGGTTCCTCGAGTCGACCGGTGCCGTGCCCAAGTCTGTCCAGCAACCCTTCCGCGAACGCGTCGAGGCCCTCATCGAAGTTTGCGCAAATCGCTTTGCCGGAGTCCCGCTCCTCCGCATTCACGGCGATCTCGGCATGAACAACCTGCTATGGCCAGGACCTGAGCCGGTATTCATGGACTTCGACGACACGATGGTCGGCCCCGCGATGCAGGACTTGCTCACGTTGGATTGGGGCTACACGGTGGCTGGCCAGCCGGACACCACGCCCGTGCGCCTTGGCCCGAGTGCAGACGATGCCGCCTTCGACGCACATTACGCCGCGAGAGCCAAGGTCCGGCAACTCCTCATCGAAGGATACCGGCGGCGGCGTGCACTTCCTGATGAGGCGGCCGAGCTTGTCGAGCCACTCATGCTGATGCGCGTGATGGGGTTTACCGCCTGGCATTGGGCCCGTCGGGATGACCCCCACTTCCCCGATGTGCGCGAACGAATGGCGTCGGTCGAGGACTGGCAACGTCGCCTCGACGACCTCACCCGACGCCTGCAGCGATTGACTAGAGCACCGAGCGGGTAAATGCCGCTATGCAGCCAGCCGATCGATGACGTGGAGGTTCTCGACGGCGGCGATGCGGCGGCAATCGAACGTGTTCTTCCGGACGCCGATGTAGCGCGCACGAGCGCCCTGTCGACGGCAATGGTGAGCGAGCCGGTGCTCGACGGTGACGCGCTGCCGTTGAAGTGCGCGCCCCTCGGGCGTTCTGGTGAGCCCCCGAAGGTGCTGAAGGAACTCCTCGTTGGGATGGAGGTTGATCTGGCGCCCTTGCCGCTTGCCGGCAGGCAGGCAGTCGTCGTGCAACGGGCAGTCGCAGCAGATCTTGCCCAAGAACGACGCGGCGCGGCCGCTGGGTCGCTCACGAATGGCGGTGGTCTGGCCAGCCGCGCATTGCACCTCGTTCCGCTCGAAGTCGAAGGTGAAGTCCGCCTTGGCGAAACGTGCGCTCGAGGTCATCCACGGCTTCGAGACCGCGGACTTGCCCTCGCGATGCAGCTCGGGCAGCCAGGAGCCGGGCAGGTAGCCTCGGTCAGCGTGCAACTCGGAGACCTTGCCCAGTCGCTCGACATCGCGTCGGAGCTCAAGCTCCGCCGCATGCTCCCGCTCGTTGGCAGGACGTGCGGTTGCGGCCAGGAACAGTCCTTCGTCGAGGTCGACCGCCACGTGCTTCTTGAAGCCGTTGATGGTCTTCGACTTCGACTTGCGCCCATGGCGCATCTCGGGGTCCGTCACCGAGATGAGGCGGTCCTTGGCGACCCCCTGCCGAATGCGGGACCGCCCCGGGCGGTCGGGATCGGGCTCGAGGTCTTGCTCGACGGCCTGGCGAGCAGGTCGAGCGCTCGCTGCAAGTCGCCGTCCATCGGTTCGGGCACGTGCGCCGTGACCCACGAGCGCAGGGTGTCGACCTCGGCCAGGATGCGCTGCAGGGCCTCGGCCTTCGCTTCGTCATCCGACCAGTCGATGTCGAGCGAGGCTTTGATGCTCGCGTCGCCGTACAGCGCCAGGCAGGCCTGCTCCGCCACGGCTTCGGGCCGGAGTCCGGCGCACATGGCCGCACAGTCCACCACGGCCTCCATCGCGTGGGCGATGAGGTTGTAGGTGTCTTCCACCCGACCGGCCCCCTGCAGCGGTGCGGAGTCCAGCGCCACCCGAAGGGCCTTGTGCCCGAAGTCTCCCGTGGTTCGGGCCAGCTCGACCGTCCGTTCCAGCAGCCGACGGTCCATGTCGTGGGCGATCAGCCGTCGCCGGAAGTCGACGATCGCTCCCTGCGAGAACGGAGGACGCTCCATCCCCAGGCAGTCCAGCACCAGCTGCCATCGTCGGTCGAACATGGCGTTCTCCACCGCCACCGCGTCCGAAGCGCCTTCGTAGGCCTGCAGCAGGAGCACCAACCCCATCAACATGGGGTCCTTCGGCGGCGTTCCTCGCGGCGCGTCGGCGTACATCGCATCCAGCTCCTCGCGGAACGGCTCGTCGAACAGCTCGTGTCGACGCTTCCGCAAGAACGCGAACAACTTCCCGACGCGCTTCAGCCGCTTGATGATCGGCTTCTCCTCGGCGCGCAGTTCCACGGGCGGTCTCCATCGAGCGGCTCGGGCCATCGGGTACCTCCGGGCCCCAGAAGATCAGACACGGTCGGCCTTGTCGAGGGTCATCCACCGCACACCGGGCGGCACCCGCCGATTCCGATCGTAGAACCTCAGCAGTCCCCGAGTCCCGCCACCATCTTTCCGGTCTAGACTTCGATTTCCCGCTCTATGCTGATCGGTGCTCTAGGGCCGCTCGATGAGGCGGGCATTGGGAAACCGGCGCGCGGCCTTAGCCCGTTGATCGGCGTCTTCACTGCAAAACAGCACCACCTCTTCGCGAGGCAATGCAGACAGTCCTCCGCCTCCGAGAGGGCTCTGGCAGTGAACCCCGATCGACCAGCCCCCGTCGCGACGGCGAAAGTGGATCCGCATCCGGTCTTTCACGACCAAATCCACGCCCTTGGCCATGGCTTCGCGATGCTCGAGGATCCAGCCTACATCCGATGCCCACCGGGCCTGCTGCACATCGACCCGCAAGCGCCGAAGGGGACGCGCCAGTCCGGCCGTGAGCCAAGGGAATGCCTCGAATTCTCGACGCCCAAGCGCCAATTCACGAAGGTTTCGAAAACCACAGGGATCTTTGGGCACCGCACTGCCTCCCATCCACCTTGGGTTTCTCGAGAACACGAGGCGCTGCAGCCGCGGATGTGCATCGGCCAGGAGCGACAGGTTGTACATGCGCACGCCGTGAACCGTGTGCAGTGAACGAAACGAGCGACCTTCGACCAACGCAAGAAGCGCCTCGGGCGCAAGCAGCCGAACTTCCTCGACCGTCCACCAGTCGACGGCGCCTGGATCGGCGAGCAACGGGTGACGGAGACGCGCTCGGGTAAAGAATCCCCTTCGGAAATCCTCGACAGCCAACACACAATCGGGGACGACGCGCTTGGCCCATGCATGGCCATACGCATCAAACAACTGTTGCATGCGCGCCTGGCCTGCATCATCGAGCGTGCCGGCGGCCTCTTGGAGTTGCAACAGAATGAACTCGCCGCTAGGCAGCCCTTGGGTGGTCAGCAAATCGGCGTAGACCGCGCGCGGTCCATCTTCTTTGGGATCGGCCAGGATGGCTTCGAGCAGCTCTCTCGCCGAATCCCCGCCGGGTCCGAGCCGCCGTTCGCGCCGAAACGCTCGGAGCAGTTCCCGCAAATCGCGCAGCACCTCGACCGGTACACGCTTTGGCGACCAACCAGGGGTTCCCTTCAGATCCATGAAACGCGACAGTTGCTTGTTGAACACCCGGCCCACGCCATCGGCCATCCACCCCTGGCGCCCCCGACGCAGATGGGGATGGTCGTCGACCTCAAGGATTTTGACGAAGGCCCGTGGGTCGCGCTGCTTCTTGAGGAGCCGCCACACCGCCCGATCGAGCGGAATGCTGCGTTTCGAAGGCGAATTGGCCAACAGATCGATCGCCAAGTCCGACAAGCGGGGGTCACGGTCGTAGCCATCGACGATGGCTTGAACCCGCAAGGCCACGGCATCACCGCGCGTGCGCTTCCGGACCCACGCTCCAAGTAAGGGAATCGCCACAGAGGAAGGGACGCTCTTTGGGAACTCCGACAGGGCGGTTCGCGCATCCAGCGCTTCGGCCGCAGCCTGCCCAATTTCACGAAGCGCCTTGGCCACCAACGGGTGCGCCGACGCTCGCCACAGATCGGCAAGGGCCATGGTGGTCGCGGACAAATCACGCCTGCGCCAGGCCCGTTGCACCGCCCCTAAATCTACACTGGCCAACCGTCGAACCATGAAATGGGACGTAACGGCAAAACCGGACAGTTCTTGTCCACCGTCACGGTTCCGCGTAGAGGGACTGCACCTTCTGACGAAGTGCTTCGCGCAGTCCCCTCACCTCTTCGTCGACCGAGGCCAATTCGGGCGCGTCCTGAAGCACGCTCGCTTGAAACGCCCCCGTGGTTTCGAAGTCTGCCTCGGCGTCGTCACCGGCCGCCGACGCCGCCTCCTTCAATCGCACCAACCCCTTCAGGTAGCGGTCAATCAAGGCGGCATCGTCGGGTTCAATGTGCAGTCCCCGTTCGATGACAAAGGCGTTCACGTCGCCCACACGCTTGGCGTAGTCCTCGGGGTCCACCTGACCTCGCCGTAGGTCAACGTGAAGCCGCTCGATTCGGTTCCACAACCCCTGGTAGGTTTGCCGCTTTAGGCCCCGCAACGTCGGGGACGCTGGCGCGTCGGGCGGTGCGGTCGACCGACGCAACAGCCAGAACAAGCCCCCCACGCCGAACGCACCGAGCCCCAGCACGATGCCGGCCACCCACCACGCCGGCGCTTCCGGGCGACTGTCGCGTTGGGCCGGGCCTTCGCTCGCCGGGGGCGCCGTGAACACCGCGGTGTTGAGGCCGGCGTTCGCCGACGCGTCGCGGTTGACCAAAACGAGCTGGCCGCCCTCATGGCCCGTGCCCCGAAACGGCCCCTGGCGGGGCGTCTGCGCCGCATTCGCCACCACCAGCGAACGGATTTGAGGAAAGAGCGCATCCACAACGACGAACCGGGACTCGACGGTCGAAAGTTGCTGTCGCAGGAAGTAGGCAAAGACCGAAAGGCCATCACGATACTGGTCCACCACAGGCTCGTTCCCGCCGCTCGTCAGCACCCATCGACTGCGATCTCGCGCCAGACGGGAGGCCTCTTGGGTGGCCGCGTCGCCCGAACGCGCCACGTCAATCCCTCGCGTGCGAAACAACGACCCGGCAAAGCACGAATCCGACACCAATAGGACGTGCCGGGCCTCAAGTGCATTGACGCCGCTGGCCACATCTGCGTTGGAAATCCACGTGGCCCGACTGTTCTCGTCCGCGTCACTTGGCAACCAGTAGCCCTCGTCAGCCGCCTCATCGTAGATGCCGTGGCCCGCAAAGTAGACGATGACCGCCTCACATTCCCGGGTCGTGGTGCGCAAACCGTCCAAGGCATCGAGCAACGCCCGACGGTTCGGATCCTCGAGCACCTCGGTCTGTACGCCATAGCGATCGGCCAAGGTTTGCGAGAGCGCCGCGATGTCTTCGTGGGGCGTATCGAGGTCGTTGATGTCGGGGTCGGCATACGCCTCCACGCCGATCAACAAGGCACGATAGCCGCAAATCCCGATGCTATCTGCATCGGTGGCCATCGCCAGTGGTGCCAACAGCCATGCCCACATGGGTGCCCCCGGAAGCTGGTCAAACGGGCGTGGGTGGACGTTCCGCGGTCGCCCGGTCGTCAGCATAGGGCGGACGTCACCCTTGTGCGAGCCCGTCTCGCAGATCGGAACGACGGGCAACCACCGACCGAGCGAACCGGTGGCAGCGCGTCGCCAAACGGGGAGCCCGCTTCAGTTCTCGGTGATCACAATGCCGTTGGTGAGGCAGCGGTCGACGGTGACGCTGTTGGCGCAGGTAAGGGTGAGCGTGCCGTCGGGCTCGGGAGTAAGCGCGCGGCCCACGATCGAGAACGCGTCGTCGTCGGTGAGCTCTCGGTCCTCGTTTCCTGGGCCGTCGGTGCTGCCGAGCTCGGTGCCATCTGTCAAGGTGAGCGTCTGCGTGCGGAGGTCCGAAGTGTTGTCGTCGAACATCCAGAACTGCACGTCGTAGGTGCGCGCAGGATCGAGCCCGCCGATCGTGAATGTCCTGATGGCGGTGACGAAGTCGATGTACACGGCCTCGAGGGTGAACGCGCTACCGACGGGGGTCCCCAATGGGCCCCGGTTGCGCCCAATGAGGTTGGTGTCGGGATCGGCAGAGTCGAGGCGGATCGTCCATCCGGACGCAGGATCGACCACGAGGACGGAGTCGGAGCTCCCGCCCGACTTGAGCTGCAAGGGCGTGAACCCCGGCTCTTCGATGTCCAGCTTCTGTCCCACGAGTCCGAAGTCGAACTGCGCCGTGTCGGAGGCTTGCGGCTGCTCGAGCAACGCCCGGGCGAGGAGCGTGCCCATCGCCAGCTGCCCCGCCGTGTCGTAGTGGCGGTCGTCGTTCAGGGTGAGGTCGTCGGTGTCGACAAGCGCCACGTTGGCAACCGTGCCCGCGACCTCGTCTTGCGCTGCCTGGATATCCTCTCGGCCGTTCGAAAATCCAGAACCGGCGAATTGCCGGTCGGAGAGCCGTCCGACGACGAAGCGCAGATCGTCGCCGCCGGCGAAGTCGGTCCGCACGGCATTGACGAAGGCGGTCAGGTCTGCCGTGTACTGCTCCTGGGTGCGCCCCTGCACCACGTCAGCCTCGCCCTGGAGCCACACGAAACCGCGAACCTCGGGCGTCAGGCCCTGATCGACGAGCGCCTGCAGGCCGTCGGCCACCGTGTCCGACAGCTCCTGATACTCGACGCCGGTGTCCGGATCCCAGTCTTCGAACAGGCTCGTGCCGCCGACCGCGTGCTTGATGAGCACGAAGTCGTCGTCAGGCACCAGGTCGGCCAGGGTGCGACCCAGGGTGACCTCGGGCCCAAGGTCGGAGCCGCTGCCCGACTCTAACGGGGTCAGGATGTCGGGAATGAGGGACCCACCCCCGCTGTAGAACAGCTGGACGTCGTCCTGCGAGACCTGGAGCTGGGCCGGAAGGTCCGCGGCGCTGGCTCGGCCCGCCATGTTCGACTGGCCCGCCAGCAGGACGACCTGGACATCGGGCTCCGGAAGATCGGTGCCGGTGTCGTCGGTGCCGGTGTCGTCGGTTGACGTGTCTTCGGGGTCTGCAGTGCCGGTCTCGGTCGTCCCGGGGTCCTCGGGGTTGTCTTCGTTGGACTCTCCCGTGCATCCGGCGGCGAGGAGGCCCGCTAAAGCGAGCGCGGTGTACAGTTGAAGCCTCATGATCGGTCTCCCTCCGAGCGTGGCCAGCGGGCCTTCGTGGTGGGAACGTTGTAGGCATCGGAGGAATGAACCTCCGCTTAATCGATCTTAAGACAGGTCTTCCAACGAGCCTTCGGGGGCAGCATGACGTGGTGGCTTTGGGGGTGCACGATGCGCCCCACGCCCTCCCCAGCAACCCAACCCCCAGCCGACCTCGTGATCCAGGCGGATGTCGATGTGGTGGTCGAAGACGGTCGCATCACCGCCGTGGCCCCCGCAGGCACGACGGCTCGGGTGGGCCCCCAGACCGTCGTGTTGCACGCAGACCGCGTCACGGCCGGCTTCGTCGACGCTCATGCCCATCCTGTGGCCTACGGCCGCGTGCTTGAGGAACTCGACCTGACAGGGGCTATGACCTACGCCGAAACCCTCGATCGGATCGAGACGGCAAGTTCCGGGAAAGGGTGGCTGCTGGGCCGAGGATGGGACCAGAACGACTGGCCCGACGCCCCAGCCGGCACGTGGCCCCGCCTCGCCGATCTCGACGCTCGGACCGAGGGTCGGCCCACCCGACTGGGCCGCGTGGACGGACACGCGGTGTGGGTCAACCAGGCGGCGCTCGATGCCTCGGGCATCACCGCCCAAACACCAGATCCTCCCGGGGGACAAATCCTTAGGGACGCGAAGGGACGCCCGAACGGGATTCTCATCGACGCCGCGATGAGCTTGGTGAGCCCTCCATCCCCTACCCCCGACGATCTTCGTCGGTACCTCACTCGCGGACTCGCCGACCTCGTCACGTACGGGCTCACTGGCGTTCATGTGATGGGCATCGACGATGCGACCCTCGATGTGATGACCGCCGCAGACGCCGAGGGGGCCCTACCCATGCGGTTGTGGGTTTACATGAGCCCGGATTCGAAGGCGGCCCAGCGACTCCGCACGGAGGGGCCTTGGCATGGACCGGCGCGACTCCGGGTGCAAGGCGTCAAGCTGTATGGCGATGGAGCGTTGGGGTCTCGAGGCGCGTTGCTTTCGGCGCCCTATGCCGATGAACCCGACCACATAGGGCTTGCCTTGACCTCGGCCCAGGAGATGGCGGAATGGACCGTCGCGCTGGATGCCACGGGCGGCCAGGTCGCCATTCACGCCATTGGCGATCGCGCCGTGACCATCGCTCTCGACGCGATCGAAGGAGCCCGCGGGGCCCGATCCAGCGGGGTGCGGCATCGCGTCGAGCACGCCCAAGTCGTAAAACCCGAGGACGTGCCCCGATTTGCCACGTTGCGGGCGATCGCATCGGTGCAGCCCACCCACGCGACGAGCGATCGGCCGTGGGCGGAAGATCGCCTCGGCCCCGATCGGATGGCCTGGGGCTACCGTTGGCGCTCCCTCGTCGATGCAGGGGCCGCCGTGGCCTTCGGATCCGACCTGCCCGTCGAAGCCCCGTCACCCGCCGATGGCCTACGAGCCGCCACGGTTCGAGACGGTTGGCGCATCGAAGAAGTGGTCACCCTCGACGAAGCGATCGCAGCATTCACGCAGGGCGCCGCGTACGCCGTAGGAGACGAGGCCCGCCTCGGTTCACTCACGCCCGGCAAACTGGCGGACCTTACGCTTTGGCAAGACGAGTTCGTGCCCATCGCGACGGTCGTCGAAGGCGAAGTCGTCTGGCAACGTTGAGATCAGCGTTGGGCGTCGGCCACGATTTCCTCGAGGGTGCGCAGGGGCCAAAACCGTTCAATGACCGGGGTTAGAAGCCTGCGTTCGAACCCTAGCGCTTCATCGAGCAGCGCGACAAGTCGCGGGTTCGGCAAGGCCTCCTGACCATGGCGCAAGCCGACCCGCTCGGTCTCTTCCACGGCTTCATCCAACACCGCCAGCGCACGCTCCGGCCCTTCGAACACCGCACCCGCTGCACACACCGAGGCGGTCGACCTCGAGATGCCCGCCATGCAATGCACCAAAAGCCCTGGGGGCGGCTGCCGTGACAGTTGTTTGAGAAACCCAGCGATCTGCTCGGCATCTTGACAAGACGGCGGCACAAAACCCGTGCGCATCGCGGCGGGCGACGCGTGGGTCAAGTCATCGAAGTACACCCGTTGGATAGGCCCACCGTGGGCGCCGAAGTTGGGTTCGTCACTCGTCGCGTCATTGATCGACAACAGCGCCCAGTCGGGATGTTGCGCCAGGGCTTCAAAGACGCGCTCCCGGGCAAAAACCCAGCTCTTCACACGGCCTCCTCCTCGCGAATTCGCATCAACCGCAGGATTGACTTCCTCCTCACGGCCCTTCTATGCCGTTGGCTCAACACGACGAGACACCCCCGGTAGGATGGCTTCATGCTGGACCCTCGCGATCGCCCGCGGCGGGCGACCAATCAAACCAACATCACCGTTGGACTCGTCGCCAACCTCTTCGCCGGAGCGGCTCTCGTCATCGCTCACACGTTTGGATGGGCTCACATTGCGTGGGGTCCCCTGACCGTGGCGATGGTCATCGGTGCGACGTCGTTCGGGGTCTTTACGACCATCAACCTGACGCGTCGTAAGCCTTACGACGATGCATTCATGGACGTCTTCTTCTGGGGCGCCATGGTGTCGCAGCTGCCCGTCTACGCGCTGGGCACCCTTTCGGCCGACAACGTGCGCCCGGTCACCTTGCTGATGTCGATGGTGTTGTTGGCGATGCTCTTCTTGCGCGCCACGCTCGCCCAGGCGCTGGCCTACGGCATTTCGCTGGCGGCCTTGTTCGTGGGGGCAAGTGCCCTGGCCCCCGTCGTTCTCGGCGCCAATCAGCGATTCTGGATCGACCTGTACTTCCTCGCGATCTGGATGCCTTCGCTCGGGATGATGGCGGTGCTCGCGGGCCAGCAGCACGCGATCCGACACCGCCTCACCGCCCGTCGAGAGGCCATCGCGACGTTGTCGAACCAGCGCGTCGAGTTCTTCCGGCAGGTCTCCCACGCCATCCGCAACCCGCTCACCATGATCCTCGGACCGCTCGAGCACCTGCGCCGCACCGATCCCGACTCCCGATGGCTCGAAGTGGCGCAGGCCAACGCGCGGCGCATGGCGCACCAACTCAACGCCTTGCTTCGGCACGAGGCCCTCGCCGCTCGACTCGGCTCGTCCTCGCTTCAGGGACTTGATCTTTCGAGCTTCATCCAACAGTTCGTGGCTCGATACTACGGCGTTCCCGCGGCGCGAGGGGTTCGCGTGAAGGCGCATGGCGCCCAAGCGGCCTTTGGTCTTGCAGATCCCGAGAAGCTCGAAGAAGTCCTCGTCAATTACGTCACGAACGCGATCAAATACAGTCCCGACAAGGGTGTGGTCGACGTGAGCGTGCGCACCACGCCCACAGGACCTCGAATCGTGGTCAGCGATCAGGGCCCTGGCATCAGCCATGCCGATAAACCCAAGCTGTTTCAGCCGTTCGCGACCCTGGGCGACGCCACCTCGCGCCGAAGTGGAACCGGCATCGGCCTGCACACGGTGCGGCGACTCGCCGGCGAAATGGGTGCGAACGTGGGCGTCGACAGCCGAGAGGGATTCGGAAGCCACTTCTACATCACCCTGACCCGTGCGGAAGCGCCGAGTGGCCCCGCTCAGGTGGAGTACCTCGAGCCGACCGTCATCCTTACCGATGCACAATTCGACCCCGACGGCCCGACCATCGATCGGCCGAGCGTGCTGCCCGATGCCTACGTGCTGGTCGTCGAGGACGATCTCGACCTGCGCAATTTCGTCGCGGACTTGCTCGAGGGCGAAGGCTTTACCGTGTGCCGCGCCAAGAACGGCGAAGAGGCGTGGGTCTACATCCAGATGCGGACGCCCGAACTCATCGTGACGGACTGGATGATGGATGGCCTCAACGGTCCGGACCTCATTCGCCGCGTGCGGGAGGACCCCGAACACCGCTCGGTCCCCATCATCTTGTTGACGGCTCGTTCCGACCCCGAGAGCCGAACCGCGGGCACCAAGGTCGGAGCGGACGCGTTCATCGGCAAGCCTTTCGAACAAGGCGAGCTGCTGAGCACCGTGACGAATCTGCTGCGCTTGAAGGAGCGCGAAGGGGAGGTTCGCGAACTCAACCGACAGCTGCGAGAGGAACTCTTTGGGCGGTTCCTTCCCCCAGCCCTCGTGAACGCGGTGGTCGAAGGCCGCGCCAGTTTCGACGATGCGCCTCAGATGCGCCAAATCACCACCCTTGTGGTCGACATCGTCGGGTTCACCGCCTTGACCGAGCGCCTTCGAGCCGGGGGCATTGCCGCCTACCTCTCGGACTACTTCCGGCTCGTTTCGGACGTGGTGTTCGAGCACGAAGGCTTCCTCGACAAGTTCCTTGGCGACGGCGTGCTGGTGCACTTTGGGGTGCCGGTACAGGTCCCCATCGAACAGCAGGTCAAGCGCGCTGCGGCCTGTGCGGAGGCGTTGCATCAACGCACCGGAGAACTCGATGCGATCTGGCAGGTCCGGTGCCAGGGCAAGACCCGACTGCGGGTGGGCATTCACCACGGACCCGCCGCAGTGGGCTACCTCGGGACCGACCGCCGAACCGAATACACCGCGGTGGGGCCAAGCGTAAACCTCGCCTTCGGCATTCATGCGGTGTGTCGGCCGGGGTGCACGTTTGTCTCAGGGGTGATTGCCGACGTCCTCGGACGTCCCGACGACGTCGTTCAAATCGGACCGTTCGACGTGAAAGGGGTCGGGGCGCTGCCATTGTTTCAGCTGGGGCAGGACCGCACGCCGGCGGCAGGCTCCCCCTCCGAGCTTGCGAACGGCGAGCGCTTCGGACCATATCGGGTGTGTGGGCTCATCGGCCAGGGCGCCATGGCGATGGTCTACGAGGTGCTCCACGAGACCCTCGACCGGCCCAATGCACTCAAGGTCTTGCTGGATGCCAAGCCCGATTTGGCCACTCGGCTCGTCGAAGAAGGCAAGATCCAGAGCCGCTTGATGTCGCCGCACATCGTACCTGTCCTCGACGTGATCGACATCCACGGCAAGCATGGCTTGGTGATGCCGCTCGTGGACGGGTGTTCCCTTGAGGATCTGCTGACTCGCTACGAGGTCACGCCCCACGAAGCGTCGGCCGTTGCGCTCGCGGTGGGTCGCGGATTGGCCGCGGCGCACAAAGGGAGCATCGTGCATCGCGATCTCAAGCCGGCCAACGTGTTGCTCGACACATCGACGGGCGACGTGGTGCCTCGGGTGGCAGACTTTGGCCTGGCCCGCGATCGCCGGCGAGCGGTCACCGAAACCCTTCCGGGCCAGTTCATCGGCACCCCGATCTACGCTTCGCCCGAGCAATACACCGATCCAACGCGCGTGGGACCCGCCGCCGATGTCTGGGGTCTTGGAGCGATCCTTTACGAACTACTCGCGGGTCGCAGCCCCTTCATCAATGGTCCCGTGTGGCTCATCCGGGAACAAGTCGAAGCGGCGGACTACGACGAGGACCGGCTGCCCGAACCCTGGCGGCCCCTCGTCGGCCGCATGCTCTGCGTCGACCCTGACCAACGACCCACCGCCGAGGTGGTGTGCACCGAACTCGAAAAGGTGGTTCCGGATCCCGATCCGTTGGCCCATCCTCGCTTCGTCGCCACCGTGCGCAATGACGAACCGACCGAGCTGTTCTGACGCTACTCGTCGAAGTGCTCGGACATGAGGAGCAGGTTGTAGTTCACGATGTCACGCAGGCTCTCGAAGCACGCCGACGCGCCCACCCAAAACGTTCGATTCTGCCCTTGCAGGTCCAACACCTTCCACGGGTTTCCGGCCTGGATGCCCACGTCGTCCCAGTGGGGAAAGTAGGTCCAAAAGCGGCGGTCGATGACCTCTTCCCCGTCGACCGCGATGCCCGAATCCTCACCCCGGTAGTGCCGGGCGTACCGGTCGCTGATCTGCTCCCTTGAGGCCGGCATCGCACCGTATTGAAACACCACTCGGTAGTCCGGCTCCTCGACGGGCTGCGCCTCGTAGCCTTCGGGATCAAGATAGAACCTTGAGAGTCGTTGCGTCGTGACGTGATGGTCTTTGCCGGGCACCGCGTGGTGGAGCCACGAGTCGATGCCGTGCCGATTCCGTTGGCGCCCCTTCTGCAGCGACGTGGTCATCTGGTGGGTCGTCTGGGTGCCGAACAAAGCCCGTTCGTCGTCGGTCGGCGAATCCAGCCAATCCAGGGCCTGCCGGGCATTCGTGGCCACCACAAGCAAGTCGCAGTCGTGGACGAGTTCGGCTCCACTGCGACGGTCTCGCGTCCGCACCTGGATGGGGTCGTCGCGCTCGATACGCACCACCTCGTGGTAGAGCCGCACGTCGATCGAGGAGCGAGCCACCATTTCGGTGAAGAGGGTCTGCATTCCGGCCTTGGTGAGGTCCGCGCCGCCCTGTCGCCCCCGCCCCGTCAGCTGCTCGATGACGATTTTCATCGTGCCCGGATCGTTCCACAACAGTCCGTAGTAGGCCGGAACCTGCTCGATGTAGCCGTAGCCTTGGGCCGATTGGAACAATCGCATGACAGGAATCAGCGTCTGGAGCTTGTTCCGCTCGAGGTATTCGAGGAACGTCCCTTGCATCTGCTCGAGACCGCGCTGGGAGGGCCGGGGTGGGAAGGTGCCGTCGTACCGACCGAAGATCGAGCGATGGAGCCGGTTGTAGCGCCAAATGTCACGCAACACGAACAGTCCCACCCCCAACGAGGGGAGTCGTCCCGCAATGCCTTGGAGCTGACTTGCAAACTCCTCAGAAGCCCAATCCCCGAAGGTCTGTTCGGTGCCGTCAGCGCGAATGATGGTTCGGCCGGCCACGGGAGCCCGGTCATAGAGCCCAAACTCCGACAGTAGTGCGCGAACCTGTCGATACGCAGGGGTTGTGTAGCAGGCCCCCATCTCATGCTTGACCCCACCCGCTTCGAGGGTGAGCACCTTGCCCCCCACGTAGTCGTTGCGTTCAAACACCGTGACGTTGCGGAATCCCCGACGGCGCAGCAGCCAGGCCATGTGGATGCCCGACGCTCCCCCCCCGATGATGCAGACCCTTCGCTCATCGCGTTGCCGGCTGGTCCGTCTCGCGACCTCCGCGGGGTTCCATCGCGCCTTGTGGGCATCGCGAGCCCAGCCGTATCGGGGGGCTTCGCCTTGGAGTCGATCGAAAAAGGCCATCGGGGCTCCCGGGTGTGACGAGGCGCCGATTATTGCGCGGAGTTTCCCTGACGCGGGGTACCCTACGTGGCAATCGGAGGGCGGACGCAATGATCGCACGAATGGGGTTGGTGGCTTGGGGCCTTGTGGCGTGTGCCGTCCCCGACGAGGCGATCGTGGCCTTGCCGAGCCCCCATGAATCCCCGTCGGTTCCCGCCGCACGTCCCAATTTCGTGGTGGTCATCATTGACGATGTGGGCATCGACAAGGTGGCTTCGTACAGGGTCCATCCCGAGACCGCACCTACGCCGACCCTCGACCGCCTGGCCGATGAAGGGCTTCGGTTTCAGCACGCTTTTGCCATGCCCACCTGCACGGCGACGCGCGCCGCATTGCTCACCGGTCGCCACGTCTTCCGAAACCATACCGGCGCGGTGATTTGGCCGTTCGACACAGTCGATGAGTTGCCCCTCGATGAAGTCACGTTGCCCGAGCTGCTGGCCACGGCCGAGGTTCCCTACGACAGTGCGCTGGCGGGCAAATGGCATCTGTCGAGCAACGCTTCACCGTCCACCACGCACCTGCCGACGCTGCAGGGATTCGGGTGGTTCTCGGGTTCGATGAACAACCTGTGGGTCGATTCGGAAAACGAGAGTGGGGGCTACGGGTTTTTCGAGTTCGAAAAGGTCCAGCCCGACGGATCCGTCGCCATTGAACAGCAATACGCCACCACCGACACCACCGACGACGCCCTGGACCAGCTCAACGCCCTGGAAGAGCCCTTCCTCCTCGTGGTGTCCTACAACGGGGCCCACAATCCGTGGCACACGCCACCGCAGGACCTGCACAGCTACGGGACGGGGCTCAACATCGTCGAAAAGCACCTCGCCGCGACGGAAGCGGTCGATCGGGAACTCGGCCGTCTCGTCGATGGGATGTCGAACCGCTTGCGCGATCACACGTACGTGGTGGTGGTCGGTGACAACGGAACGCCGCGCCAGGTCACCACCGCCCCGAGCGATCCCAACCGGGCCAAGGGCACTGTCGCCGAGGGCGGCGTGCGAGTGCCCATGGTGGTCACGGGACCCGGCGTGCCACAGGGTGAGGTCAGTGACGCGCTCATCTCGGTGGTCGACCTGTGGCCGACGCTCGCGGATCTCGCGGGGTTGCCCGAGGACGAACGCAGTGCAGCGGGCCCGATCGATGGGGTGTCACAGGTCGCGGTGTGGCACGGGGATGCCGACTACCTTCGCGACACGGTCTACCTCGAGTCTGTCTCGCATACGGGCCCGGGGCCGTGGGAGCAGCACTACCGAGCCCTCCGAGACGACCGCTTCAAGGTGGTCAAAGACGTCGATGGCACCACGGCCTTCTTCGAAATCGACCCGCGGGGCCTTCACGATGGGCCGGACCTCCTGCTCGGAGGCGAAGAGAGCCTAAGTGCCGATGCGATGCAGGCCTTAGGCCGACTCACCGCCGGCCTCGACCAACTCCGCTAGCGCTCCAGCTTGAAGGTCAGGTGAACGGAAGCCCCAACCTCGATCCAACCCGGATCGACGGCATCTGATGCGCCGCCTCGCGTGACCTCTTCTCGGCCGCGAAGCCCTTTGGGATCGGTGTCCTCGAGGTGCAAAAGACGGCCCAAGGCCACGCCTGCAGCTCTGGCATAGTGTTCCGCCTTGGACCGACCGTTCTCCACGGCCTGACGACGCGCTTGGGCTCGGAGTTCTCCCAACATGCTCGTCTCGAAGGCAACCCCGTCCAGGCGGTTCGCCCCTGCCTCGATGATGTCGACGAGTACGGTCTCGAGCGTGTCCAGGTCTTGCACCGCCGCCTGAAACGACAACCGGGCGGTGTACCCCACGTCGATCTGCTGCTTCTGATCAGGGTCCCAGCGGCGATCCTGGCTAAGCGAGATGCGGGACGTCTTGACCTCGGCCACCCCCAGGCGCTCGAAGGCACCCCGCACCGAAGCCGCCGCCACCCGGGCCTGCTCAAAGGCCGCCCCCGGTGCATGGTCCGTTCGCTCGACGGTACATCGGATGATTGCATGGTCGGGCGGCACCCGGCAAATCGATGTTCCCAGAACGGCAATGCCGCACGGATTGGCCACCGCCTGTTCAACACGCATGGAACCTCCTATGGCGTGTGCTGAGCCACGAACTCGACGCACTGCCGTCGTTCCGCTCCGGCCAGATCGGGGCACGCCGCCCGAACCACCTCAAGGCCTCTGGACCGCCGACCTCGCTCGAACAGCGCCGCCCCCGCAGCGGCGCGCGCGGCTCCGGGTAAGATGGGGTTTCGCCGTAGCAGCTCCTCTACCTCACGCCACCGGCGCAGGGCCACCGCCACCCCGAGCCGCTGGGTCGCGATGTCGAGGGCGAGCGTTGGATTTTCTTCGATCTTGTCGAGGAAGCGCCGAGCATCCCGCGGTCGGTCCGCCTCGAGGGATTGGGAAGCCAAGGTCAGGGCCGCATTCGCGGGCGCCACTTCAAGTTGGGCGACGGCTTGTAGCGCAAGGTCGAGGTCACCCGGGGCGGCCGCGCACTGAAAGGCTGCCCGCGCATGGCATTCGTGGTCGATGACGGTCCCTGGCACCAACCGCTCACCGAAGACCTTGGAACATCCAAGTTCATCACCGGATTCGAGTAGGCGAGCCGCCTCGTGCATCCGGTATTGCCAACTCGGTTCCCGGGTCGCGGCATCGTCGACCTGACGGACCGCGGCAATCCAAGCTTCGAGCGACGACAGACCCAGTTCAGCGCCCCGCCGCGGTGACATCGCGTTGATCATGGGACGCACGGCGTCGAACAACGCCCGTGGAGAGGGTCGCGGACCGGACGCCATCACCGCAAACAGGCGGCGTGGCGTGGCGATCCACGCCTCGGTGTAGGGTCCATCTCCCGCGGTTTTGGCCTTTAGCCACAGCGCATCGACCACGCGTGAATCGCGCAATGCCCTCGAATACAGTCGGGTCCGGGGTGCTCGCAGCAGTGCCCCCGAATCGGTCCCGAACCCTCGCCAAGATGACGCAGAGCGGCCCGCCGCAGCCCGCCGTCCCGCAACCAGCTCGGCCGCGGTCCCTCGCCGGTCCAGCAGAAAGGCGAGGATCATCACATCATCGGTCTCTCGAACCGCTTCGAGAGCAAAGCCGCCGAGAGCCCGTGGCATCGCGTCGAGGCCCCAGCGGTCCCCGAAGAAGGGCGTCAAGATGAACGTAGGCGAGACGGGAAGGGCGGACTTGGCCTCGAGGTTGGCGTCGAGCGCACGCATCGTGCGACCCAACGAAGATGCCGTGCGCCAATCGGGCGGCAACGTGGGTTCGACGGCGGCCACGAGGTCCGGCCATTGAGGCGCTGGCGCCGCCATCGCAGACCACAGGAGGCCCTCGGCATCTAGCGTTTCTGCGACCCTTCGCCCCCACCCATAGACCGCCGCATCGTCGTCCGGTGACAGGCTGGCCTCAAGCTCGATGCCCTGTACGGTCTCCATCAGACGAACCACCGCATCCCCGTGCTCCGCGGCGCAGTAGATCGACGCCACAAGGGAGGCATGCCCTTCACGAATCGCCTGCTGGCCGCGCCGCATCTCGGACGTGGTCGCCAGCTCGACCCCGTATTGATGTTGGAGCGCGTGAATCATCTCGTGGGTGAGCACGCACTCGATCAACGGCTCAAGGGTCTCCATCGCGAGATCAAAGCTCGCACCGAGTTCGTCGAACGCCTCTTGGACCAGGTAGATGCGCTCGTCGTAGGGCACGTAGACGGCGAGCGCATCCGACACGAGCGGTTCCACGAGGCGACGCAGCTCAAGACGTTCTTGGGCCACGCCCTGGAGCGCCAAGGCGAGCCCCGTAGGACGGAGGAGGCGCGCACGTAGCGAGCCCCTGACCGTAATGCCCACCCGGGGTACGCGCACGAACCGCCGCTCCGTCTGCGCTTCGACGACGGGCACGAGTGCATCAACCATCGCTTGGGCACGCACATCGTCGATGGGAGCGCCCATCGCGAGCCAAGGCAGGAACTGCAGGGTCATCCAGGCCATCGACGCAGTCTAACGGCCCCGGTCAACCCAGCGCCTGGGAACGACGAGCCACCTGAACCGGACAACGTCCGAGGTCACCGCGAGGAAGGTCGTGAAGGTGGTTCAGCTGATGTGGCGATGGGCGGGCGAGAGCGACCTGGTGGCCGGGCCGTGTCCCGAGATCAAAGCGCATTCCAATGAGTGCTCACCTCGTGGAACAGCTCAAGGGCTGGTCGAGGGACGCTGTCTGGTTGATCCCGTCGCCGGCCAGGGGCTCCTCCGCGCTGGAGCGCCACCCGACGCCGTCGACCACCTGCAGGGGCATGTGATTGCGGGCAGTCGGGGGCGCTACATCGACGCGAATGTGGCCTACGACTTGGTGGAGGTGGTGGGGAGGGTGCCAT